>DAORUY010000037.1:0-17990 GCA_035433445.1 Paracoccaceae bacterium
CACGGTCATCTTGCGGGTGACAACCTTCAGCGACCAGACCTACAGCGGCCTTGAGGAAGGTATCAAGAAATCCATCGAGGAACTGGGCGGCATCGACAAGGTGAACGGTTTCGTCCTTGACCTGCGCAACAACCCCGGTGGCCTTTTGACCCAGGCGATTGCCGTATCGGACGCCTTCCTCGAAAAGGGCGAGATCGTTTCGACCCGTGGCCGCAAGCCCGAGGACAGCGAGCGCTTCAACGCTGAACCCGGCGATCTGGCGCAAGGCAAGCCCGTTGTCGTGCTGATCAACGGTGGCTCGGCCTCGGCATCGGAAATCGTCACCGGTGCGCTACAAGATCATCACCGCGCCATCGTGGTCGGCACCAAGAGCTTCGGCAAGGGGTCGGTTCAGACGGTGATCCCGCTGAAGGGCGACGCGGCCATGCGACTGACAACGGCGCGCTATTACACGCCATCGGGCCGGTCGATCCAGTCCTTGGGTATTTCGCCCGATATCGTTGTCGAACAGCCCGTGCCGCCGCCGGTCGATCCCAATGCGCCAGCCGAGACCCCGGAAGAAGCAACGGCCCGCAAGACCCGTTCGGAAGCCGACCTGCGCGGGGCGCTGTCCAACGATTCGATGACCGACGATGAAAAGAAGGTCTTCGAAGAGGAACAGAAACAGGCCGAGGAAGCCGCCAAACGCCGTCAGGACGATTACCAGATGGCCTATGCCATCGACATCATCAAAGGCCTGACAGTGGTTTCGGAAAGCAAGTGACCTGCGATGGGGCCGGACAACCGGCCCCATGTGCCTTGAAAGATATAAGATGCCCACTGAGCCGCTTCCCTATCGCCCCTGCGTGGGTGTCATGCTGATCAACGCCGACGGGCTGATCTTTGCCGGTCAGCGCCGCGACAGCGACAGCCCCGCCTGGCAAATGCCTCAAGGTGGCATAGACGAGGGCGAAAAGCCCCGTCAGGCCGCGCTGCGCGAACTGTGGGAAGAAACCGGCGTGACCGCCGATCTGGTCGACTTTATCGGCAAGACCCACCATTGGGTCACGTATGACTTGCCACCAGAGCTTCTGGGCAAGGTTTGGGGCGGCAAATACCGGGGCCAGCGGCAGAAATGGTTCCTCTACCGTTATCTGGGGCGCGACGATCAGGTGAATATCGCCACGGCGCATCCTGAATTCTCGCGCTGGAAATGGGTGACCGTAGACGAAATGATTACCGCAATCGTGCCGTTCAAACGGGCGGTCTACGAGGAAGTGGTGGACGCTTTCCGCGCCTATCTCGCCTGATCTTCAGAAGGTCGGCGGGGTCGCGGCGCTGACGATCACGCATTCGCCCGACCCGGGATTGCGGAAGCGATGCGCGAGACGACTGTTGAAGTGATAGGCATCGCCTTCTTTCAGCAAACGAGTTTCGCCCGCCACGGTCAGTTCGATCTGGCCGGTGATCACGAGGCCGGCTTCCTCGCCCTCGTGGCTGTAGACATCGGGGCCGGTGTCGGCGCCCGGCGCATACCGTTCGTACAGCATCAGAAGGTCGCTGTCGGCCGCATGGCCGAACCGCAGGAACCGGATCATCCGGTCGGCCTCCGCGCCCGGCGGAATGATTTCACGGAATTCGTCGGGGGTAAAATGCCATTTGGCCTTGGAGACCTCATCCTCGGCGAAGAAGGCGCTGAGCGGCATGTTCAACCCGGTCATGATCTTTTTCAGCGTCGCGATCGAAGGGCTGGTGCGGTTCTGCTCGATCATCGAGATCATCGCGCCGGTCACGCCGGCAGCGACAGCAAGCTGGCGTTGCGACATCTTGCGCGCCTCGCGCTCGGCTTTTAGCCGCGCTCCGGTATCGAAACTCATCTCTTCCTCTTCTCGCCTCCGGATAATACTTGCCGCAGGCGGTGGCGATTGATAAATTTATTTGTCGCAAGCATAGTATATTAAGCAAGATTAGCAACGGGCCGGGATTCGTTTTCTGCCCTACCACGAGGAGCACCATGAGCAACGCCGAAATCGAAACCCGCCGCAAGGCCGCCATGTCGCGCGGCGTGGGCGTTCTGACCCAGATCTTCGTCGACCGGGCCGAAAATGCCGAGATCTGGGACAAGGAAGGCAACCGCTACATCGACTTCGCGGCAGGGATCGCGGTCGTGAACACTGGCCACCGCCACCCCAAGGTCATCGCAGCGGTGAAAGATCAGCTCGATCATTTCACCCATACCTGCCATCAGGTCGTGCCTTACGAAAACTATGTGCGTCTGGCCGAACGGCTGAACGGGATCGTGCCGATCAAGGGCGAGAAGAAATCGATCTTCGTGACCACCGGTGCCGAGGCCGTGGAAAACGCCATCAAGATCGCCCGTGCCGCCACTGGTCGCCAGGCCGTGATCGCCTTTTCCGGCGCTTTCCACGGACGCACCTTCATGGGCATGGCGCTGACCGGCAAGGTCGTGCCCTACAAGGTGGGGTTCGGCGCGATGCCGAACGATGTGTTCCACGTGCCCTTCCCGGTACCGCTGCATGGGGTGACGGTGGAACAATCGCTCGACACGCTGAACTACCTGTTCAAAGCGGATGTCGACCCCAAGCGGGTGGCGGCCATCATCCTTGAGCCGGTTCAGGGTGAAGGTGGTTTCTATGAGGCCCCGCGCGAATTCTTCAAGGCGCTGCGCGCGATCTGCGACGAACATGGCATCTTGCTGATCGCCGACGAAGTGCAGACTGGCTTTGCCCGCACCGGCAAGATGTTCGCGATGGAGCATCACGATGTGCAGCCCGACCTGATGACCATGGCCAAGGCGCTGGCGGGCGGATTCCCGTTGGCCGCCGTCACCGGCCGCGCCGAGATCATGGATGCCCCCGGCCCGGGCGGGCTTGGTGGCACCTATGGCGGCTCGCCCATGGGAATCGCGGCGGCGAATGCGGTGCTGGACGTGATCGAGGAGGAAAAGCTCTGCGACCGCGCCAACCAGCTTGGATCGCGCCTGAAGCAGCATCTGGAAATGCTGCGCGACGAAGTGCCCGAGATCGTCGACATTCGCGGCCCCGGCTTCATGAATGCCGTCGAGTTCAACGTGGGTGGTAAACCTTCGGCCGACTTTGCCAACAAGGTCCGGGCCGAGGCGCTGAAGCGCGGCCTGATCCTGCTGACCTGCGGCGTTCATGGCAATGTGATCCGCTTCCTGTCGCCGATCACCATCCAGGATGAGGTCTTCACCGAGGCGCTTGGCAAGCTCGACGACGCGATCCGCGCGGCACGCGCCGCCTGATTCAGACGCGAGGCCTGACGGCCTCATCCGATACATGTGCGCCGCGGGCCAAGGCCCGCGGCGCTTTGTGCCTCCGGCGGGGATATTTATGGCAAAGAAGAAGCCTGCTTGTTTCTTCTTTGCCACAAATACCCCGGGGTCCGGGGCAGCGCCCCGGATGGTTCAACCCCTGAGACGTTTCAGAATATCGAGGCTCGCGTAGCCGTCCGGAATCATTCCGATCGAACGCTGGAAGGCCTTGACCGCGCCTATGGTCTTGGGGCCTACCTTGCCGTCCGCGCCACCGGTGTCAAACCCTGCGGCCGTCAGGCGTTCTTGCAGTTCCACCCGTTCATCCAGTTGCAGCGCACGGTCTTCGCGCGGCCAGGCGGCCTGAATGGGTGCGCCGCCCTTCAGCCGGTCCGAGAGATGGCCAATGGCGATCACATAGGCATCGGCGGCATTGTATCTCTCGATCGCCCGGAAGTTCGGATAGATGATGAAGGCCGCCCCCCGCGCCCCGGCGGGCAGAAGGATCGAGGCAGGCCCGTGGTCGGGCAGGCGGCGGCCCGCCATGTCGCGGACCCCGAGCGCCGTCCAATCCGCCGCAGATTTGCGCACCCCGTCGCCGGTCAGGTCCACGTCGAAATCGGCGGGCAATTGCACCTCTGCCCCCCAGAGGCGGCCCGTGGTCCAGCCAGAGCGCGCCAGATAGGCGGCGGTGGAGGCAAGCGCGTCGGCCGGATCGTCCGACCAGATGTCGCGCCGACCGTCGCCGGTGAAGTCGACCGCGAAGGCCAGGTATGACGTCGGGATGAACTGGGTATGGCCCATCGCCCCTGCCCAGCTGCCGGTCATGTTCGCGGGCGCGACATTGCCCGCCTGGATGATTTCGAGCGCGGCCAGAAGCTGCTGTTCGAAGAAGCGGCCACGCCGCCCGTCATAGGCGAGCGTCGCCAGCGACTGGATCAGCGGCAGATTGCCCCGGTTCGCCCCGTAAGAGCTTTCCAGACCCCAGACCGCCACCACCACTTCCTTCTCGACCCCGTAAGTCGCCTCGATCTGTTCAAGCAGTTTGCGGTGGCGTTTCAGCGCCTTTCTGCCGTTCGCCACCCGTTCGTCCGACACAGCCTTGTCGAGATAGTCCCAGATCGGTTTGACGAATTCGCCCTGATTACGATCCTTTTCGATCACGGAAGGATCGTAGGTCACACCCGCAAAGGCCGCGCGCAACACGCCGGAGTCAATCCCCTGCGCAGCCGCCCGCCCGATGAAATCATTCACCCAAACCGTGAACCCCGCCGCCGATCCGACCGTGATAAGCTGTTCGGGGCCTGCGGGCATGGTCGATCCTGAAAGCTGGGAAGGGGAAGGGCTGCCGCCCGGCAGGGGCGGGGCGGACAGAAGGGCAAGCATCAGCCCGGCTGGAAGAAACTGCATGAAAACCGCCTGTCATTCTTTTTTCTCATCCTAGCCGCCTTTTGGCGGCCGGAAAAGATGGGCTGAGGGGGCGCGGCGGTTCAGCGCCGGCGTCGTTCGACCTTGCGGCTGAGTTTCGCAGCCTTGGTTTTGGCTAGCCCCGGCTTGCGCGGCGCGCGCGCGCCCCGGCGGGCGCTGGTCCCCACGGCCATCGGTTCGCCGTCGATCTCCAGCAGTTCGAGCGTCAGCCCGCCGGTCACGGGAACCGCCTCGGCCAGGCGCACGATCACACGCTGGCCCAGCCGGATCAGCCGCCCGCTGTCGGCGCCCATCAGGGTCTGGCTGTCGGCGTCATGATGGAAGAACTCGCGGCCAAGCGTACGGATCGGGATCATGCCGTCGGCACCCGTTTCATCCAGCTTCACGAAGAGGCCGAACTTGGCGACGCCACTGATCCGGCCGGTGAATTCCGCCCCGACCCGGTCAGAGAGATAGGCGGCCAGATAGCGATCAGTCGTATCGCGTTCGGCGGCCATCGAGCGGCGTTCGGTATCAGAAATCTGCTGGGCGGTGTCCTCCAGCATCTCCACATCCTGCGGGCTAAGACCGTCCTTGCCCCACCCGTGGCCAGAGATCAGCGCGCGATGCACGATCAGGTCGGAATAGCGCCGGATCGGCGAGGTGAAATGGGCGTAGTTCTTCAGGGCCAGCCCGAAATGGCCGAAGTTCTGTGGATGGTAATAGGCCTGGGTCATCGACCGGAGCATGGTGATGTTCATCAGTTCGTCGAAATCCGTGCCTTCGGACTGTGCCAATAGCCGGTTAAGCGTGGCGGTCTTCAGCACCTGCCCTTTTGCAAGCGTGAAGCCTGACGCCTCGGCCACTTCGCGCAACGCGTCGATCTTTTCGGGGCTCGGTTCTTCGTGAACGCGGAAGAGAAGCGGCCGGCGCAGGCGGATCAGCTCCTCGGCGGCGGCGACATTGGCGAGGATCATGAATTCCTCGATCAGCCGGTGGGCATCGAGCCGCTCCTTGAAGGCGACCGACCGCACCCGCCCGTCGGGCGTCAGTTCGATCTTGCGTTCGGGCAGGTCGAGGTCGAGGGGCTGACGTGCCGCACGCGCCTTGAGGCAGGTCTCATAGGCGGCATAAAGCGGCAAGATCACCTCCGCCAGAAGTGGCGTGGTGCGGTCATTGGGGCTGCCGTCGCGGGCGGCCTGCACTTCTTCATAGGCCAGCGCGCCTTGCGAGCGGATGAGGCCACGGGTGAAGCGGTGCGAGAGCCTGTTGCCCGCACCGTCGATCTTCAAACGCACGGCAATGACGGCTCGGTCGACATGTTCATGCAGTGAGCAGAGATCGCCCGACAGCCGGTCAGGCAGCATCGGCACCACACGGTCGGGGAAATAGCTGGAATTGCCCCTGAGCCGCGCTTCGCGGTCGAGCGCGGACTGCGGCGTCACATAATGGGCCACATCGGCGATAGCGACCCAGATCACATGGCCGCCCTCATTGGCCGGATCGTCGTCGGGATGGGAGCAGACAGCATCGTCCCGGTCGCGCGCATCGGCGGGGTCGATGGTCAGGAACGGCATGGACCGCAGGTCTTCCCGATCCCCAAGCGGGGCAGGCACCATGGCGTCGGCCTCGGCGATCACCGCATCGGGAAACTGGTCGGGAATGCCGTGCTGGTGGATGGCGATCAGGGACACGGCCTTCGGCGCCGAGGGGTCGCCCAGGCGGTCCACGATGCGGGCGCGGGGCAAGCCAAGGCGGGCCTTGGGGCCTGCCAGTTCCGCCTCGACCAGTTCGCCGTCTTTCGCGCCATGGGTCGCGTCGGCGGCGACCAGCCATTCCTTGTCCGATCCCTTGTCGATCGCGACGATCCGCCCGCCTTCGGTCGCCTTGCGGAAGATGCCGACGATGCGGATCGGGTTGGTGCCGATTTTGCGGATCAGGCGCGCCTCGTACTGATAGCCGTCGCCCCGCACCGGGTTGAGGCGCGCGAGGATCCGGTCGCCTTCGGCCACGGGCGCATCCGCCTTGCGGGGCTGAAAGAGGATGCGCGGCTCCGCCCCCTCACCCTGCCATTCAAGCGCACGGGCGAACTGGTCGCCATGTGCATCGGCCGGAAGGATCAGCAGAACGGCAACCGGCGGCAGGTCGCCCGCATCACGATAGCTCTTGCGCCGCCGCTCCAGCGCGCCGTCGCTTTCCAGCTCTTTCAAGAGGCGCTTCAGCTCGATCCGCTCGGCGCCCTTGATGCCAAAGGCCTTGGCAATATCGCGCTTGGCCGACAGGCCGGGATTGTCGGCAATCCAGGCCAGGATTTCAGTTTTGGAAGGGATGCGTGCCATGCCGCCGCCCTAGCATGGACCGGGCGGCGCGTCATGCGGAAAGCGTGCGCCTGGCAGAGAGGGCGCGCCATGGGTATTTAGGCAAAGAAGAAACACATGCCCTTCTTCTTTGCCCAAATACCCCGGGAGCGCGAGGGCTGGCCCTCGCCTTTTTCCCGTCAAGCGAAATAATCACCCAGGATGCGGGTGTAGATCGCCTTGAGTTTCTCGATCTGCACCACTTCCACCCGTTCGTCGACCTGATGCATGGTCTTGCCCACCAGGCCGAATTCGACAACCGGGCAATGATCTTTCACGAAGCGCGCGTCCGAGGTGCCGCCCGAGGTCGAGAGCGCCGGGTCGCGGCCAGTCTCAGCCGTGACCGCGCCCGCGACCAGTCGCACGAAGTCCCCCGGCGGGGTTACGAAACTTTCGCCCGCAATGTCGATCGACAGGGCGAAACTCACGCCTGTTTCCACCTCGACCCGGCCTGCTTCGGCCCTGAGCCAGTCGGAAACACTTGCCCCGCTGTGGGCATCGTTGAAGCGGATGTTCACCGTGGCTTTCGCGCGCGCGGGGATGACGTTGCCCGCCGGATTGCCGGTGTCGATCGTGGTGATCTGGAGCGTCGACGCATCGAAGTGATCGGTGCCTTCATCGAGCGTGTGGCTGGCCAGCCGGTCCAGAAGCCGCACCAGCGCATGCAGCGGGTTTTTGGCCCGGTGCGGATAGGCGGAATGGCCCTGAACGCCCTTCGCTTCGAAATGGCAGGTGAGGGAGCCGCGCCGACCGATCTTCATCATGTCGCCCAGTGTTTCGGGGCAGGTCGGCTCGCCCACGAGGCAGACCGACATCGCCTCGCCCCGCGCCTTCATGTCGTCAAGGATCGCGATGGTGCCATCCACCCCCGCGGCTTCCTCGTCGCCGGTGATCGCCAGGATGATCGCACCGTCGGGTGGGGTCTGGCGCACGAAATCGACGGCGGCTGCTGCAAAGGCCGCCACGCCCGATTTCATGTCGGTAGCGCCGCGTCCCCAGAGCCAGCCGTCAATCACATCGCCGCAGAACGGATCATGGGTCCAGGCGGCGAGATCGCCAACCGGCACCACATCGGTGTGGCCGTTGAAACCGAAGGTGCGGTTCGCGCCCTGACGACCCCAGCGGGCGAACAGGTTGGCAATACCGTTGCGGTCGACCCGGCGACAATCGAACCCCGCGCCGGACAGAAGCTTTTCCAGGAGCTGAAGCGCGCCGCCTTCTTCGGGCGTGACCGAGGGGCAGCGGATCAGATCGGCAGTCAGCGCGACAGGGTCGACGGGCGAATGGCTCATGGTGGCTCCTTCGGTCAGTGCAAGGTGCGGGCGCGATCTTCTTCGCCGTAAAACGGGGTGGCCTGCACCACGATCACCGCATTTTCAGCCAAGGCCTGCGCCATCAGCTCCCGTTCGTCCGCTTCGATCTCATGACCTTCGGCAATCCGCTCCTCGGCGGTGCCGTAGCCCGTCACATCAAGGGGGGCCATGTCGGCCTGTTTCAGAACCGCCACGCATTCGCGCACGGCTTCCTCTTCGGAAACGCCCGTCGAATAGCACAGAAGCGCCGCGCCGGTTGCGCCCTTGGGCAGGCCGTCGCCTTCCTTGCGGCCAACCTCGACAAGCAGCGTATAGACCTGCTGGGGGCGCTTTGATTTCTTCTCGTCATCCATGACAGCGCCTTAGCGCGGCGCGGGTCCGCGCTTCAATCCCCATCTTCGTCAGATTTGCGCAAAGGTACCTTCGAAACTTCTCCATTTAGTTGAATCTCCAGAATTCACTCTTTTTTAACGCACAAGCCCCCCGACCTTTCACGGTGCTTTGACGGCGGAGGCTTAGCTTCCGTTAGGTCAACGAGAGCATGACGCTCCGCATTTGTTGACCTCCGACCCACGGGCGGCGGGATTTGAGTGCCGCCTGAAACACTTTTTCAACGAGGTAATAAAATGGCACGTGACCCCAAATCAGCCTCCCGCACAGAGGGCACTTATGCGCCCCAAAGGCTGATGATCGAGATCCGACCCCCAGCGCCCGGGGCAGCCATGGCTGCAACCAGCCAGACGAGCCTTGCCAAAGCTATCGAAAAGGCGGGTGGCAAGCTCGATACCGGGTTTGATCCGGTTTTCATTCCCACCGTGACTGCCCAAGACGCGATGGCGGGTGGATTTGACAACAGCACGCGCTTTGCCGTCGATGAAAATGGTGCGGGCAGCATGATCCTCGTGGCCGACGGCGACGAAAAGGTGGCGGATGCCATCGCACAATTGCCCGAAGTGATCGGTGTCTTCGCCGATCTTCCGATCGAACCCTGCCTCATCTGTCCAGGCAGTCCGCCGCTGGGCAATTCCGATGATGTGAAACGGCTGCTTTGCACGTCAGACATGAGCGGGAAGGGCATGGAAGGCAACGGTGTGCTTTTGGCCATCGTCGACACGGGTATCAACCTTGGTCATTTGCAGGCCAAGGGGGTGAACCCCGCCATCGATGCGGGCCGCAGTTGGGTGCCGGGACCGGGCATGACGCCTTTCACCGCGCCGGTGGATCACGGCACCATGTGTGCCTTTGACGCGCTCCTTGCCGCGCCCAAGGCGACGCTTCTGGACATCCAGTTGCTTCGTTCGCAGGTCGGTGGCGGGTTTGCGGGCTTTCTGTCGGAAGCGGTGCGCGCCTATCAGCATCTGCGCATGGTCATGACCGCGCCGATGCGGCCCGGCGAATCGCGGTCGCTGGTGGTGAACAACAGCTGGGGCATGTTCCATCCGACCTGGGATTTCCCGCCCAGCGACGCCCGGAACTATTCCGACAATCCGAACCATCCGTTCAACAGGGCCGTGGCCGCGCTTGAGGCAGCGGGTGCCGATATCCTGTTTGCGGCCGGAAACTGCGGGGCGGACTGCCCTGATGGCCGCTGCCAGGGTGTCACGGCCAATGCCATTTATGGCGCGAACGGCCATCCTTCCGTGCTGACGATCGGCGGTGTCGACACGACCAAGCAACGGGTCGGCTATTCAAGCCAGGGGCCGGGGCGGCTGTCGCGCAACAAACCTGACGTCTGCGGTTATACTCACTTTTCGGGATCGGGCGTCTATGCGGCCGATGGCGGAACCTCGGCCGCCTGCCCGGTCGTCGCCGGTGTCGTGGCCGCGATCCGCAGCCGCAAGCCGTTTGTCGCGGGCAACCCCTCGGCTTCGCCACATGCGGTCCGGGAATTGATCCGCACGACAGCGCAGGACTTGTCGCCCTCCGGTTTCGACTTCAACACCGGGTGGGGCGTGGTGGATGGCTGCGCCATCGCCCGGCGCTTCATCTGGAAGTTTCCCCGGTTTGATATCTGCAAAATCATGCCGTGGATGTGCAAACCGCCCTTCCCGGATCTCTGCCGACGTTACCCGCATCTGTGCAACCCGATCCCGCCCAGGCTTCCGCCGGGTCCGGGCCCGTTCCCACCCGGCCCCGGTCCGTTTCCCCCGGGGCCTGGTCCGCGCGGGCTGTTCGCCATGGGTGATGAGATGGGCGACGGCGACGGTGGCAACATGGACGAAACCGACCTTATGTCGCTGATGCAGATGGTCTACTATCAGGGCATGCAGGCTGCGGGCGGTGGCGAGGGCGCAGGCCCCAAGCCTGTAGGCGGCGGTGGCTGCGGGTGTGGCGGCAAGAAGAGCTGATCACCCTCTCAGCCAACCAAAGGAGGCTGTTCCATGTCCGACACGATGCTTCTGGTCCAGTTCCGTCTTGCCGGGGAGGCGCCGGACCTTGGCGACGCCGCCCGGCGGCTGGGCGTGGACGTGGTGGATCTAGACATGGCCTATGGCCTTGTCTCGGTTGATCCGGCCGACCGGCTTTATGTCGTGCGCGTCGGGGCCGATCAGGAGGCCACTGTACGCAGGGCGCTGAAATCCGGTGATCCCGCCGAGGGCATTTTCGGCGACCCGCGGATCGAGCCGATGGGCGACAGTTCTGCACGATGAACATGCGAAGGGGCGCCTTTCCGGCGCCCCTTTTGCTCTGTGCCGATGGCGACGTTCAGTCGCGCAGCAAATCGTTGATCGAGGTTTTCGAGCGGGTCTGCGCATCGACCTTCTTCACGATCACCGCGCAATAAAGGTTGATGCCGTTTTTCGACGGCATGGACCCCGCGACCACCACTGATCCCGCTGGCACCTCGCCATACATCACCGCGCCGGTTTCCCGGTCGACGATCTTGGTGGACTGGCCGATGAAGACGCCCATGCCCAAGACCGAGCCTTCGCGCACGATGCAGCCCTCGACGACCTCGGACCGCGCGCCGATGAAGCAATTGTCCTCGATGATCGTGGGGCCGGCCTGCATCGGTTCCAAAACCCCGCCGATCCCGACGCCGCCTGACAGATGCACGTTCTTGCCGATCTGCGCGCAGGATCCAACCGTGGCCCAGCCGTCGACCATGGACCCTTCATCGACATAGGCACCAATGTTCACGAACGAAGGCATCAGAACCACGCCCTTGGCGATATAGGCCGACCGGCGCACGATCGAGCCGGGCACAGCGCGGAACCCGGCGGCGCGCCATTGGTTTTCGCCCCAGCCGTCGAACTTGGAAGGCACCTTGTCCCACCAGGTCGAGCCGCCGTTACCCCCCGAAATCGGATACATATCGGTCAGGCGGAAGGACAGAAGCACCGCCTTCTTGGCCCATTGATTCACATGCCACTTTCCATCCGTCTGACGTTCGGCAACGCGCAGCGTGCCGCTGTCGAGCGCGCTCAGCGTGGCCTCGATCGCATCGCGGGCCTCGCCCTTCGTCGCCGGGCTGATCGTATCGCGACCCTCCCAGGCAGTTTCGACGGCGGCTTCCAGCGCGGCATTGGACATGGATCACTCCCTGGCGTGTGAGGTGGCGGCAGATTGCACGACAAACTGGCCTATAATGACGCCATCGGGCGAATTCAATGCGACGTTTCCTGCACTGGATCCGGCGCGGGATTGGCCCCGCAGACCAGAACCGCTACCCGTTCGCCGGGCGCGGGCCGGTAGGCACCCGACAGAAGCGCCGCAAGCGCGGTCGCCCCTCCGGGCTCGACCCACTGGCGCAGGTCCTGCCACAGGAGCGTCTGTGCCGCGAGAATTGCTTCGTCACTGACCAGAACCGAAACCACCCCCGCTGCACGGCAAAGATCATAACCGATCCGGCCGATCCGCTTGGCGCCAAGCGCATTGGCGGCAACGCCCGACACATCGACGACCGTATCGGGCCCTTCCGCCATGGCCCGGTTCAAGGTCGGGGCATTGACAGGTTCGACCGCGACGATCCGGCGGCGGCCACCAAACCATGCTGCGGCCCCGCCGATAAGCCCGCCACCGCCAACCGCGATCAGCACCGTGTCGGCGGCAAGGCCCTGATCTTCCCATTCGGCAAAGAGCGTACCCTGCCCGGCAACCGTCGCGGGGGCATCATAGGCATGGATCTGCATCGCACCGGTTTCGGCCTCATGGGTCTTTGCGGCGGCAAGTGCATTGTCATAGACGCCCGGCACGATCGCCAGATCCGCACCCGACCGCCGGATCAGGGCGATCTTGGCCGCTCCTGCGAGTTCCGGCACGAAGATTTTCGCAGGATGACCCAGCCGCGAGGCCGCAAAGGCGACGGCAGCGCCATGATTGCCGCCAGAGGCCGCGACGACCCCCGCCGCGGGAACTTTCTGCGACAGAAGCGAGTTGAAGGCGCCGCGCGCCTTGAACGAGCCTGTATGCTGCATCTGTTCGAGTTTCAGCTCGACCTCACGACCAGCAAGATGCGTCTGGATCACGGGCGTCCGCCGGATATAGGGGGCGGTGCGCAATCTGGCCTCGGATATGGCGAAATTCCAGTCCAAACTCACCTCCCTAGCGCACTGCCGCCGGACTCTATAGGTCTTGGACCAGCACGAACAAGGACTTTCCCATGAAGCAAGATCCCCGCATCCACCCCTTCCGTGACAGCCATCAGGATGTGGCCGCCGCCGACCGTATCCCCGATACCGCCCAGACGCGTGCGCCAGCCTACAGGTTGGCCTTTACCGACAGCGAATTCATGTGCCGCGAAGAACTGCGGCCCGTCCGCCTGCAGCTTGAACTCCTGAAGCCGCAGATGATGCTGGACGAACGCGGCATCCGGTCCACCATTGTGCTGTTTGGCGGCGCGCGCATTCCCGAACCTGCCCAGAGGGACCGAGCGAAGACGCCCATGCTGGCCGAACTGTCGCGTTATTACGAGGAAGCGCGGCATTTTGCCCGGCTGATGACCGTGCGCAGCCTGGAGAGTTACGGGCGCGAGAACGTGATTATCACCGGCGGCGGACCGGGCGTGATGGAGGCGGGAAACCGCGGCGCGCACGAAGCGGGCGGTTATTCCATCGGTCTCAACATCGTCTTGCCGCATGAGCAGGCACCGAACGAATATGTAACGCCGGACCTGTGTTTCAACTTCCACTATTTTGCGATCCGCAAGATGCATTTCCTGATGCGGGCCAAGGCCGTGTGCATCTTCCCCGGCGGTTTCGGCACACTGGACGAGATGTTCGAAGCGCTGACGCTGATCCAGACAGGGCGCATGGCGAAAGTACCGTTTCTGCTCTTTGGCAAGGACTTCTGGGAAAAGATCATCAACTGGCAGGGGCTGGCCGAGGCAGGCACCATCTCGGCCGCGGATCTGGAGCTTTTCCGCTATGTCGAAACGGCTGAGGAAGCGGTCGCGGCCATCAGTGGGTTTTATGGAGAGGGCATGGGCGAAGCGGGCGGCGGGCAGTGAGGGCCGGAGAAGGGCGAGGCCGCGTCCGCTTCTTGCGGCTTATAACACTTGGCCGCCAATGCCTGCGATAGCTGGCCCGGAGGCCTAAAATAGCCTCAACCGACTAAAGCCCCGCTTCGGCCTGTATTTCCGCCCGGCTCTTGCGGGCGCGTTCGGTCGCGGATTTCAGCTGGCCACAGGCCGCCATGATATCCTCGCCCCGGGGCGTGCGGATCGGGCTGGCGTAACCGGCCTTGTAGATGATGTCGGCAAAGGCCTCGATCCGGTCCCAGTCGGACCGCTCATAAGGGCTGCCGGGCCATTCGTTGAACGGAATGAGGTTGATCTTGGCCGGGATGCCGCGGATCAGCTTTACCAGGCGCTTGGCATCGGCGTCGCTGTCGTTCACGCCCTTCAGCATCACATATTCAAAGGTTATGCGTTCGGAGTTTGACAGTTTGGGATAGTCGCGCAGCGCGCCCAGCAGGGTTTCGATGTTCCATTTCTTGTTCACCGGCACCAGACGGTCGCGCACCTCGTCCGTCGTCGCATGGAAACTGACGGCAAGCATGCAGCCGATTTCCTCGGCGGTCCGGGCGATTTCCGGAACGATACCCGAGGTCGAAAGCGTAATGCGGCGGCGCGAAAGGCTGATGCCTTCGCCGTCCATCGCGATCCGCATCGCGTCACGGACATTTTCGAAGTTATACAAGGGCTCGCCCATGCCCATCAGAACGACGTTCGACACCAGCCGCGTCTCGTCCTTGGGGGCGCCCTGCACCGGCCATTCGCCAAGATCATCGCGCGCCAGCATGATCTGGCCGACGATTTCGGCGGCGGTCAGGTTGCGGACAAGTTTTTGCGTTCCGGTATGGCAGAAGGAACAGGTCAAAGTGCAGCCGACCTGAGACGAAATGCACAAAGTGCCACGAGTTTCTTCGGGAATGTAGACGACTTCAACCTCATGCCCGCCAGCAATGCGCACCAGATATTTGCGCGTCCCGTCGGCAGAAACCTGCTTTGTCACCAGTTCAGGCAGGGTGATGGTGAAATTCTCGGTCAGAAGCTGGCGATAGTCCTTTGCCAGGTTGGTCATCAGGGCAAAATCGCGCACGCCCCAATGATAGACCCATTGCCAGACCTGCCCGACCCGCATCTTCGCCTGACGGTCCGGCGTTCCAGCAGCGATCAGGGCGGCGCGCAGGGCATCGCGCGTCAGGCCGACAAGATTCACCTTGCCGCCCGCTTCAGCCTTACGGGGAATCGCATGCACATCAGGCACCAGCGGGGCCGGGGTTTGCGGTTGGGTCATCGTCGGATCCTTCGGGTCAGACCCGATCCTATAGGTCAAAACCCCCGGAAACGGAACAGGGGCCGAACGACACCCCGCCTGCCGTCAGTTCACCGCGCGGAACTGCTGATCATAGAGCGTCTTGAACATGCCGCCCTTGGCAAGCAGTTCGGCCGTTGAGCCCTGTTCGACCACGGCACCCTCGTTGATCACGCAAATCTGGTCTGCTTCCAGCACCGTGGTCAGGCGATGGGCAATCACGATGGTGGTGCGGCCGCGCGTCAGGCGGTGCAGGGCCTCTTGCACCAGCGCTTCGGACCGCGCGTCAAGCGCGCTTGTCGCTTCGTCCAGAAGCAAGATCGGGCTGTCTTTCAAGATCGCGCGCGCAATCGCCAGCCGCTGTTTCTGGCCGCCCGACAGGAACACGCCATTTTCGCCGACAGGCGTGTCATAGCCTCTGGGCAAACCTTCGATGAATTCGTGCGCGTTCGCGGCTTGCGCGGCTGCGATGATTTCCTCTTCGCTCGCGTCCGGCCGACCGATACGGATGTTTTCCAGAATGCTCGCCGAAAACAGGAAAGTCCCCTGCCCGACGAAGGAAATCCTGTCGCGCAGCGACCGGAAGGAACAAGTTCGCAGATCGACCTCATCAATCGTCACAATGCCCTGCACGGGATCGTAGAGCCGGAGAATAAGGTTGAGGATGGTCGATTTGCCCCCACCGGAGGGACCGACAAGCGCCGTGGTCTTGCCCGCCTCACAAAGGATGTTCAGATCGCGCAGGACAGGCTGCCCCGCGACGCCATAGGAAAAGCTCACATCGCGAAATTCCACCCGTCCGGCGCCTGCCGGAAGATCGACCGGATCTGCCGCCTCACGCATGGTTTCGGGCGCATCGAGCAGGCCGAACATCATCCGCACGCCAACCAGATTGGCCTCGATACTAACGCGCATGCGCGACAGGCGCTTGGCGGGTTCATAGGCCATCAGAAGTGCGGTCACGAATGACATCAACTGCCCGGCAGAGGTGGGTTTTTCGCCAAAAATGCTCACCGCGCTCAGCGCGACGACGGCGGCGATGGCCAGACCTGACAGAGTGTCCATCATCGGGCTTGTCGCCGCCTCTAGCCGCGCGATGGCGTTAGACCGCTTTTCCACCTGCGTGACGGCCGAATTCATCCGGCCCGCCATGCGATCTTCAAGCGAAAATGCCTTGACCACCAGAATGCCGCCCGAGGTTTCCTGGATCACCTTGATGATTTCCCCCAGCGACGCCATTTCCATTTCCATGATCGTGCGCACCTTGCGCAAGATCAGCCTGACCCCGAACAGGGCAAGCGGCCCGACCACGAGCGAAATGAGTGACAGAGTGGGCTGCTGATAGATCATCACCGCAAGCAGGCCGATCAGCGTCATCACGTCGCGCACGAAACCTGTGACCAGCGTATCAATGATCATCCGCGCCGATTGGGCCGACTGGGTGACGCGCAACAGCAGATCGGAAGATTCGTTGATGTTGAAAAAGGCGACGCCCTGGCGCAGCAGCTTGTTGTAAAGCCGCCGTTGTTGGGTGGCGACAATCCGGTTGCCAGCGCGGGTCAGCGCGACCACCTGAATGTAACTCGCGATGCCCTTCAGGAAGAAAATCAGCGCCACCGCTGCCGCCACCATGAAGACCCGCGCCCTGTTGTCGGGTTTGGTCATCGAATCGACGATGTCTTGCATGATCCAGGCGGTCAGCGAGGTCGTGACCGCGACGGCAATCATCGCCACCACGGCCACAAGATAAAGCGGCAGTTGCGCGCGGATGTTTTCCGAGATCAATCGACCGATATCGCTGTCGCGCAAATTGGGCAGGAAATTTCGGATCACGATATCACATTTCGACTAAGGGCCATCGGAGGGTGCAGCTCGCTCCGGTTCGCCGCGCGTTCCCGACGGCCGCGCACCCGGCTGCTGCACATAACTATCCGCTTGTCTGCGGCAAGCCAATCCCGTGCGGTGCCGTCGTTTTTCGGAGGCAAATCAAGCAAAATCGGCGATTTCCCGCGCAGAACCATAGGCATTTCAGGTCTGGCTGTCATCCAGCCGGGCGCGCAGGTCGCGCAAGACCGGCAGCACCGCCTTGACCTTTTCGGGGCCAATGGCGCGCACGACATCGCCAATGACCGGGGCAACGGCCGCCAAAGCCGCATCCCGCGCCGCCCGCCCTGAGGGGCTGATCGACACGAACTTGCGGCGCGCATCGTCCCAATCGGGGCGGATATGGACATGGCCAGCCCATTCAAGCTTTGACAGCGTATTGGTCATCGCCCCGCGGGTGACGTGAAACGCATCGGCAAGCTGCGCGGGCGTGCGTTCGTCATTCAGATGGGCAAGGTGATTGAGAACCGAGAAATGCGACAGTTCCATCCCGCGCGGCAGAAAGCGCGAAATCAGATTGCGCGCCAGCTGATCGGCCGTGAACACCTCGGAAAAGAGCGCCACCGCCAGCGCATCTGTCGCGTCGTTTGACATCACGGCCCCTCGAACGGGCGGTCGTGCGACAGCGACGGCACCCGCCCGCGCGCCCGGTTGACCGCAGCGAGGTCGATGTCGACGAAGGTCACGCCGACCTCCGTTCCACCATCGGCCAGCACCTCGCCCCACGGCGACACGGCCAGCGAATGGCCATGGGTGCGGCGCGGACGACCATTGTGATTGGCATGGCTGCCGCATTGCGCAGGGGCCAGAACGAAGGCCCCGTTTTCGATGGCGCGGGCCCGTAGCAGACCTTCCCAATGGGCCGCACCCGTCGTGTCGTTGAAGGCCGCGGGCACGGTCAGGATCGTGGCGCCCGCCTGCGCAAGGCGGCGGTAGAGATGGGCAAAGCGGACATCGTAGCAGACGCTCATGCCGATCTTGCCAAAGGGCGCCTCGG
>DAORUY010000038.1:0-17919 GCA_035433445.1 Paracoccaceae bacterium
GCACTGGCCGCCGCCTGAATTTCCGCCGCGAAATTGCGGTAGAAGGATTGCCGTTCCTTGGACAGGACAAAACCGAAACGCATGACGGGCAGTTCTGAGACCAAGCGACGACCGATCAGCCCTGCCGCGTGAAAGCCGATCTGGCGCGCCGCCTCATGGACCCGGCGCACCGTCTTCTCCCGCACGTTTTGCCGACCGTTCAGAACGCGGTCGACGGTCGCGGTGCTGACGCCCGCCGCTGCGGCTAGGTCGTCTATCGTCGGTCGTCGCGCCATGGCACCACCCGTTTGATGGATTCCATCATTTCAGAATGGTGTATGACGCCAAACCTTCGACCAGACCAGACATTCCGGCCTGTGACGTGTTATTCGCCGCCCTGCGCCTCTGCCCGGCTTTTGCCGGCAACATCCATCGCAAGGGTCGCAGCCATGAATCCGTCCAGATCACCGTCCAGAACCCCACCGGTATCGGAGGTTTCAAACCCCGTCCTGAGGTCCTTCACCATCTGATAGGGCTGCAGCACGTAGGAGCGGATCTGGTTGCCCCAGCCCGCATCGCCCTTGTTTTCATGCGCGGCATTGATCGCAGCATTCCGCTTGTCGAGTTCAAGCTGATAAAGCCGCGAGCGCAGCGCGTTCATCGCGACTTCCCGGTTCTGGTGCTGGGATTTCATTGAGCTGGTCACGACGATATTGGTCGGCAAGTGCGTGATCCGAACGGCGGAGTCGGTCGTGTTCACATGCTGCCCGCCCGCGCCCGACGACCGATAGGTGTCGATGCGGATGTCACTGTCGGGGATGTTGATCTCGATATTGTCATCTACAACGGGGTAGACCCAGACCGACGAAAAACTCGTATGTCGCCGCGCCGCGCTGTCATAGGGCGAAATGCGCACCAGACGATGAACGCCCGATTCCGACTTGAGCCAGCCATAGGCATTCGGCCCGCTGATCTTGTAGGCGGCCGAACGGATGCCCGCCTCGTCGCCCGAGGTTTCGGACTGAAGTTCGACCTTGTAGCCCTTCTTTTCCGCCCAGCGGACATACATGCGGGCCAGCATGCTGGCCCAGTCGCAGCTTTCCGTACCACCCGCGCCTGCGTTGATTTCAAGGAATGTGTCATTGCCGTCGGCTTCGCCGTCCAGCAACGCCTCCAGCTCCTTGGCGGCTGAAAAGTCGCGCAGGTCTTTCAGGCTGCGCTCCGCCTCGCCGATGATCTCGTCATCGCCTTCGGCCTCGCCCAGTTCGATCAGTTCGACATTGTCGGTCAGTTCGCGGTCGATCTTGCGGTAGACCTCGACCTTGTCCATCAGCACCTGGCGGTCGCGCATCAGTTTTTGCGCGCGCGCGGGATCGGACCACAGATCACCGTCTTCGATCATCGCGTTGAATTCTTCCAGACGATGCGGCGCGGTTTCCCAGTCCATCCGCTGGCCAAGAAGCAGCAGGGACTTGCGGATCGCATCGACATTGTTCTGGGTTTCAGCACGCATCGCCCCGGCCTTTCTGACTTGAACGCCCGCCCTGATAGCCGAGCGCCCGGTATGGGGCAAGAGCAGCAGAGGCCATGGGACGGCCCATGTGCCTCAGTAAAGACCGCCCGAAGAAATCGTGCCGAAATCAGCCTTCTTGGGGATGATCTTCTGTTCACCTTCGGAGTTGGTGACTGTGGTCGAACCGCCGCCCTCATCCCCGCCATATTCGCCTTCGGCAAAGAGCGGCAGGTTCTGGCCCATGGCAAAGCCGCCATCCACCAGCGTATCGAGACCAAAGAGCGTATCCTGACCATCGCGGAAATATTCGGCCTGCACAAAATCCCCCGTCGCATCGTCTGACAGACGTTCGCCGGTAAAACGATTGATCTTGATGAAATGGCCACCCGGCGGCACGTGGAACGGCGCGCCACCATATTTCTTGATCGCCTCTTCCATGAACGCCTGAAAGACTGGAACGCAGAGCGTTCCGCCAAAGGCGCCTTCACCCAAGGTGCGCGGCTGATCGTAGCCCATATAGCAGCCGGCAACGATGTTTGACGAAAAGCCGATGAACCATACGTCCTTGGCATCGTTGGTGGTACCGGTCTTGCCCGCGATCGGCACCGGCAGATTCACGCCAGACCCCGATCCGCGCTGCACGACCCCTTCAAGCATCGAGGTCAGCTGATAAGCGGTCACGGCATCCATCACCCGTTCCCGGTCGGACGTGACAGTCGGACCCTGCCCCGTGGGCAGGTCGGTCGCCGCGCAGTCTGTGCAAGCGCGCTGATCATGGCGATAGACGGTGCGCCCCCAGCGGTCCTGCACCCGGTCAACGAGCGTGGGTTCCACCCGCTCGCCGCCATTGGCGAACATCGCATAGGCCGCGACCATCTTGTAAAGCGTTGTCTCCTGCGCGCCGAGCGCATTGGCCAGGAACGGGTCGAGATGATCGTAAACCCCGAACTTTTCGGCGTAGCTAGCGACCAGTTCCATGGTGATTTCCTGCGCGATCCGCACCGTCATCAGGTTGCGCGACTGTTCGATCCCGGTGCGCATGGGCGTCGGGCCATAGAACTTGTTCGACGCATTCTTGGGTCGCCAAAGCCCCTGGGGCGTGTCGACCTCGATGGGCGCGTCGACCACGATGGTGGCGGGCGAAAAGCCACTGTCAAGCGCTGCGGCATAAACGAAAGGCTTGAAGCTCGACCCCGGTTGGCGTTGGGCCTGCGTCGCCCGGTTGAAGACCGAGGACTGATAGGAAAAGCCGCCCTGCATCGCGATGACGCGCCCGGTATTGACGTCCATTGCCATGAAGCCGCCCTGTACTTCGGGCACCTGACGCAAGGACCAGCGTTTGGGCGTACCATCCTCGTTGGCCAGTTGCGTGACCAAAACCACCTCACCCACCGCCACCAGATCGCCCGCCGACTTTGCCTTTTTCGACAGGCTGCCATCGGCATTGCGCTTGCGCGCCCAGGTCACGTCCTCGGCCGGAATCCAGTGGCCATCCGCGTCATTTTCGACGCCTTCGATCCCGATGCGCGCATCGCTGTCGCCCACTTCCAGAACCACCGCCGGGAACCAGCCGGGCACGTCGCGCGGCACATCGACCACGGCGGAAAGCGCGGTGCGCCACCCTTCCTCGCTTGCGAGTGCGTCAGCAGGCAGGGTCAGTTTCGTGCCACGCCAGACACCTTGCGAACGGTCATATCTTTCCAGCGCGGTCTGCAACGCATCTGCCGCCACCGCCTGCATCGTCGGTTCGACGGTCGCGCGGATGGTCAGACCGCCGCCGAAAAACTCTTCCTCGCCAAAACTTTTCGAGAGCTGGCGGCGGATTTCGTCGGTGAAATAGTCACGCGGCGGCAGACTACCCTTGAAGGACGGATAGTCACCGCCCTGCACGGTTTTCAAAGGCGCCGCCACGGCCGTGTCAAATTCCGCTTGCGTCAGATAGCCGTTCTGGAACATCTCGCGCAGAACGAAATTGCGCCGCTCAATGGCCTTTTCGCGGTTCTTCACCGGATGATAGCTGTAGGGTGCCTTCGGCAGTGCGGCCAGATAGGCTGCTTCCTCGGGCTTCAGTTCGGCCAGGGTCTTGTTGAAATAGGTCTGCGCCGCCGACGCCACGCCGAAGGACAGGAACCCAAGGTCGATTTCATTGAGGTAAAGCTCAAGGATCTTGTCTTTCGGCAGAGCGTCCACGAGCCGCGTCGACAAGATCAGTTCCTTGATCTTGCGCTCGATCGTCCTGTCGCCCGACAGCAGAAAGTTCTTCGCAACCTGCTGAGGAATGGTCGACGCCCCGCGCAGGTTCTTGCCGCGCGATTTTATTGCCTCATAAAGCGCACCCGCCATGCCCCGCGCATCAAAGCCACCGTGGCTGTAGAAATTCTTGTCCTCGGCCGAGATGAAGGCGAATTTCACCAGATCTGGCACTTCCTCGATCGGCGCGAAAATCCGCCGTTCCGTCGCGAATTCGTCCATCAAGCGGCCCTCGCCGGAATAGATCCGGCTGATGGTCTTGGGCGTATAGTTCGCCAGCGCCTCATAATTCGGCAGATCACGGCTGTAGATCCAGAAGACCCCACCGACAACCAAACCAGCAAAAACCAGCGCGGTTACGACCCAGCTGAAGATGGCGCCCAGAAAGGACAGAATAAAACGCACGCTCAAACCTCTTGGCTTCGGGGTCTCTATAGACCGCACCCTCGCGGGGGTCAAAAGAAGTTAGGGGGAAATTGCCGCCCCTTCGCCCCCTCGCGCCGGACCGGCGGGCTATTGCCTGAGAAGCCGCGCTTCTGCCGCGTCGGCAATGGCCCAATCCTGCAAGGCTGTGCGGATCGCATCTTGCATCGCCGCGCGCCAGACCGGATCCTCCAGTCGCGCGCGGTCCGCTTCGGACGACAGAAAACCGACCTCGATCAGGAGCGAGGGGATATCGGCCGACTTCAGCACCGAAAAGGCGGCCGACTGAATGGGATGGCGGTGAAGATCCAGAGCGGCAGCCTGCATCGCCTTAACCAGCGTTTCCGCCAGCCGATCGGCGCGGGGCTGGGTCTCGCGCCGCGCAAGATCCATCAAGACGCTCGCCACCTGGTCGTCATGGCCCGTCAGATCGACCCCCGCCAGAAGATCGCCCCGGTCATGACGTTCGGCCAATTGCGCCGAGGCTGCATCCGAGGCCTGAACATCCAGCCGATAGATGGTGGCGCCCGTCGCCTCCCCCTCGGGCAGGGCATCGGCATGTAGTGACAAAAAGATGTCTGCTCCTGCGGCGCGGGCCACGGAAATGCGGGTTTCAAGCGGCACGAACACATCGGTCTGGCGCGTGAGTTCCACCGACATGCCCGCGCGCTTCAGCACATCGGCCAGTTCCAGCGCGAAGCTCAGCATCTCATGCGCCTCGGTCTTGCCACCGGCTTCGGCGCCAGGATCAATGCCGCCGTGACCCGCATCAAGCACGACCCTGAGCGGCCTGTCCCCCGTTTGCCGGGTGATCGGCGCATCCACTACCGCGACGGGCGGCAAGGCCCAGTCGGGGCCGGCCTCTCCCGCCGTGCGGGCGATGGTCTCGGCAAAAGCTGCGGGCGTGGTCGGCTGCAAAAGAAGGCTTAACCGGGCGCTGCCATCCGGCTGGCGGACTTCCTCGGCCGAGGTGAGGGCAAGCGGCGCATCCAGCACAGCGACCATGCGCGACCAGCCGGCCAGAAACGGCCCCCAGCTTAGGTCCGTCACCCGCGCGGCGCGGCCGATGGCTTCGGGATCGGCGCCAGTGAAATCCACCTCGCGGAAATCGACGATCAGCCGGGCGGGATCGGCCAGGAAGGACACGCGGTAGGGCACCGGCTGGCTAAGCGCCAGGTCGATCTGGATCCCCTGCCCCTTGTCGGTCAGCCGCGACTGCGCCGCATCAAGCCGGGCGAGCGCGGCCAGGTCCTGCCCCCGCACCATCCCGATCTGCGTCACAAGTGCCAGAAGCGCCAACAGAACCGCCAACGCCAGGCGTTTCACATTTGCGGCATGGCCGATTGTCTGGCTTGTCGCGCGCACTGACTTTTTCCTATTCTGTCCGAACAGCCGATGGCCCGTCATTCCAGTGTGCGGGTCCGGCGTCAATGGCCAGCATGGCTTGCAAACCTCCGCCTTGTGGTCCATCGCACGGCCACGCGTCCCAATCGAAAGAATGTCCATGACCCTTCGCTCCGCCCTGATCGCCCTCTGCCTGAGCGGCTCCATGCTGCCGGGGGCAGGCTGGGCGTTCGACCCGTCGAACATGACCGACGCCGAACGCGCCGCCCTTCAGGCCGAAATGCGCGCCTATCTGCTGGCCAACCCCGACATTCTGATCGAAATGTCGCAAGCGCTTGAGCAAAAGCAGGCCGAAGCGCAGGCCGTGGGCGACAAGGGCCTGATCGCGACGAACGCTGCCGAGATCTTTTCGGACGGTTACAGCTTTGTCGGCGGCAATCCCGAAGGCGACCTGACCGTCGTGGAATTCATCGACTATCGCTGCGGCTATTGCCGCAAGGCCCATGGCGATGTGGCCGAACTGGTGAAGTCGGACGGCAATATCCGCTATGTGGTCAAGGAATTCCCGATCCTGGGCGAAGAATCCCTTCTGGCCTCGCGCTTCGCCATCGCGGCCCTGCAGGTTGCGGGCGCGGACGCCTATGCCGAGATCAATGCGGGTTTCTATGAATCCTTTCGGGGCGACGTAACGGAAGAAACCTTGCGTGCATTCGCCAGCGAGCTTGGCCTTGACCCGGCGCCGATCCTTGCGGCGATGGAGACGCCCGAAGTGACCAAGGTGATCGAGCAAAACCACCTCCTGGCGCAGCGCTTGCAGATTTCCGGCACGCCGACCTTCGTCGTCGGCGAGCAGATGCTGCGCGGTTTTGCCCCGCTGGACGCCATGCGCGGAATTGTGGCCGAGGAACGCGGTTAAGCCGCCTTTGCCAGACCAAGGGGCCGGTAGTGCCGCCATCCCCGGTGTCTGCGGGTCTTTCCATTGGTGCGCCTCAGCAGCGCACCAGAAAGTGAAGCCAGTCCAAAACAAAAAGGCCGGGAAATCCCCCGGCCTTTTGCCTGATCTGCCGAAGCGGTTCAGGCCTCCATCACGTCGCCGTCGCTCTCTTCTACAGCGGCCCCGAAATCCAGCCCATGGCCCGCGCGGATCTTGTCCTCGATCGCCTGGGCCAGGTCGGGATTGTCCTTCAGGAACTGCTTGGCATTTTCACGGCCCTGCCCGATCCGTTCGTCACCGAACGAATACCAAGCGCCTGACTTCTCCACGACCCCGGCTTTCACCCCCAGATCGACGAGTTCGCCCGTCTTGGAAATGCCTTCCCCATACATGATGTCAAATTCGACCTGCTTGAAGGGCGGGGCCACCTTGTTCTTGACCACCTTCACCCGGGTCGAGTTGCCCACCACCTCTTCGCGGTCCTTGATCGCACCGATTCGGCGGATGTCGAGCCGGACCGAGGCATAGAATTTCAGCGCATTGCCGCCAGTCGTGGTTTCGGGGTTACCGAACATCACGCCGATCTTCATGCGGATCTGGTTGATGAAGATCACCATGCAGTTCGACCGGCTGATCGAGGCGGTGAGCTTGCGCATGGCCTGGCTCATCAGACGCGCCTGCGCGCCGACCGTCGCGTCGCCCATGTCGCCTTCGAGTTCCGCCTTGGGTGTCAGCGCCGCAACCGAATCGATCACCACCAGGCTGACCGCGCCGGAGCGCACCAGCGTATCGACGATCTCCAGCGCCTGTTCGCCCGTGTCGGGCTGCGAGATCAGCAATTCGTCCAGATTCACGCCCAGCTTGCGGGCATAGAGCGGATCAAGCGCATGTTCAGCGTCGACAAAAGCGCAAACGCCGCCCTTTTTTTGTTCCTCGGCCACCACATGCAGGGTCAGCGTGGTCTTGCCCGACGATTCGGGGCCGTAGACCTCGATGATCCGCCCCTTGGGCAGGCCACCAATCCCCAGCGCGATATCAAGGCCCAGCGATCCGGTAGAGGTCGACTCGATCTCCAACACCGGATTGCCGGCGCCAAGTTTCATGATCGAGCCCTTGCCGAATTGCCGTTCGATCTGCGCCAGCGCGCTGTCGAGCGCCTTTTGCTTGTCACCGGATTTCTTGTCGTTCATGTCAAATAGGTTCGCCACTGCCATTGTCCCGCTCCTTATTTCACACGCCGCCACATGCGGCAACGCGCCTTTTGTTCGCTTCTTGTTCTCGCATGTATGAGATCAAAAGAAGAACATTTCAATCAAATTCTCCAAAACACTCTGCGCACGATTGGTTAAGAAGTTCTTTATGCCGGTGAATTCTTGCTTTTCGCCCGCGCAGGCGGTTAGAGCAGGTCGCGCACGACGCCCCCTCGGGCCCAAGAGGAATGGAATGCTGATTTTCTGGAAAGAACGGCTGGTGTTTCTGTCGACGCCCAAGACCGGCTCGACCTCGATCGAGACCGCGCTTGAATCGCTCGCCCCGGTCGCGATCCGGCGCCCGCCCGAGCTCAAGCATATTTCCGGCCCCCGCTACCAGCGTCATCTGGCCCCCTTGCTGGAAAAGGCAAGCGGAGAGCGGTTCACAACGGTGGCGCTGATGCGCGATCCGGTCGACTGGCTGGGCAGCTGGTGGCGATACCGCCAGCGCGACGACATCCGTGACCTGCCGCGTTCGACTTCGGGCCTGAGTTTCGAGGAGGCAACCCTCGACTATCTGTCCGGACATCCGGGCGCCAACATGAATGTCGGCTCGCAGGCGCGTTTTCTGGGCGTAAAGGACACGGCCGCGGCGGTTGATCTGGTCTTTCGGTACGAAGATATCGGAACCTTCGTGCATTTTCTCGAAGATCGTCTGGGTGGCGAAATCATTCTGCCGCGCCTCAATGTATCGCCCAAGGGCGACATGCATCTTACCCCCGCGGCGGAAGCGCGGCTGAGGGATCATTTCGCCCCTGACTATGCCTTCTACAACAGCCTGCGCTGAGGCGCGGAACGGAGGTTCTGGGCCTGGACCGATCAGTGCAACTGATTTTGCACCGTTGCCGTCAACTCGCTGAGTGAAAAGGGTTTGGGCAGGAAGACGGAATTGGGAATGCGGTCGCGTTCCTCGGTCAGGGCTTCCTCCGAATAGCCCGAGACGAACACCACACGGGTATTGGGACGCGTTTTAAGCGCCTCGCGTACCCAGGAAGGGCCGTCCAGCCCGGGCATGATCACATCGGTCACGAAGACATCGACCGCAAGGTCCGGCGCTTCGAGAAGCTTCAGCGCCTCTTCGGCATTTTCCGCCTCGATCACGCTGAAGCCCCGCATCTTCAATGCCCGGCTGGCGAAAACCCGAACCGGCGCCTCATCTTCGACCAGAAGCACAACACCCTGTCCGGCCGGTACGGAGCGACGCACCGGGGGGGGCGCGATAGGCTCGTCGATAGGCGCGTCCTCCAGCCTTTCATAGGCAGGAAAGAACAGGGCAAAGGTCGTGCCCTCGCCTACGATGGAATCGCAGAAGATGTAACCGCCGGTCTGCTTGACGATCCCATAGGCGGTCGACAGGCCCAGGCCGGTTCCCTCGCCCGGTCGTTTGGTGGTGAAGAACGGCTCGAATATCTTGGGCAGCTTGTCGGCTGCGATGCCCGTGCCCTTGTCGGCCACCCGCACCACCACATAATCCCCAGCCGGAACCGTGGCACGGTCGCGCAGTAGATCTTCATGCAAGGTCACATTGTCTGTCGAAATCTCGATTCGCCCGCCTTCGGGCATGGCGTCGCGGGCATTGACCACCAGGTTCATCACCACCTGTTCCAACTGCCGCTTGTCGGCGCGAATCGGGCTGAGCGCCGGGTCATGCACCAGCGTCAGTTCGACCCGCTCGCCGACCAGACGGTTCAGAAGATGCGTGAGGTCCGACAATGTGTCGCGCAGGTCGATGACCGCCGGTTTCAGCGTCTGCTTGCGCGAGAAGGCGAGCAGCTGGCCGACCAGGCTGGCCGCGCGATTGGCGTTCTGGTTGATCTGCATCAGGTCGGCATGATCGGGGTCCGAACGGTCATGACGCAACAAGAGCAGATCGCAATGCCCTGAAATCGCTGTCAGAAGATTGTTGAAGTCATGCGCGACACCCCCGGCCAGCTGACCGATCGCTTGCATCTTCTGGCTTTGGACGAATTGCGCCTCCAGCGTCTTCAGCTGGGTTGCATCCGACAAGATCGCCATCAGCCCGGAACGCCCTTCTTCGACCACGCGCGACAGCATGACCTGCAAGAAGACGTCATCTTCAGCGCCGCGCACGCGCAGCACCTCGGGCCGGTTTTCCGTCCGCCCGCTCATCGCGTCGGCCAGCCAGTCCGCAACGGGCCGCCCCAGCCCCTCCAGCATGTCGCCAAGCTGGGCCCCCAGCTCCCGCTCGCCGATCAGGGCGCGGGCGGCGCGGTTCATCTCGCGCAGATCACCCGTCGGGCTGATCCGCAGGAGGGCCACCGGCAACCGGTCAAATGCGGTCGGGTCATGGGTGACCTGCACATTGCCATGCGTCGGCAGGAAATAGATTTCTCGACGACCACCCTGCCCCTCGACCTCGGCCACCAGGGCCCTGATCGGGCCGCCGGCCCCGGCAATCTCATGTTCCTCACCCGGTCGGACCGGAAGGTCGCTGAAGATACGGTCGAGCGTCTTGACCCGTTCGCCGGTGATCCGCCGCAAGGCTTCGTTCATGAAAAGAATGGTGCCGGCCTTGGAAACTGTCAGCATCGGCAGGCTGATCGATTCCGCACCGCGCCCTCCAGTGGCGCGTTCGGCCATGTCTTCAAGTCGCCACAAGAATCCACTTTCGCCGATCCGGTGAACCGCCAGCCGCACATGCCCGCGCCGCGTGACCATGTCTTCGCGCGCGGCCCCTGACGCCACGGCCCGGTTTTGCAGCCGGTGCAGCGCCGCGCCGGGGTTGGCGAACACATCCGAAAGCGCGCGCGTCAACGTCTGCCCGCCGCGCGTGCCGAACCGTTCAACCGCCGCACGGTTCTGATATTTCACCTCGCCATCGGGGTCGGTGGTGAAACTGGGCGAGGCATCATGCGCGATGAATTCAGCCAATTGCACATGTAGGCCGGTATCGGTCTTCTTCTGGCGCACCGCGAAAGCGCGCAAGATGAACGCAAGCGCCGCCAGACTGCCCGCAACGGCAAAGGCCATCAGCGTATAGGGCCCGGATGGCAATGCCGCCCCCACGCCCCCCGCGACCCCGGCTGCGGCCAGAAAGTAGAGCCCATGCGGTGACAGGGCCAGTGCCGTCCGGATGACGGGATGGGCAGGCAGGGCGGTATTGGACAAGATATGCCCCCAAGACAGGATTCGCTTTCCGCATTCCGACCGGAAATGCTTAAACGACGATTAACTGCCGTGAACTACAACCTGTAATTGTGTAGAATTTGCGTCCCGTCCGCGTCAAGAGACGCGCATCACCCCAAGGAAGAATCCGTCCCCCCCGGTCAGGGGCGAGAAACGACGCTGATCAAGCAGCCGGGCACCGGGATAGCGGGCCAGGAACGCAGCCAGTTGATCCTCGTTCTCCTCGCGCAGGAGCGAGCAGGTCATGTAGGCCAGCAGACCGCCCGGACGCGCGAAGACCAGCGCCTCCTCCAGGATCCGCGCCTGCAACGCGCATAGGTCCGCGAGCTTTTCCGCGGTCAGCCGCCATTTTGCGTCGGGCGTCCGCCGCCAGGTGCCGGACCCGGAACAGGGTGCGTCCACCAGAACCATATCCTGCGTGGCACGGCGCAGGTCAGTTGGGCGCGCCAGCCGAATTCTTACCCCGGCCCGCTCGGCCCTCACCGGCAAATCGGCCATCCGTTCATATGCCACGTCATGCGCGGTGATGTGCCCCGTCACCCGCGCCGCCAGGGCCAGGCTCTTGCCTCCACCCCCGGCGCAATAATCGAGGATCTCCATCCCGTCGGTCACCGGCAAGGCCGCAACTGCCGCCTGCGAGGAGAGGTCCTGAAGTTCAACCAATCCCTCAAGATAAGCACGAGACTGTTTGATTTTGTTGGATCCTGAGAGAACCTCAAAGGCACCTGGCACCTCATCCCTGCGCCGGATTGAAATGCCGTCGGCATCAAGCGCTGCCATCAGCGCGCTTTCCGTCCCGCGCTGCGGGTTGGCCCGCAGGAAAACCGGCGCGCGGTCAGCTTGAGCCGCCATCACCGCCCCCAGATCGTCACCCAAAGCTGTGCGCAGCGCCCCATCCAGCCAGTCGGGATAGTTCAGCCGCACGGGGTCCGGCAGCGTGGCGGGGGCCGCAGCGAGCGCCGACTTTTCCCCGGCATTCAGTTCCGCGGGAGCATGGGTTGCTCCGGTGAAGATCGTCTCTCGCAGGTCATCGCGCAGCGCCCCGATCATCAGGACGCGTCCGCTTTCCGGCAGTCCCGACCGGGCCGCGCAAGACCGTCTGCGCCGTAGCGCATCGAACACATGATCCCGAACCGCCGCGCGGTCGCCCGAACCGGCATAGCGGCTGGATCTGGCCCAGCCGATCAAAGCCTGCTCCGCCGGCGCCCCGGCCAGAATGCGGTCCAGCACTTCGATCGCCGCCTGAACACGTGCAGCCGGTGTCATTTCATCACCTTAGGAAAGGCCCGCAAGCCCTTGATCGGAATAGATCACATCACCCGATAGTTCGGACTTTCGCGGGTGATCTGCACATCATGCACATGGCTTTCCTTCAACCCCGCGCCGGTGATCCGCACAAAAGTGCAGTTCTTGCGCATCTCGGCCACGGTGCGGTTGCCGGTATAGCCCATCGCCGCGCGCAAGCCGCCGACCAGCTGATGCACCACCGCCGAGGCTGAGCCCTTGTAAGGCACCTGCCCCTCGATCCCTTCGGGCACCAGCTTGTCGGACGCTGCATCCTTCTGGAAGTACCGATCCGCCGAGCCACGCGCCATGGCACCCAGCGAGCCCATGCCGCGATAGGATTTGAAGGAACGGCCGTTCCACAAGATCACTTCGCCCGGGCTTTCATCGGTGCCCGCGATGGCCGAACCGACCATCGCGCAGGATGCCCCCGCCGCAATGGCCTTGGCAAAATCGCCAGAATATTTGATGCCGCCATCAGCGATGATCGGAATGTCACCCGCCGCCTGTGCCGCATCCATGATCGCGGTCAGTTGCGGCACGCCCACGCCCGCCACGATCCGCGTGGTGCAGATCGACCCCGGCCCGATGCCCACCTTGACCGCATCCGCCCCCGCCCCGATCAGCGCCCGTGTGGCTTCGCCCGTCGCGACATTGCCTGCCACCACCTGAACCCGGTTCGACAGTTTCTTGATCCGCTCGACCGCTTTCGCCACGCCTTCGCTGTGACCATGGGCCGTGTCGATCACCACCATGTCGACGCCCGCATCAATCAGCGCCTGGCTGCGCTCAAACCCCGCGTCGCCGACGGTCGAGGCCGCCGCAACCCGCAGCCTGCCCTGTTCATCCTTGCAGGCATGGGGGTTCAGCACCGCTTTTTCGGTATCTTTCAGCGTCAGAAGCCCGGTCAGCTTGCCCTGCCCGTCCGTGACCAGCAGCTTTTCGATCCGCCGCGCCTTCATCAGGCTTTTGGCTGTCTCCAGGTCGGCGGGTTCTTCAAGGATTGCCAGGTTTTCCGATGTCATCATCAACCGGACCGGCGTCCGGTCGTCCGAGGCAAAGCGCATGTCGCGGTTGGTCACGATGCCGACGACACGACCCGTTTCGTCCACCACCGGGAAGCCGGTCACGTTGTAGCGGTCCTGCAAGGCCTTCGCATCCGCAAGCGTCTGATCGGCGCGCAAGGTGATCGGATTGTCCACCACACCGCTTTCGAACCGCTTCACCCGACTGACTTCGGCGGCCTGTTCCAGCAGCCCGAGGTTACGGTGAATGACGCCAATGCCCCCGGTCTGTGCCATGGCGATGGCCATGCGCGCCTCGGTCACGGTGTCCATCGCCGACGACAGAAGCGGAATATTCATCCGGATGAGCTTGGTCACATAGGTCGAAGTATCGGCGTCCGATGGCAGGACGCTCGATGCCGCTGGCACCAGAAGAACATCGTCGAATGTGAGAGCCTCACGAATCTGCATGGATACCTCCTGCGGGCGATTACGTTTGGCGGCTCGCTCTTTCACGCTGGCGGTGTCTTTGCAAGGGCAAAACCGCGTGGTGCCCCCCTTGCCCTTGGACAGGGCACATGATCAATCTTCGCTGGGGAGCAGGGAAGAGTAAAATGCGCGTTGCTATCGTTGAGAATACCGAAATTTCGCCACTGGGTCAGGTCGGCGTCGCGCTGCGCGAGGCGGACGCGGAAATTCAGGTCTTTCGCCCCTGGGCGGGCGAGGCGCTGCCGGACGGGGCCTATCACGATGCCCTCGTCGTTCTGGGGGGCGAGCAGAATGCGCTGGCCGACGACACCCATCCCTATCTGCCTGATCTGGTGCGGCTGATGCGGCGCATGGGGCAGGCGGACAAGGCGGTTCTGGGCATTTGCCTTGGGGCGCAATTGTTGGCGCGGGCCTGGGGGGCGGAAAACCATCTGGGGACGGCACCGGAATTCGGCTGGCACCGGGTGGCGTTGACCCCCCAGGGCAAGTCCGATCCGGTCCTGTCGGTGCTGAGCGCGGATTTTCCGATCTTCGAATGGCACAAGGATACGTTCACCCTGCCAAAGGGTGCGATGCATCTGGCCCAAAGCCCGGTTGCCGCGAACCAATGCTTCCGCATCGGGCGCGCCAGCTACGCGATGCAGTTCCATTTCGAAGCCAGCCGCGCCGTGGTCGAAGGCTGGAACCGTGACTTTCCCGAAACGGTCGAGCGGATCAGGCCCGGCTGGCTGAAGGGCTACCCCATGATTGCCGCCGAACATGGGCCAGAGGCGGACGCCGCCGGCCTTGCTATCGCCCGCGCCTGGGTCAGCCTGATCTGATCAGGCGCTGGCGGCGTTGGTCTTGACGGCCAACTGCCCGCCGGCCCACATTTTCATCACCCTAAAGGCAATCGCGGGCACGATCCCGGCCGCCGCCAGAAGGACGGCCTGCCCCGGCCATAGCCACATGCCCCCGAGCGACAGCCAAAGCGAGGCCGTCGCCGCCAGCGGGAAGGTGAAGGCGGACCAGAGCGCCGAAAACCCCGATCCGGTCAGCCAACGCGCGGCCAGAACCATCAGAAGGAGCGTGGCCGCGGCGAGCCCGGCAAAGGCCTGTGCCGCCGCGCCATATCCAAGCGCGCCTGAAGCTATTCCCGCCACTGCGGCAACCGACAGATGCAGCGCCAGAAGCGGGCGCAGGGGCGGCGGCGCCAGACGGCCACGTAGCATGGCGGCAATGTCGGCCAACCAGATCACTGCCCCGACGATGAGCGTCGCCGCGAGCAGCACCTTCCCAAGTGCCGCCTGTCCGGTCAGGGCCGCCGCCATCGCCCCGACAAGCGGCGACGTGAAGTAAAGATGCCCCGCCGCCCGCAACTGCCGCGCCGCTTCCGGCAGGGTCGATAGCACGCGCAAGATCAGGACCATCAGCCCCAGTTGCAGGATCAAGGCCCCTACGATCAGCGGCCCGGACAGACCCGGCACATAGGGATGCAACACAATCGCGCTGAGATAGAGGCAGGCGAACAAGGCCGACAGGCCCAACCGACCGGGCAAGACCGCCAGATCGTCCGCCAGAACCGCCGGACGCCGGACGAGCTTGGCCCCATAAGCGAGCAGCGCAAAAAGGAACAGCAAGGTTATTGCCCCCAGAAGGAGTTCGGCCAGTGCCGAAGGCACATCGACAAGGCCCGCAAAGCGCCGCGCGCCAAGGCCAAGCCCGAACAGCCCCATGATCGGCGGAAAGATGGCGGGCGGCACACGTCTGGCAAAGCCGCGGGGCGTGGGCGTCGGGGGTGCGAATCTCATGTGTGCTCCGGTCCTGTGGGGCTTGAATGAACCATGCCACAGCTTTGGCCGCGACGGGACTGGCTGTCGCAGCCGATCCGGACTGGACAATCGCGCACCGGCGGGCTTCTGTCGGGCGACGCAGAGGCAAAATGCTGCAACTGCGAACGACAGGACCAAGACGGTGCAGGATCAACGACCCATCGCGGCCTTCGTGTGGATGATCGGCTCGATCACCGGCTTTTCGTTGGTGGCCGTGTCGGGGCGCGCGCTGGCCAGCGGCCTCGATACGTTCGAAGTGATGCTTTATCGCTCGCTCGTGGGCGTGGGCGTTCTGCTGGCCATCGCGGTGTGGACTGGCCGGGCCGCCGAACTGCGCCCCTCCTTCATGCGACAGCACCTTTTGCGCAACATCTTCCATTTCGCCGGTCAGAACCTGTGGCTTTACGCCCTGTCGCTGATCACGCTGGCTCAGCTTTGCGCGCTTGAGTTTTCCTACCCGATCCTGGTCGCGTTGACCGCGCCACTTTTCTTGGGCGAGCAACTGACCCGCCTGCGGATCGGCGCGGCGCTGGTCGGTTTCATCGGAATCCTGATTGTCGCCCGCCCCTTTGGTGCAGGTGGTTTTTCGATCGGGCTTTTGGCCGCGCTTCTCTGCGCGGTAGGATTTGCAGGCGCAGCCATCGTCACCAAGAAGCTCACGCGGCAGACGTCCGTCTTTGCGATCCTCTTCTGGCTGACGACCATGCAGTCGGCCTTCGGCTTTCTGTGCGCCGCCATCGACGGGCAGATAGCCCTGCCTTCGGCGGCCCTGCTTCCCTGGGTCATCGCTATCGGCCTGGGCGGGCTTGGCGCGCATCTATGCCTGACCAAGGCCCTGTCGCTCGCCCCGGCTTCGATCGTCACGCCGGTCGATTTTCTGCGCCTGCCGCTTCTGGCGGTCATCGGTAGTTTGGCCTACGGGGAAGCCCTTGATCTGTGGGTGCTGGTCGGCGGCGCAATCATCTTTGCCGCCAACTTCATCAATATCCGCTCAGAAGCCCGCCTCCGCCCGCTGCCTATGGCCTGAAAGTCGCAGTTCCGCCGCTCATTTTTCGCGACGCAACGTCATTCGTTGACCGAATGGACCGCTTGGCTAACATTCCAGCCATCAACAACTCATGGGGATGAGTGAGCATGAAAAACGTTATGGTGACGGCGAGCATCATCGCCATGGGAACAAGCGGCGCATATGCAGGCGGGATTGAGCGTTCGACACAATCGGTCGGCGTGTTGTTCGAGAAGGGCTCCTATGCTGAACTGACATTCGGCCAGTTCAGCCCGGATGTGTCGGGCAACGGCGCAGGTCCTTTCACCGGCCTGTCGAGTGGCGACATGGCGGGTTCCTATTCATCGATCGGGCTGGCGTACAAGCAGGCCCTGACTGACCACATTGACATGGCGCTCATCCTTGACCAGCCGATCGGTGCAGACGTGATGTATCCTGTCGCCAACGCGCCCTATCCGTTCGCGGGATCGAATGCAGAGGTGCGTTCGTCGGCGCTGACGGCGCTTCTTCGTTATCGGACCGAGTCCAATCTGTCGGTCTATGGCGGTCTGCGCGTCGAGCGTGTTGAAGGGAACGTCCAGATCATTGCACCCGCTCTGATGCCCGCTTTCACAAACTACCGCATGACGGGCGAAGCCGACACCGCGCTTGGCTATGTCATCGGTGTTGCCTGGGAAAAGCCCGAAATCGCAGCGCGTGTCGCTCTGACCTACAACTCCAAAATCGACCACACGCTTGACACGGTGGAACTCGGTCTGGCGCCCGTCGCGCTGAACGGCACGATGGATGTCGAGGTTCCGGCTTCACTCAACCTGGAATTCCAGACGGGCGTGGCAAAAGACACGCTGTTTTTTGGGTCCATCCGTTGGGTTGACTGGTCGAAGTTCAACATCACGCCGCCGGTGCTCAACACCGCGATCGTATCTTATTCCTCGGATACAGTGAGCTACAACATCGGTGTTGGTCACCGCTTCAACGAACAATGGTCCGGCGCGGTCACGCTGGGGTATGAAGGGTCTGACGGTACTCGGGTTGGAAACCTTGGCCCGACCGACGGTTACAAATCGGTCGGACTGGCGGCAACCTACACGCACGACAACCTGAAAATCACAGGGGGTGTGCGTTATGTGGACATCGGCGACGCCGTCACCTCGACGATCGGCAGCCGCTTCACCGACAATTCGGGCGTCGGTTTTGGCCTCAGGATCGGCTACAGCTTCTGAGAGCGCGTAGCTTTGGCAAAACGGCCCTGCATCAGCGGGGCCGTTTTCGTTTGAGGGTTCGCATTCAACAATTGTACCGGGCACAAATTCGCAGGTCGCCGCCAGCAGTAAGGCAGGTTAGGACTTCCTGATGGCCCAAAATCACACGCCTCGCCCCCAGACCTCGATCAGCCCACGCGCCTGGGTCTACATGGGACTGCTTGCGCTTTTGTGGGGCTGCGCCTTCCCCGCGACCCGTACGGCCCTGAACGAGGTGGGCGTT
>DAORUY010000039.1:0-17860 GCA_035433445.1 Paracoccaceae bacterium
AAGACGAAAACGACAAAGCCCCACCGAATCCGGAGTTAGCCCGGACCTTTCGCGTCGTAGGGAGCAGTTTCTCCCAAGAAGTACCCGATAAGAGCGTGGCAAAAGTCGGGATCCATTTTGAACGGATCCCATTTTCGTGATTTTTGCACCCAACATCAACAGCCTCCTCCCTCTGGACGAGCAGCTCGACCTGTACGAGGCCGCGGAGATCCGCGACGCCAACGGCAGCCGCCGTTTCGGCACGGTTTTCACAATCGTCTCGATGCAGAAAATCGGCACCAGCGCCGTGCAGAGCCGGGCAACCGGGGGCGTGGCCGGGGGCACCTATCTTTTTGCCTTGCCGGGCAGTCCGGGGGCCTGCAGCGACGCCTGGGACGAGATCCTGAAATGGCAGCTCGATTACCGGCACCGGCCCTGCAATTTCGTCGAGATCATGCCAAGGCTCGACGAACATCAGCGGCGGAAATAGGCGCTTCAGCCCTTGCAGCCGCGAAACTCGATCACCTCACCGCCGGTGAAGGCGGTGATGCGCACGTCCTGACGGTTCAGGGCGAAGGGCTTGGCATTGGCAGGCACCATGTCGGAAGTCTGTAGAAGACGCCCGCCCGTGGCCTCGTTGTGGACGGAGGCGACCCAGACTTCGCGGCTGAGAAGTTCGATCACGGCGAAATCGCCTGCCTGAGCGCGGGTCAGCGGAATGTCGGCGGTCAACCGTAGCCCGTCGCGGATCGGTTCGGCGGAACAGCGGGCGGCGGGCATGCCACGTGCCCGGCTGTCATCGGGCACCAGATCAAGCGCGCGGGTGATGCGGTTGTCGGGGGCGTCCGTCCGGGCAAGGTCGGCGGACAGTTCGATCGTGACCGGCACGCAGATCTCTTCGCAGACGCCGATGTCGGCCTTGAGGCGCAGGGTCACGGGTTCGCCGGGGCGGGCGGGCGTGATTTCGACCGGCAGGATCAACTCGCCCGGATAGGCGAGCGTGCGGTAGCCGGCGAGGTCGAAGACCTGCGGGCGCGGCCAGTGCAGGGCGACGGCGGCCACATTGTCCGACCCGGCCCAGTCGAAGACGGGCGGGATGCCCGCTTCGCCCGGACTGCGCCAATAGGTCTTCCAGCCCGGGGTCAGCACGATATGGAGCGCCGACATCTGCCGCCCATCCGCCGTCTGCCAGCCAGGCAGCAATTCGGCGCGGAACAGGGTTTCGGGCAGGTTTTGTGCCTGGCTGGCAGAACCGACACCCAGAAGGGCGCAGAATGCTGCGAAAATGAAACTGGTGCGGGTCATGGTGGGCATCATAGGGTCCGAGGGATGGATTTGAAATCACTTCGCTGTCAGTCGACAGGCAACCGGTCGTGAACAGGTGGAAACCCTGACTTGAACTTGCCCGCCCGCGGCACGATCTTTGCGGGCAAGGAGGCCCGTGATGAACCTTGCCGGAAAACTGCTGATCGCCATGCCCGGTATGGGCGACCCGCGTTTTGAACAGAGCGTGATCTTCCTGTGCGCCCATTCGCCGGATGGGGCCATGGGTCTGATCGTGAACAAGCCCGCGCCGGACCTGAGTTTCGGCCAATTGCTCGATCAGCTTTCGATCCCGCGCAGCGACCGTTCGCGCGACATCCGCATTCATCTGGGCGGGCCGGTGGAACATGCGCGCGGGTTTGTGCTGCATTCGGGCGATTATGAGGCGCAAGGCACCACGATGCGGGTGGATGACCGTTTTGGCATGACCGCAACACTGGATGTGCTGCAGGCACTGGCCGAAGGCGAGGGGCCGGAACAGTCGATCCTGGCGCTGGGCTATGCGGGCTGGGGGCCGGGGCAGCTCGAGGAGGAGATCCTCAGGAACGGCTGGCTGACCTGCGATGCGTCTGAGGCGCTGGTCTTCGACGGGCCGGATGCGGGCAAATGGTTGGGCGCGCTGAAATCCATCGGGGTCGATCCGCTGACGCTTTCCGCGACGGCGGGGCGGGCCTGAGGCGTTTCAGGCGCGCGGTGCGGCGGCGCGACGCAGGCGGTCGTTGATGGCGCGGCCAAGGCCTTTTTCGGGGATGGGCGCGACAAGGATATGGCCATTGGGGCCAGTGCGGCGGTCGGCCTCTCGCAAGAGGTGAAAGAGGTTGGCGGCGGCTTCTACCAGATCGGCGGCGGGTGAAAGAGTAAGGTCAGCCCCGATACAGGCGGGACCGAAGCCGATCCAGATGGTGCCTGGCTGGCCGCAGGTGGCATTCAGGCTGAGACGGGCGGCGGGTGCATAGTGGCTGTCAAGCTGGCCCGGCGCATTGGGCCTCGTGGCGTCGGGTTGCGGCAGAAGCAGGGGCTGGCCCAGAAAATCTTCGATCACTTCGGCAGGAATGCCGCCGGGGCGCAGGAGCGTGGGCGCGGGATCAAAGCCGATGATCGTTGATTCGAGCCCCACCGCACAGGCGCCGCCATCGACCACGGCGGCGATGCGACCCGCGAGCCCGGCCAGCACATGATCGGCGCGGGTCGGGCTGATCTTGCCGGACGGATTGGCGGAAGGGGCGGCGACCGGGCCGCCGAAAGCGCGCAGAAGCGCCTGCGCGACCGGATGGGCGGGCACGCGGATCGCCGCGGTGGGCAGCCCGGCAGAGACGAGCGGCGAAAGCCCGCTTTCCGGGCGCAGCGGCAGGACGAGCGTCAGGGGACCGGGCCAGAAGGCGGCGGCCAGCCGTTCGGCGGCGGGGGGGAAGGTGACATAGATCCGCGCAGTGGCCAGATCGGCCACATGGACGATCAGCGGATTGAAGCTTGGCCGCCCCTTCGCCGCGAAGATGCGGGCAACGGCGCGGTCGTCGCGCGCATCGCCGCCCAGACCATAGACCGTCTCGGTCGGGAAAGCGACAAGCGCACCGTCGCGCAAGCAAGCGGCGGCCCTTTCGAGGTCGGATGACGTAGGGGAAAGAATTTCGGTCAAGGCGACTTTCGTGACGCTGCGTTTCGGGTTGTGGCGGTCTGACCTTGTGGCAATGATAGGCTCGACCCCGCGATCCGTGCTTACTCCGCGGGGTCTGAAATGCCAAGGCAAGGGAGAGGTCCATGACCTATCGTTCCGCCCAGTCGGACATTCGTTTCATTCTGGATCAGGTGGTGCCCCTTGCCCAGATTTCCGCCACCGACCGTTTTGCCGAGGCGACGCCGGACACGGCCGATGCGATTCTGAGCGAGGCGGCGCGGCTTTGTGACGAGGTGATCGCGCCCCTGAACCGGGGGGGTGATCTGACGCCAGCGCGGCTGGAAAACGGGGTGGTGCGCAGCTCGCCGGGGTTTGGCGATGCGTTGCGCCAATGGGGCGAAGGCGGCTGGATCGGGCTGGCGGCCGGGCCGGAGTATGGCGGCATGGGATTGCCGCAGCTTCTGAACATGGCGGTACAGGACATGATGGCGGGGGCCTGTCTGGCGTTGCAGTTGAACCCGCTTCTGACCCAGGGCCAGATCGAGGCGCTGGAAGCCCATGCAAGCGAGGAGCTTAAGGCGCTTTATCTGCCGAAGCTGAACTCCGGCGAATGGTCCGGCACGATGAATCTGACCGAACCGCAGGCGGGCAGCGATGTGGGCGCGCTGCGCACCAAGGCCGAACCCCTGGGCGATGGCACCTATGCAATTACCGGGCAGAAAATCTTCATCACCTGGGGCGACAATGATTGTTTCGCCAATATCAGCCATGCGGTTCTGGCGCGCCTGCCCGATGGCGCGGCGGGCACCAAGGGGATCAGCCTTTTCCTCGTGCCGAAATTCCTGCCTGACGCGGACGGCAAGCCCGGCAAGGCCAACAGCCTGAAAGTGGTGAGCCTTGAGCACAAGCTTGGCATCCACGGGTCGCCGACCTGTGTGATGTCCTATGAAGGTGCCATCGGCTGGATGGTGGGCGAGCCGCACAAGGGCATGGCCGCGATGTTCACCATGATGAACAATGCCCGTCTGGCCGTTGGCGTACAGGGCGTGGGTATGGCCGAAGCCGCCTATCAAAAGGCGTTGGCCTATGCGCGCGACCGCGACCAGATGGGCGCGATCATCGGCCATGCCGATGTGCGGCGGATGCTGACCCGGATGCGGGCGGATATTTTCGCGGCGCGGGCGATTGCGCTGTCGTGCGCCGCTGCTCTCGACATGGCGCGGGCGACGGGCAGCGCGGATTGGCAGGCGCGGGCCGCCTTCCTGACGCCGATCGCCAAGGGGTTCGGTACTGATGTCGGCTGCGCGGTGGCCGATATGGGCGTGCAGATCCACGGCGGTATGGGCTTCATCGAAGAGACGGGCGCGGCGCAGTTTCTGCGCGATGTGCGGATCACGCCGATCTACGAAGGCACCAACGGCATTCAGGCTATGGATCTGGTCGGCCGCAAGATGATGGATCAGGGCGAAGCGGCCTTCCGGCTGCTCGATGAGATCGATGAGGCGGCGGAAGCGGCGCGCGGGGCGTTCCCGGACATGTCCAAGGCGGTCTGGACGGCGGCGCAGAACCTGCGCGAGGCGACGGAGGCGATGGTGGCCTCTGCCATGCAGGACCGTTTCGCCGGCGCGGTGCCCTATGCACGGGCTTTCGCGCGGATCCTGGGGGCGCATTTCCACCTTTGCGCCGCCTGCGCCACAGGCGAGGGGTCGGCGCGGGCGCGGCTTGCGGCGATTTATGTCCGCAGGCTTTTGCCCGAACATCTGTCCGCCCTGGCCGAGGCGCGCGAAGGGGCAGAGGCGCTTTATGCGCTGAGCGATGATGAGTTGGCGGCGTGATGGACGGATCGGGCGGGCAGATACGGTTTCCTTTTCCCGCCGCGCCTGAACCCGGTCAGGCCCAGGAAATTGCCCCGGGCATCTTGTGGCTGCGTCTGCCGCTGCCGATGGCGCTCGATCATGTGAATTGTTACGCGCTCGACGACGGAGATGGCTGGGCCGTGGTCGATACCGGCATCGACAGCCGCAAATCGCGCGCGATCTGGGAAGCGATCCTGAGCGGTCCTCTGAAGGGGCGGCCGGTGCGGCGGCTGATCGTCACCCACCATCACCCCGATCATATCGGCCTTGCGGGCTGGTTTCAGGCGCGGGGCGCGGAACTGGTGACGACCCGGACCGCCTGGCTTTTCGCGCGGATGCTGACACTCGATGTGCAGGACAAGCCCCGGCCCGAGACGCTCGACTTCTGGCAGCGGGCGGGGATGGAGGCGGCGATACTGGCGCGCCGTGCCGAGGAGCGGCCGTTCAACTTCGCCGATATCGTTTCGCCTCTGCCGTTGGGGTTCACTCGAATCGCGGATGGCCAGGGGCTCCGGATCGGCGGGCGCGACTGGCGGGTGCGCACCGGAGACGGCCACGCGCCCGAACAGGCGACGTTCTGGAGCACGGATGACGATCTCGTGATCGGCGGCGATCAGCTTTTGCCCGGCATCTCGCCCAATCTCGGGGTCTATGCGACTGAACCCGAGGCCGATCCGGTGGCGGACTGGATCGACAGTTGCCGCCGCTTTCAGCCGTTTGCGCGCGAAACGCAGCTGGTCTTGCCGGGGCACAAGCTGCCCTTCACCGGCTTGCCCTTGCGGCTGAGCCAGATGATCGACAATCACGAAGGGGCATTGGCGCGGCTTCTGGAGCATCTGGACAAGCCCCGCACGGCGGTGGATTGTTTTCCAACCCTATTCAAGCGCCCGATCGGCGAAGGGGAATTTGGGCTGGCCCTGGTTGAAGCGGTTGCGCATCTGAACCATCTGGGCAGGGCCGGGCTGGCGGACAGGACGAGGCAGGCAGGGAAAGCGGACCTATGGCAACGCAGGGCATGACGGATACGATCAAGACCTCGGTCGAGGTGCTGGAGGAGTCTGCCCTGTTCTGCGCGCGCGGCCTGGCCAAGGCCTGTGACGATCTGCCGAAAACCTCCGAAACGCAGCCTTTGCCAGCTGCCATGGCCAGCCAGCCGGTCGAGGATAAAAGTCCGGCGCAATGGGCCTATGAGCGGCTGATCCTTTACATCAAGAATTTCGAAGAGCAGCTCGATGACGAACATGAGGTCGCCATGGGATTTGCCGGGGGCGATGCGGGCGTGATGCGGATCGAGGGGATCGGTTATTTCGCGCCCGATGTCGTCACCTTCTATGGCCGCGACGAGGAAGGTGCGCGCACTCAATTGATCCAGCATGTCGCGCAACTGAACGTGATGCTGCGCGCCCTGCCGAAGGACGCGGGCGAAGAAGAACCGCGCCGCATCGGCTTTCGTCTGGCGGCGGAGATCGAAGCCGCACCGCAAGGCAAACGTGCGTCCGCACGCAAAACAGCAGTGGCGGCCAAACAAAAGGGCCGCGCCCCGCGCGCCGGGTCGTGACAGGATCACAGGATTAGGCTAGATCGGCGACAAACGCAAAGACAGGAGCGGGACATGGCTGACCACAAGCACGGCACGATGAACACCAAGACCCAGGAAGATACCTTTGCCGGGTTCGTCACAATGGTGAAATGGGGCACGGTTATCGTGATCGCCGTCCTGATTTTCATGGCGTTGGTCAACGCTTGATTTCCCGATTGTGAGATTTCCATGCGCCGTTTGCTGATCGCCCTTTGCTTGCCCTTTTTCCTGTCCGCCTGCGCCGAGCCGGTCTGGGCACCGGATGAAGCTGTGGCGCGCGCGCGCTATGTATCCGAGGAGCCCGCGTCGATCACCCTCTTTACGGTGGTGCGCAAGCTGGGGGGCGAGGGCGCGCATTCCGGCCTGATGATCAACGGCAGCCAGCGGATCATGTTCGATCCGGCTGGCACCTGGCACCATCCGACAGTGCCGGAGCGCAACGATGTTCATTTCGGCATTACGCCGCGCATGAAGCAGTTCTACATCGACTACCACGCGCGCGAAACTTACGACGTCTATGAGCAGACGGTGCTGGTCAGCCCCGCGGTCGCGGAACTGGCGCTTCGCCGGGTTCAGGAAAACGGCGCCGTCGGCAAGGCGCTGTGCGGCAATGCGATCAGCAGTGTGCTGCGTGATATTCCCGGCTTTGAATCGGTCGGCAAAAGTTTCTTCCCCAAGAAGATCATGAATGCCTTCGGGGCGCTGCCGGGGGTGGTGACCGTGGTGCATGACGACAGTGACGCCGACAATAATCAGGCGCTTTTGGCCACGCAGACCCAGACGGCGACGCCGTGAGCCAGGCGCCGTCGCCCGAAGGCGGCGCGGCGGGGCCATTGCGGATTGCCGGACTGATCCTGGCCGGGGGCGAGGGGCGGCGGCTGGGCGGCGTCGACAAGGCGCTGGTTCTGTTGAACGGACGGAGCCTGCTTTCCCATGTTGTGGAGCGGTTTGAACCGCAGGTCGAGGCCGTGGCCCTGTCGGCCAATGGTGATCCGGGCCGGTTTGCAAGCGCGCTAGCGGGCCGGGACTGGCCTGTTCTGCCCGATGCGGACGAGGAAAGGCTGGGGCCGATGGCGGGACTACTGGCCGGTCTGGACTGGGCGGCGGGCTGGGGGGCAAGCCATCTGGCCAGCGTCTCGGTCGATACGCCGTTCCTGCCCGGTGATCTGGTGGTGCGGCTCCTGCTGGGCTGCGCCGCGCCGGGCGGCTCTGCGATTGCGCAAAGCGCAGGCGGTCGTCATCCGACCTGCGGCCTGTGGCCGGTGGGCCTGCGCAGCACGCTGGCAGCGGCGATAGGGTCGGGCGAACGGCGCCTTGGCCGCTGGGCGAGTGATCAGGGCGCTGTTGGCGTGGCCTTTGCCGACACGCCTGATCCTTTCTTCAACATCAATACACCGGAGGATCTGGCGCAGGCGGAACGCTGGCTTATCTCAGGCTGAGCGGGTTCAGTCGAACGTGCCGGTGACACGTGCCAAAAGCATGAAGGCGCGTGCGGTGCGGGTTTCGGCCAGCGCGCCCAGGTCCTTGTCAGAGGCGTTCTTTTCAAACTCGGCCACGGTCTTGTCGAACTGGCGCAAGAAATGGTGCGCCGCATCACGAAAGATCGTGTCCTGACGCATCCGTCCGGCGGTGAGTGCAAGGCTCGATCGGTCGCGTACGCCACCGAGACCCGCGATGGTCTTGCCCCGCTCGCCATTGGCGAAGCGCCGCCAGAGATCGGGCTTGGCGCGATCGGGCTTGAGATCGTCCATGTAGATGCCATCCTGGCCAAGCAGGGTCAGCACATCTTGCGCGGCGCGGATCAGTTTGGCGAGCCCGCGGTCTTCCAGCGCGGCGCGGAGCGCGCGGATCCCCTCCTTGTCGTCTGGACTGTCGGGGAAGTTCAGCGCGGTGATCAGATCCTCGACCGAGACGGGATTTGTCATCGCCTCTGCCGGGGTGCCGAGTGCCAGGGTGGGCTGTTCTTCGGTCGCCGGGCGAGCCGCAGCCAGCGCGGCCTTGCGTTCGGTATTCACGGGTGCCGGTTCATTGTCGCGGCGCGAGGTGAAGGTGGCGATGGCGCTTTCGGTCTGGCGCGCGGCGGTGGCAATCTCCTCCAGCCGCTTTTCGACCGTGGGGCGGCCGATGGTGGACTGGGCGGCAAGGGTCTGTTGCATGCTGTTGATGGTCGCCTGAAGGCGCTGGGCTTCGGCACGGATGGCACGGCTTGCCCGCGCGGTCGCGGCCACCACCCAGATGAGCGCGAGCGGCAGGAAAATCGCCACCAGCGCCATGATCGTGCTGAAGGAGCCGCCGGACTCGCCCGGAGTGGCAAAAAGGAAAAAGCCACCCACGAGCGTCAGCCATAGCAGCGCCGCGACGATGGACACGATGTCGCTGGGCAGAAACCGCGGTTCAGGGTCTGCGGACAGATGAAGCCGGCCCAGATCGGCGCCGGTTGACGGTCTCATGTCCTGTGTCGGCTCTGGCATGGCCATGCTCCTCCGCCTCAGATGTAGCGGATGCTCAGGATCTCGTAACTCTTTTCGCCGCCGGGGGTGCGGACTTCCGCCGTGTCGCCCACATCCTTGCCAATCAGCGCGCGGGCAAGCGGCGAGCGGATGTTGAGCAGGCCACGTTCGATATCGGCCTCGGCTTCGCCCACGATCTGATAGGTTTTCTCGTCGTCGGTATCGTCATCGACGACGGTCACGGTTGCACCAAACTTGACCGAGCCAGAGAATTTCGACGGGTCGATCACTTCTGCCAGCGATAGGATGCTTTCGAGTTCCTTGATGCGGCCTTCGACGAAACTCTGACGTTCGCGCGCCGCATGATATTCGGCATTTTCCGACAGATCGCCATGCTCGCGTGCTTCGGCAATGGCGCGGATCACGGCGGGACGTTCCACCGATTTCAGCGCCTTGAGTTCTTCGTTGAGCGCGGTATGGCCCGCGCGTGTCATCGGTATCTTTTCCATCGAAGCCTGACGCGATCACTTTGGCAAATTTGCAACGAAGACCTGTAAATCCGGGATGGGACGTGAAAGTCAATAGTGCCGGGCGCATCTATCTTGTTGATTGAGCCAGTATCGGAGGTTGATCTCAGATTGTGCGGGAGGGCGCAATGCGCACGTTCCTGTTGGCAACACTTGGCTATTTTGTGATTGCGGTGGTGTTGTCGTTGCTTCTCTACCCCGATCCCAGTCTGGTCACAGACCGATTGCAGGCTGTGTCGAGCGAGAGAATAGGGTTCCTGAAAAGCACCGTGATCTGGTTTTTGCCAGTCGCGCTGATCGGGCCGTTCCTGTGTGGTCGGGGCGGTGCTGTGGGTGAAAGTCTATTGGCTGCGGCTGGGTGCATCCAGTTGCAGGCCGGGTTCAGCCTGACCAAAACCCTGATCCCGTTGGTGCTGCCCTTTTATGCTGATCCGACTCTGGCGAGGTTGGATCGGGCGCTGCATGGTGGCGTTGATCCTTGGGTGGCCTTGCATGGCGCTACCGATCCAGATTTTGTGCTGGCGCTGGTGCCAGTCTATCTGCAAGTCTGGATTGTTCCGGCGATGGCCCTGCCGGTTTTCATAGTTGCCACGGATGACAATCGGGCGCGCCGAGATCGCTATACGATTTTGTTCCTGTTTTGCTGGGTCTTCCTTGGAAACGTGCTTGCGGTTCTCGCGGCGTCTGTTGGGCCTGTCTTCTATGACAGCCTGATCGGTGGGTCACGTTTTGCGGCCCTGACCGAGGCTTTGGCCCGTTCTGGCATACGGTCCAGTATTGTCGGGCAGATACAGGACTATCTGTGGACATCCTACCAGGCGCAAACCATGGCGCCAGCGTCGGGTATCTCGGCGTTCCCATCCGTCCATGTGGCGATCGCGACCCTGACGGCTCTCTATCTTGGCGAAAGGAGAATATACTGGCTGCCTGTCGGCATCCTGTTTGTCGCAACCACCCTGTTCTTGTCGGTTTACACCGGCTACCACTATGCAATCGACGGCTATTTTTCGATTGCTGCCGTGGTCGGGCTTTGGGCGTGGCTGCGGCACCGGGAACGCGCCGTCGGCGCGCAAGAAAATTACGCAGCGGACTAATTGCCTCCTGACTGCGGGTAAGTTAGAGGGGGCGGCAGCGGATTTGCCAGCCCGAGGGCCAGCGGGAAAGGGATCAAGATGAGCGAAATCGTACGTGAAGCGATGGAATATGATGTCGTGATCGTTGGCGCAGGCCCGGCGGGCCTGTCGGCGGCGATCCGGTTGAAGCAGCTTGATCCCGATCTGTCGGTGGTGGTGCTGGAGAAGGGCTCCGAAGTCGGCGCACATATCCTGTCGGGGGCGGTCCTGGACCCATCGGGGCTGGACGCGCTTTTGCCCGACTGGCGCACGATGGGCGCGCCGATCAAGACCGAGGTGAAGGAGGACAACTTCTACATCTTGGGCGAGGCGGGACAGGTCCGCATTCCCAACTGGCCGATGCCGCCCCTGATGAACAACCACGGCAATTACATCGTCTCAATGGCGAATGTCTGCCGCTGGATGGCGACGGTGGCCGAGGGGCTGGGCGTCGAGATTTTCCCCGGCATGTCATGTTCGGCGCTGGTGTATGGCGACAAGGGCGAAGTGAAGGGCGTGGTCGCGGGCGAGTTCGGCAAGGCCGCCGATGACACGCCCGGCCCGAATTATGAGCCGGGCATGGAGCTGCACGGCAAATATGTCTTCCTGTCCGAAGGCGTGCGTGGATCGCTCGCCAAGGAAGTGATCGCGAAATACGATCTGTCCAAAGGTCATTGCCCGCAGAAATTCGGCCTTGGCATGAAGGAAATTTGGGAGATCGATCCCTCCAAGCACCATGAGGGTCGCGTCACCCACACGATGGGCTGGCCGCTTGGCAAGAACGCGGGCGGCGGGTCGTTCATCTATCACCTGGAAAACAATCAGGTCTACGTGGGCTTCGTGGTTCACCTGAACTATCAGAACCCCCACCTCTATCCCTACATGGAATTCCAGCGTTTCAAGCATCATCCGATGGTGGCGGAGCTTCTGAAGGGCGGCAAGCGCGTGGCTTACGGCGCGCGGGCGATCAGTGAGGGCGGCTTCCAGTCGATCCCGAAGATGGTTGCACCGGGTGTGGCGCTTTTGGGCTGTTCGGCGGGTTTGGTGAACGTGCCGCGCATCAAGGGCAACCATAATGCGATGCTGTCGGGCAAGGCGGCGGCCGAGGCAGCCCATGCCGCGATCAAGGCGGGCCGCGCGGGCGATGAGCTGCCGGATTACGAAGCCGCGGTCCGTGGTGGCGCCATTGGCCGCGACCTTAAGAAGGTCCGCAATGTCAAACCCTTGTGGTCGCGCTATGGCCTCGTCGCCAGCCTGATGGGCGGGGGCCTCGATATGTGGCTGAACACCATCGGCCTGACGGCATTCGGCACGCTGAAACATGGCAAGACGGATGCCGCGGCGACGGGGCTGGCCAAGGACTTCCCGGTGATCGACTATCCGCGACCTGACGGCAAACTGTCGTTCGACCGGCTGACGAACGTGTCCTTCTCGGCCACGAACCATGCCGAGGATCAGCCCTGCCATCTGCGACTGAAGGATGCGTCGGTTCCGATCGCCGTCAACCTGCCGAAATATGACGAGCCGGCGCAACGCTATTGCCCGGCCGGCGTCTATGAGGTGCTTCAGGGTGAAGATGGCCCGCGCTTCCAGATCAACTTTCAGAACTGCGTCCATTGCAAGACCTGCGACATCAAGGACCCGAGCCAGAACATCAACTGGACCACGCCGCAGGGCGGCGACGGGCCGAACTACCCGAACATGTGATCGGTGCAGGCGGCTTTTCGCGTGGCTTTCCGCGCGCCGGTGGCTTTGCGCTGTCGGCGCGCATTGCTTTGGGCTGGGCAGCACATTAGATTTTCCTGACCGGATTTCCGCAGGAGAGCATTTTGCCAGCGCCACGTTTCCCTTCTTTGCTTATCGCTCTGGCCTTGGGGTCTGGCGGCCCGGTCTGGGCGGATGGTGTGGCCGGCCCCTATCTGGCCGGGCGCGTGGCCAGCATCCAATCCGACTATGCCGCCGCCGCGACCTATTTCAATCAGTCGCTGACGGCCGACCCCGGCAATCAGGATATCCAGGTCAACGCGATCCTGGCGGAAATGGGCCTGGGCGAGTTCGAAAAGGCAGAGGCCATCGCCCGTACCTTCGAAGCAGAGGGCGGCAAGGGCGGGCTTTCCGATCTGGCCGTGCTGGCCGTGCTGGCCCACACGGCAGATTTTTCCGCAATTCTGGCCGATATGGACAAGGGACGGTCCGCGGGACCACTGGTCGACGGGTTCCTGCGGGCCTGGGCGCAGCTTGGCAATGGCCAGATGTCCGAGGCCGGAGCGGAATTCGACGCACTGGCCAAGAAGCGTGAAGTGGCGTCCTTCGCGCTGTTTCACAAGGCGCTGGCGCTCGCGTCGGTCGGGGACTTCGAAGGCGCGGATGCGATTCTGTCGGGCAAGGCCTCCGGGCCAATCAATGCGACGCGCCGCTCGGTGATCGCGCATGCCCAGATCCTGAGCCAACTGGAGCGCAACAAGGATGCGGTGGAGCTGATCACCAAGACCATGGGCGCTGCGCCTGCCGATCCCTATATCGCAGGGCTGATGACCGATCTGGATGCGGGCAAGGTTCTGCCGTTCGATCTGGTTCGTTCGCCCGCCGACGGCATTGCCGAGGTTTTTCTTGCGGTGGGTTCGGCCCTGTCCAACGACATGGCGCCGAATGACACTGGCGCATCGGTTGACGTGCTGCTGTTTGCGCGCACCGCCCATTACCTGCGCCCGGACCTGAGCGATGCGGCCCTTTTGACGGCCGGGACGCTGGAACGGCAGGGTCAGCATGAACTGGCCATTGAGGCCTATGGGCTGGTCGCGCCGGAAAGCCCCGACCATCTGGAGGCGGAGCTTGGCAGGGCCGATGCGCTGATCTCCACCGATCGAATGGATGCGGCGATCGAGGTCTTGCAGCAACTGGCGAAATCCCTTCCCGAGCGGGTGCAGGTCTGGGCGGCGCTGGGCGATACGCTGCGCCGTAACGAACGGTTCGAAGAATCGATCGTCGCCTACGACAAGGCGCTGGCGCTGGTCAAGGAGCCCCAACCGCAGCATTGGGCGCTCTATTACGCCCGCGCCATCTGCTTTGAGCGGCTGAAGGATTGGGGCAGGGCCGAGCCTGATTTTCTCAAGGCACTGACGCTTAGCCCCGATCAGCCGCAGGTGCTGAACTATCTGGGCTATTCCTATCTGGAGATGAACCAGAACCTCGATGAGGCCTTGTCGATGATCGACCGCGCCGCGAAAGCACAGCCAGAGAATGGCGCGATCAGCGACAGTCTGGGCTGGGCCTATTACCGGCTGGGGCGTTACCCAGAGGCGGAAGCGGAGATGGAGCGCGCCGTACGGCTTGAACCGGTCGATCCGGTTGTGACCGACCATCTGGGCGATGTCTATTGGGCGGTTGGGCGCAAGCGCGAGGCGGAGTTTCAATGGAAACGCGCCCTGTCGTTCAAGCCCGAGGAGGAGGAAGCCAACCGGATCAGGCGCAAGCTGGAGGTCGGTCTGGATGCGGTCTTGAAGGAAGAGGGGGCCGAACCCCTTGCCGTGACCACGAATGGCGGCTGAGGCCTTCGCGCCCGCGAAGATCAACCTGACCCTGCATGTGACCGGACGGAGGGCAGACGGCTATCATCTGCTCGACAGTCTTGTGGTGTTTGCCGATGTGGGCGACCGGGTGGCGGTGCAGGCGGACACGGGCCTGAGCCTGGTCATCGACGGGCCGATGGCAGCGGGGGTGCCCCCTGGCGACGACAATCTGGTCTTGCGGGCGGCGCGTCTGATCGGGGCCGATGGCGCCGCGATCCGGCTGACCAAACATTTGCCGATGGCGGCGGGAATCGGCGGCGGGTCGAGCGACGCCGCTGCGACATTGCGCGCTCTGGCGCGGCTGACCGGCCGCCCGCTGCCGGGGCGTGAGGCCTTGCTGGCGCTTGGCGCTGATCTGCCGGTCTGCATGGAGCCATTCCCCCAGCGGATGCGCGGGATCGGCGAGGTGATCGCGCGCGTGCCAGACCTGCCGACGCTGGCCATGGTTCTGGTCAATCCGGGGGTTCATGTGCCGACCCCCGCAGTGTTTCGCGCCCTGACCGCCAAGGATGGCACCCCAATGCCGGACCCGCTACCGCACTTTGCCGACGCGGCGGAGCTAGCTGGTTTTCTGCGCCGGCAAAGGAATGATTTGGAAGCCCCTGCGATAAGGCTTGCCCCCCAGATTGGCGCGGCGTTGCAGGCCCTGTCGGCGCGGGCGGATTGTCTGATCGCGCGCATGTCAGGCTCTGGTGCGACCTGTTTCGGGCTGTTTCCCGATCAGGGCGCGGCGGAGCGGGCGGCGGCGGCTTTGCAGGTAACCTACCCTAATTGGTGGGTTTGCCCCATCCGAAATTACGAATCTCGCGAATTGTAAACCAACCTTATTGGGTGGTTTTTTTGCTTTTATGCCTCTGACCACTTGCCTCTGGCCGGGAATGTCGGCTAACCAGCGTTCGTCAGGATCGGGAGAATCCGGTGGGCCAAAACCCCGTCGGTGCCGAAGGAGCAACCGCCCCGGTAAACTCTCAGGCGCAATGGACCGTCCTGGCAACGGAACTCTGGAGAGATCCCGGACCCATGTCCGGGGCGCCGAAGGGATAACGATCTCAGGCGAAAGGACAGAGGGGGCATCGCAAGGGACGGGATTTTTCCGTCCGGGATCGGTGCCGGAACCATTTGACCGGCGTTTGAACGGGGAGAGCGGCCATGGCCGACCTGAAACGCACGGTCTTTTTCGACCTGCATGTGAAGCTCGGCGCGAAGATGGTGCCGTTTGCCGGGTATGACATGCCGGTTCAGTATCCGATGGGCGTGCTGAAGGAACATCTGCACACGCGGACCGCCGCTGGTCTTTTTGACGTGAGCCATATGGGTCAGGTGATTTTGCGGCCGAAGTCGGGACAGTATCGGGATGCGGCGCTGGCGTTTGAGCGGCTGGTGCCGGTCGATGTTGCGGGGCTGGCAGAGGGGCGTCAGCGCTACGCCATGTTCACCAATGACGCCGGGGGTATTCTGGACGATCTGATGTTCGCCAACCGCGGCGATCATCTGTTCGTGGTGGTGAATGCGGCCTGCAAGGATCAGGATATCGCGTATATGCGGGCGCATCTGTCGGAGGTCTGCGATGTGATCGCCGTCACTGACCGGGCGCTTGTGGCGCTTCAGGGTCCAGCGGCCGAGGCGGCGCTGGAAGCGCTGGTGCCCGGTGCCGCGGCGATGAAATTCATGGATGTGGCGATCCTGCCTTGGCAGGGGGTGGACCTGTGGATTTCGCGGTCGGGCTATACCGGCGAGGACGGGTATGAGATTTCGGTGCCCGAAGGGCAGGCCGTGGCCTTTGCCGAGGCGCTGCTGGCGCGGCCGGGGGTTCAGCCCATCGGCCTTGGCGCGCGCGATTCGCTGCGGCTTGAGGCAGGCATGTGCCTTTACGGGCACGACATTGATGAGGGCACCAGCCCGGTCGAGGGCAACCTGACCTGGGCCGTCCAGAAAGTGCGTCGCACTGGCGGCGCGCGCGCGGGCGGCTTTCCCGGTGACGCACGCATCCTGAAAGAACTGACCGATGGCCCCACACGCCGCCGGGTAGGCCTGCGCCCCGAAGGCCGCGCACCGATGCGCGAGGGCACGCAGGTTTTTGCCGGACCTGAAGGCGGCGCGCCGATCGGCACGATCACCTCAGGGGGCTTCGGCCCGTCGATCGAAGCCCCGATGGCGATGGCCTATCTGCCCGCCGGTCTGGCGGACGGCGCAGTGGTTTACGGCGAGGTCCGCGGCAAGCGCCTGCCCGCCGTGGTTGCGCCCATGCCCTTTCATCCTACAAACTACAAACGCTGACCCAACAGGAGCTAAAGATGAAATATACCGAAGATCATGAATGGCTGCGCGTCGATGGCGATGTCGTTGTCGTGGGCATCACCGAACATGCGGCCGAACAGTTGGGCGACGTTGTGTTCGTGGAATTGCCAGAAGTCGAGACGGTAATGGCCAAGGGCGACGATTGCGCGGTGATCGAGAGCGTGAAGGCCGCGTCCGACATTCTGGCGCCGGTCGATGGCGAGATTGTCGAAGTGAACGAAAAGCTGGTGGACAACCCCGGCCTGGTGAACACGGACCCGACCGGCGCCGCCTGGTTCTTCAAGATCAAGGTCGATGATCTGTCGGTGCTTGATGATTACATGGACGAGGATGCCTACAAGGAACTGATCGGCTGATCTGCCACGCCGCGGCCCGATCCTGCATCCGGGGCTGACATGGCCCGTCGGCCCCGGATGCTTCCCCTCAGGAGCAAGATGATGACCTACAAGCCCACCGATTACCTGCCCTATGACTTTGCCAACCGCCGCCATATCGGCCCGTCGCCCGCCGAGATGGCCGAGATGTTCAAGGTGCTGGGTGTGAAGGATCTGGACGAATTGATCGACCAGACGATTCCCGGAACGCTGAGGCAGGAAAAGCCGCTCGACTTCGGCAAGCCCAAGTCCGAGCGCGAACTTCTGTGGTACATGCGGCAGGTCGCGAAGAAGAACAAGGTCTTCTCCTCGATGATCGGGCAGGGGTTCTACGGCACGGTCACCCCGCCTGCGATCCAGCGCAACATTCTGGAGAACCCGGCCTGGTATACGGCCTATACCCCCTATCAGCCCGAGATTTCGCAAGGCCGGCTTGAGGCGCTCTTGAATTTCCAGACGATGGTTTGTGACCTGACCGGGCTGGAGATCGCCAATGCCTCGCTTCTGGATGAAGCCACGGCGGCGGCCGAAGCCATGGCGATGGCAGAGCGGATCGCGAAGTCGAAGGCCACCGGGTTCTTCGTCGACGAAAACTGCCATCCGCAGAATATCGCGGTGATGAGAACGCGGGCCGAGCCCTTGGGGATCAAGGTCATCGTCGGCAATCCTTCGAAGCTAGAGCCGGAAACCGTCTTTGGTGCGATTTTCCAGTATCCGGGCACCTACGGCCATCTGACCGACTTTACCGACCAGATCGCGGCCCTGCATGCGGCGGGCGCGGTGGGGATCGTGATCGCCGATCCGCTGGCGCTGACGCTGCTGAAAGAGCCAGGCGCGATGGGCGCGGATATCGCGGTGGGTTCGACCCAGCGGTTCGGCGTGCCTATGGGCTTTGGCGGGCCATCGGCGGCCTATATGGCCTGCAAGGACAAGCACAAGCGCGACATGCCGGGCCGAATCGTGGGGGTTTCGATCGATGCGCAGGGCGGGCGGGCCTACCGGCTGTCGCTGCAGACCCGCGAGCAGCATATCCGCCGCGAAAAGGCCACGTCGAACGTCTGCACCGCGCAGGCGCTTCTGGCCAACATGGCGTCCTTCTACGCGGTCTTCCACGGGCCGGAGGGTTTGAAAGCCATCGCCCAGCGCATCCACCGCAAGACCGTCAGGGTGGCCAAGGG
>DAORUY010000040.1:0-17855 GCA_035433445.1 Paracoccaceae bacterium
CCTGCTGGACGCGCTGCGCGAATATGACAAGGACAAGACCCTGAAGGCGATGATGGGCGAGGAATTCTCCTCGGCCTATCTGAAGCTCAAGCGGCGGGAATGGGACAGCTATGTCTCGCACTTCTCGCAGTGGGAACATGACAATACGCTCGACATCTGAAGCGACACCACGTTGCCCCATAGGCCGCCTCTTCCGTGGGGCGGCCTTTTTGTTTCGCGCGGTTGACAGCCGGTCCCGCGCGCGCTTCCCTACCGACTGAACCCGTACCGCGAGGGACGATGAAACTGAAAGACGCAAGCGCCGCCGCGCTGATCGCCGAACAGGGGGTCAGCGCCACCGTAAGGGTGGTGGTCGAAACGATCCTCGCCCGCATCCGGTCCGAGGATTACGCCGCCGATGAACGCCTGCCGTCGGAGCGGACTTTGGCAAGCGAACTGGGTGTTGCGCGCAACACTGTGCGCGAGGCGCTGGACGTGCTGGAAAGCTCCGGCGTCATTCGTCGTCGCGCCGGGTCGGGCAGTTTCGTGACCGGCGAGCGTGATGCCGAGGATCATGGCACCACGGGCGATGTCGCGGCGGAAACGAGCCCGCTGGACCTGCAGGTGATGCGCGGCATCCTGGAACCCGAGATGGTACGCCTCGCCATCGTCAACATGTCCCCCCGCCGGATCGAGGCGCTGGGGCGCACACTGTCGGAGATGGAGAATGTCCAGACCGACGCGGGCCGTTTTGCCCGGCTGGAAGATGAATTTCACCGCCAGCTTGCCGCAGGCACAGGCAACCCGTTGCTGATCGCCTGCTATGACCTGATCCTTCAGGCCCGCCGCCAGAGCTTTCGCACCGCACTCAACCGTCGCCACCTGACGCCGAACCGCATCCAGGACTTCCAGCGCCGCTATAACCGGCTCTTCAACGCCATCGCCGCGCGCGACATCGAGACGGCGGGCGAGTTCATGAAGCTGCAACTGATCGAGGAACAGAAAGTGCTGTTGCAGGAAGACTGAGGAACTTCCTCTGCCACGCCCCGGCGCACTCATTTCTAAACTCGATCATGTAACGGACAAGATCGGGGTATTGGCACAACTGGGCTTCCCCGCGTTAAAAAATCGTTAACTCGAGACAAGGGCCGCACCGAAGCGGCGAAAACTATTGAGTACTCAACAAACTCATGTAGGGTAATTAATAGTCACCAATTTAGTTTTAGATGAAATTTTATGGTCCGAAGTTTTCTTTGGAACATCTGGTTCTGCCTCGACTGAACATCCCGTTTTATCCTCATTCATTTGGAGTTCACGATATGCCAAAGCTCGTCTTGCACTCACTTTCCTGTGTCAAAACCGAAGACATTACTCATGCGGACAATTGCAGGCTTGAAGTGCGAACCGACGGTTCCCTTCATCCCGTAAAAAAGAAGAAGATGAATGATGGCAACAGCTGGTCGCTGGGGCTTGCCTACGATTTTGCGCAAGGCGCGGAAATCCGACTGTTCGACGAAGACTGGCCGGATGCGGACGACAATCTCGGCAGCATCACAGTCTCGGCCCTCAACTTTCCGAACGCAAGCGGACAGTTCAACCGGGATGGGGCAGACTACATCTTGCACTATTCGGTCGAAGCACCTGTCGTTCCAAATCCTCAGTCGCCGGAGGAGCTTATTGAACAGGCTTTGGCAGAATTTGAAGCCTCTGCCCTTCCCGGGGTATGGTCATACCTGTCGAAGGTAGAGGTTGTCAGCGGGGTGCGACAACGCATCACAACACCCCAGTTGATAGATCAAAAAGGCACGCAGTTCTGTGGCCCCGCTTCAATCGCTTTCGAGTTGGCCCGCCGCCAACCTCTGCGCTATGTCCAGATCTGTCAGAGCCTGTTTGAAGCGGGGCGCTTCTCAGGTCGTTACAGAACGTTCTCCGCCTCGGAAAACCTCCGAGGAAATGGCTTTCCCCCGGGAATGGCGCAAGTCGACTGGATGCTGCTTGCGACGATGCGCGAAGCGGAAAATATTTTTCTTGATGTCGGGGACCAGATCGACGGTGAATGGCCAGAGGACATCAAAAATTCCATTAAAGGGCTGACAACTCCATGGGAAATCTGTGGCTGGATTTACGAAGTCCTTGGCTATGATGAAAGCAATTTTGACAATACCTTGCTGTGGGGGGAAATGAGCGCGCTCGAAACCGCGCGCGAGGTCTGGAATTCCGGTGGCGTCGTATTCTTGATGATCAACACTGATCTTCTTGACGGAGGAGATGCACCTATTGCCTACCCTGACCATTGGGTGGTGTTCAACGGAGAGCTCTCGATCACGCGACGGCCGCATAAATGGTATGAGTGGGATACGAGGCACGTGAAATTCGACGTCTATACTTGGGGCGGCATCAGAACGATTGATGTCGGCGAAGGCCGGTTTGAAGATAATATGTTCGGCATTGTTGCCGGTCATACACCGCGCAACCGCAGGGTGGTTTACGATCCTAACAACCGTTTGCGCGGCGGTACGGGCCGTGGCGGAAGAGGATCACACACACCGATCGGCCGCGAGTTGGATCTGCCCAACGTCGGGCCAGCTCACGATGGTGGTGGTTGATCGTTCAGGTCTTGTGCGGCAGCCTTCGGGCGTGGGCGATCAGTCGGCCCGCGCCTGCCTTTGGTGCCACATCTGCCCCAGCGCGTGCATCTCGGCCTTCAGAAGATCGCCATGCCGCGCCAGCCAGTCGGAGATCGAGCCGAAGGCGACAATGCGCGCCTTGCCGCCGCCGATCCGAACCACGGGCCATTGACCGACCAGCGCATTGTCTATGCCGAACATATCCTGCCCGGCCCAGTCCGCATCGCCAAAGACGGTATCGACACGCCCGGCCCGTTTCATCGCGGCCAGCACCGATACGGGCGCAACTGTCCCCGCCTTCTCGACCGCGGAATGCCACAGGTCGAGGGCGGCGGCATATTCCCAGCTCACCGCGCTCCACGCGCCGGGAAAGCGGCGGTTGTATTCGGCATAGAACGCGGCCGGGCGATTGAAGAAGAAGGCGCCATCGCGCAAGGACGGATCGTCAAAATCGGGGAACTGGAACAGGAACCCTTCCATGAAAGACTGCGACGTGCGCGCGATCAGTCGCGGATAATTGTCGGCCGTGCAGCTGAGGATCTGCCCCCGGTAGCCCGCCTGATGGGCCGCTTCGGTCAGGGCATGGACCATCGGCTGATAGCTTGTGCACCAGCACAGGATGTCGGGGTTTTCGGCCAGCATTGCCGTCAGCATCGGCTCGGCCGCCTGTTCGGCAGGATCGTAGCGGATTTCCTTGACCACAGAGATCCCCGCCGCCTTGAAGGCCGCACGATAGGTGGCCAGTGACGGCAGGCCCACGGCATCATTCTGGCTGCACAGCGCCACCCGACGCATGGCAGGCTGGTGCCGCGCCAGCCAGTCCACCGCAGTGACATTGTAAAGGGGATGAATTTCCGACGGGGCGATCAGGTAGGGCGTGTCCGGCGACAGATCCGATGGCAGCATGGTCGAAGTGAGGATCTTGCGGTCGGTCAGATAGCGCGCGACCGGCCGGAATGTATCGCCGCCCAGCATCAGCATCAGCCGCACGCCCTGATCCTGTACCAGCTGACGCGCCCCTGCGACGGCGGCTTCCGCCCCGCTTGCGCAATCGTAATCGGCCAGTTCGACCGGATGGCGACGCCCGCCGACGATCAGCCCGCCCGCGTCATTGATCCAGTCCACCCAGATACGGGCGCCCATCAGGCCGGGCAGTCCCCAGCTTTGTGCAGGCCCGCTCAAGGGCGCCAGAAAACCGATGCGCACCGGCTCTGCCGCGCCCACATCGAATCGTTTCAGTTGCCCGCCGACGGCCAGCGAGAGAGAGAAACTTCTGCCGCTCATCCGGCTTTTCCGTGAAACCCTGACATTCCAGATACTTCCATTACTGCGCCCCTCCTATTTCCCATGATGCAAAATTATTGACACGCAGGCAACCAATCCGCTTAATTGGTCCAAACCAGAAGAACCAGTTCTGAAAACTGGTATAGACCAAAGGGAGCTTGTCCATATGAAAAAACGCATCGCCATCATCGGTGCCGGGCCATCTGGCCTTGCCCAGTTGCGCGCCTTCCAGTCGGCCAAGAAGAACGGGGCGGACATCCCCGAAGTCGTCTGCTTTGAAAAGCAGTCCAACTGGGGGGGGCTTTGGAACTACACCTGGCGCACCGGCCTTGATGAATATGGCGAGCCTGTCCACTGTTCGATGTATCGCTACCTATGGTCGAACGGGCCGAAAGAAGGGTTGGAGTTCGCCGACTATTCGTTCGAGGAACATTTTGGCAAGCAGATCGCCAGCTACCCGCCGCGCGCCGTCCTGTTCGACTATATCGAAGGCCGGGTGAAGAAAGCTGGCGTGCGTGACTGGATCCGGTTTTCGACCACGTGCCGCAACGTTTCCTATGACGAAAAGACCGGCAAGTTTACCGTCACCGTCCATGACCTGCCCAAAGATCACGTCTACTCTGAAGAGTTCGATCATGTGATCATAGCCTCGGGCCACTTTTCGGTACCGAACGTACCGGAATATCCCGGCTTCGACCGGTTCAATGGCCGGGTGCTGCATGCCCATGATTTTCGCGATGCACGCGAATTCAAAGGCAAGGACTTGCTGCTGCTCGGGTCCAGCTATTCGGCCGAAGACATCGGATCGCAATGCTGGAAATATGGCGCCAAGTCGATCACCGTCGCCTACCGCAACGCGCCGATGGGCTTCAACTGGCCCGACAACTGGAAAGAAGTGCCCAAGCTTGATCGCGTTGACGAAGATACCGCCTATTTCGCCGACGGCACCTCGAAGAAGGTCGATGCGATCATCCTGTGTACCGGCTACAAGCACCATTTCCCCTTCCTACCGGACGATCTGCGGCTGAAGACGGCGAACCGTCTGGCGGCCGCCGACCTTTATAAGGGTGTGGCCTGGGTGCATAATCCCAAGCTCTTCTACCTCGGCATGCAGGACCAGTGGTTCACCTTCAACATGTTCGATGCGCAGGCCTGGTGGGTGCGCGATGCGATCATGGGGCGCATCGCCATTCCGACGGACAAGAAGGTGCTTCACAAAGACGTCGTTGACCGGGTGGCTGGTGAGGATGCAGGGCAGGACGCCCACGACGCGATCCACTATCAGGGCGATTATGTGAAGGAACTGATCGCCGAAACCGACTACCCGAGCTTTGATGTCGATGGCGCCTGCGAGGCCTTCTTCGAATGGAAGGATCACAAGAAGGCCGACATCATGGGATTCCGCAACAACAGCTACGCGTCGGTCATCACCGGCTCCATGGCGCCCAAACACCATACGCCGTGGAAAGATGCGCTGGATGACAGCATGGAAGCATACCTGAGGAACTGACCCCCAGAGCCTGAGGAAACTCGCGCCGGGCTTGTCCCGGCGCTTTTTTTTGTCCGATCGCCTTGCCCCACCGAAAAAAGCGAAAGGCGCCGGGAGCTATTCGGCGCCTTTCTACTTCCGGGTTTCGTTTGGCCCTGATCCCCGGAAAGATCCTTTGCGCTCAGCCGGTCCAGCCCAACCCGGCGGCGATACAGTTCATCGACTGCAAAAGCGGCACCATGGCGGCCTCTGTCCGCTTGCCGCGCCTGAGCGTGTCCAGAAGCGCCACCTGCAACGTGCCGATCTTGTCCAGATGCAGCCGCACCCGGTCGAACCGGTCGCGAAACATCGGGAACCGTTCGGCCAGCCCGCTTTGCCCAGTGATCTTCAGGACTGCGCCGACCGATAGCGCATGTTCCGCGCATACCTTGTCGAAAACCGCCTTTCGAACGTCCTCTTCCGTCACGAGGGCCGCATAACGCGCAGCAACCCGCAGGTCGGTCTGGTAAAGCGCCTTTTCGACTTCATCGACGATAAGTCGAAACAGCTTGGACTTTTCGAACATATCCTCAAGAATATTTTGCCCTTCCTTGCCACGAACTTGCAAAAATGATGCAACTGCCGATCCAAAGCCATACCAGCCCGTCAGCATGTGGCGGTTCTGCGACCAGGCAAAGACCCAAGGGATAGCCCGCAAATCCTCCAATGTCTGCGCGCCGGTGCGGCGTGTCGGGCGCGATCCAATTCTCAGCGCTGACAGTTCTTCCACCGGGCTTGATTGCTGAAAGTAGCGCACAAACCCCGGCGTGGAGACGAGCCCCGAATAGGCCGCCTGCGACATGCCCGATAGGGCGTCCAGCGCATTGTTATGATCGGGATGAGCCAGGGTAGTAGGTCGCGCCGAAAGCTGTGACAGGACCGATGCGGACAGAAGTTCCAGATGGCTCAGCGCGGTGCCACGGTTGGCATAGCGGGCCGACACGACCTCGCCCTGTTCGGTCAGGCGCAGGGATCCGTCAATGGTTCCGGGCGGCTGGGCCGCAATGGCGCGTTCCATCGGCGCCCCGCCCCGGCTGGCCGATCCGCCCCGGCCATGAAAGAAGCTCGCGGTGAAACCAAGACCGGCCAGCCGCGCACTGATGCGCCGCTGCGCCTGATCCAGCTCCCATGTGGAACAGAAGAACCCGCCATCCTTGTTGCTGTCGGAATAGCCCAGCATCACCTCGACCCGCCCCTTGCGGTCCCTACCGGCGGTGCGGGCGGGTGTCGTCGCAAGATAGGCGGCCAGAACATCCGGCGCGGCACGCAAATCGCCGATGGTTTCAAAGAGCGGCACGACATTCAGGGGCAAGGCAAATTCGGCGGCGACGCCCGTGCCTGCCAAGGCGTGCGCGGCAAGACAATGGACGGCCAGCAGATCGGCGGCCGAGCGGGTCATCGACACGATGAAGGGGCCGAAGGCTTGCGCGTCCTGCCCCGCAACCGGCGTCTGCATCAACCGCAACAACGCCACCAGATCCGCCGACGGGGGCGAGAGGCGCGCAAGATCAACCGGCGGCAAATCCGATCGGCCACAATCGGCGAGAAGCCGCACCTGCCAGTCGATGCCACCGGGCATTGACGCTTGCACGCCCCAGACTTCGGCAAGGGCGGCATTGATCGCTGCCGAATTCTGCCGCACATCAAGCGCATAGGCGCGAAAGCCGAACACTTCCGCCCGCCAGATCAGGGGGCGCACATAATGGGTCGCCAGCCGCCCTGCCCCGCTGATGGCCAGAGCCTGCTCAACCGCGGTCAGGTCGCGGACCAGCGCAAAAGGCTCCGCATAGCCACCCGTCCCGTCCCGCGTCGCCTCCAGCCGTTCAACGACCACGGACAGCGCCTGGCGAAAAACCTCGCCGGGGTTGCGCTGCGCAACAAGGTCACGTCCGGCAAGCAGCGGCTGCAACAACGCCAGCGCGCGGGCAGGAACCTGGGCGATGCGTGCCGACACCGACAGGCGCTGCGCCGCACCGCGCACGCCATCAAGATGCGCCTGAAGGGCGGCCGCGCGGCCGGCGGACAGGGCCCGCATCGTCACATCGGAGGTGACGTTGGGGTTGCCGTCACGGTCGCCACCAATCCAGCTGTGAAACCGGACGAATGGTCTTACCTCGCCGGCGAGTTCGGGCAGATGCTGCGCACGGGCTTCCGACATCTGTTCGAAAAGCTGGGGGATCACCTCGAACAGGGAATCGCGAAAGAACTGCAGCCCCCAGGCGATTTCATCGTCCAGACTTGGCCGTTCGAGCCTGAGTTCGCCCGTCAACCACAGAAGATCGATCTCATCCCTGAGGCCATCAATCAGCCGCGCCCGTTCGCGCGGCGTCCAGCGTTGAGTTTCCAGCTCCACCAGACGGCGGTAGATGCGCCGGTGGATTTCCAGAATCGTGACGCGCTTTGCCTCGGTGGGATGGGCGGTCAGGGTGGGTGCCACACTCAACCCTGCGAGCGCCGCGCCCGCGTCCTTCCGGCCCGACTTTGATCCTGACATCCGGTCCAGGACCATCGCAAAGGATCCCGGCACCGCTGATGGTCCAGCTTCCGCCTCTGTCCGGCGGCGCAGGCGCATCGCACCGTTTTCTTCGGCGATCTTCTGAAGCTGAAACCAGATGTTCAGCGCTTGCAGATAGGGAACGGCTGCAGCACCTGCGGGAATAGGCTCCTCTGCCCCGGTGCGCATCCATCGCGCCACATCCGGCGCACGCTCGGCCACCACCGCCAGAAACAGGCGGAAAAGTCCGCCACGCAGATCGTCGCCCAGATCCTCCGGCCCGAGGCCAGACCCGGCGCTGTCGGCAAGAAAGGCAAAGGCAGTCCGGGTCATCAGCGCCCCCTGCCCGGCAACGTCATCATCACCAACCGCCTTCTATGAGATATGGAAGTGGCAGGCAGGCGCCGAAGCGCCCACCAAGGAGCCTACGTCAGGCCGGTCAGGCCGCCTTTTTCTGCATCACCCGCGCAATGGTCGAACCGATGACCGACGGGTTTTCCGCAACCGTCACGCCCGCCGCGGTCAGGATCTCCACCTTTTCGGAGGCGCTTTCCCCAAAGGCCGAGATGATTGCCCCTGCGTGGCCCATCGTGCGGCCTTTCGGCGCGGTCAGACCGGCGATATAGGCGATGACCGGCTTGGTCATATGGCCCTGGATATAGGCGGCGGCTTCGGCCTCCTGCGGGCCACCGATTTCACCGATCATGCAGATGACATGGGTATCGGGGTCTTTCTCGAACTCTTCGAGAATATCGCGGAAGCTCGACCCGTTGATCGGATCGCCGCCGATCCCGACCGAGGTTGAAACGCCGATCCCCAGATCCTTGAGCTGCTGGGCACATTCATAGCCAAGCGTCCCCGACCGGCCGACAATGCCCACATTGCCCGGCAGATAGATATGCCCCGGCATGATCCCCAAAAGCGCCTTTCCGGGCGAGATCGTTCCCGCACAGTTCGGGCCGGTCAGGACCATGCGGCGCTCCTTCGGATAGCGCAGCATGTAGCGCTTCACCTGGATCATGTCTTGGGCCGGAATGCCGTCGGTGATGCAGACGCAATAGCGGATGCCGCTGTCAGCCGCTTCCATGATACTGTCGGCCGCGAAGGGCGGCGGCACAAACACCAGCGAAGCATTGGCGCCTGTGGCATCCACCGCTTCCTTCACTGTATTGAAGACCGGCACGCCAAAGACCGTCTCGCCACCTTTGCCGGGGACCACGCCGCCCACGACATTCGTGCCATAGTCGAGCATTTCCTTGGTGTGGAACTGCGCCATCCGTCCGGTGATCCCCTGAACGATGACTTTGGTATCGCGATCCAGAAAGATGCTCATTTCAAGGTCCTCAGCTTGGTGTTCTGTGCAACGTCATTTTTCCAGGCAGTCACGGCGCGTTCCGCGGCCTCCATCAGGCTGGTCGCGCGGATAATCGGCAGGCCGGACTTGGCGAGGATCTTCAACCCCTCCTCGACGTTCGTTCCGGCCAGGCGCACGACCACGGGAACGTCGACAGGTTCCGCCTTCAGCGCTTGCACCACACCTTCGGCCACCCAGTCACACCGGTTGATGCCCGCGAAGATATTCACGAGGATCGCCTGCACGTTCTTGTCGGACGTCACCAGCTTGAAGGCCTTGGCTACCCGCTCGGGCGTCGCCCCTCCGCCGATGTCGAGGAAGTTTGCGGGCTCGCCCCCCGCCAGCTTGATCGTGTCCATCGTGGCCATCGCCAGACCGGCACCGTTCACGATGCAACCGATGTTGCCGGTCAGGCCGATATAGGCCAGCCCCCGGTCAGCGGCGCGGCTTTCGCGCGGGTCTTCCTGGCTTTTGTCACGCAATTCGGCGATTTGCGGATGACGGAACAGCGCATTGCCGTCAAAGGTCATCTTCGCATCCAGCGCCAGAATGCGCTTGTCGGCGGTGATCACCAGCGGGTTGATTTCCACCATCGTCGCATCCAGATCGCGGAAGGCGCGGTAGCAGCCTTGCAGCGTGCGCACCATCTGCTGGGTCAGATCGGACGGGATGCCAAGGGCAAAGGCAATCTCGCGTGCCTGAAAATCGCGCAAGCCCACGGCCGGTTCGACCGTCTGGCGCACGATGGACTCGGGCCGGTTGGCCGAGATTTCCTCGATCTCCATCCCGCCCTCGCTTGAGGCTACGATCATCACCCGCTGGGTCGTGCGGTCCAGAACGAAGCCCAGATAGATTTCGCGGTCAAAGGCGCACGCGGCCTCGACATAGACACGGTAGATGCCTTTGCCTTCCGGGCCAGTCTGGTGTGTCACCAGCTTGCGTCCGAACAGATCGCCCGTCACGTCGATGATTTCATGGTCGGAGGAGCAAAGCTTGACGCCGCCTGCCTTGCCCCGGCCCCCGGCATGGACCTGTGCCTTGACGATCCACTTGTTGCCACCAAGCTCGCGCGCCCGGTAAGCAGCCTGTTCGGGGCTGTAGGCCAGCGCCCCATCGGGCACGGCGACGCCGAAGCTTTTCAGAATTTCCTTGGCCTGATACTCATGGATGTCCATGGCCTGCCTCCCTTTTGTGAATTATGCGGCGAGTGCCGAAACGTAGTAGTGATCGAGTTGCGCCCGGACGGCGTTCATGTCGACAGTCGCGCCCATCTCGGCCATCGCTTTCGCAAAGAGCGTCACGATCTCGGTAATTGCGGCCTGGCTGAGCTGGTTGAGGATGCCGATGCGCACCTGAACGGGTTCCGACAGGGTGGGCCAGATGCCGAAGCCACGGGCGCGGCACATCTGCACCAGTTCCTTTTCGCGGCCCGCCAGTTCACTGGGCAGGTTCAGCACGACAAGCGACGTCATGTTAGACGTGACTGTGCACCCCAGTGCCGTCACCGCTTCGCGCAGCGCTTTTTCGTGGAACGCATAGTCACGGGCCTTTTGCGCGCGACCGTGCTGAAGCGTGATGCGAAGCGCCTCATGGAAGGCCGCTACGGCATAGCCGGAATGGGTCCGGTGATAGGCGCCCGCCGCCACATCCTTTCCGTCGATGATGCCCCAGTGCCGGGCCTCAAGGATCGGATGATGAACGTAGGACGAACAGCCGCTGGCTTTGACCTCAGCGATATAGCGGTCGGTAAAGCTGACAGGCGCATAGGTTAAGGGCAGGCACAGGACCCCCTTCTGCGGGCAGGACGCCCAGCCGACTACCCCCGGATAATCGTCAATCGCGAAATCCGCGATGCCAAGCGACGATACCGCATCCACCAGCCCCATCGCCCCATGGCGCAGGCAGGCATCCGAGAAGGCCTGAAGATCATTGATCCGGCCCGATCCGGTTTCCCAATGCGCCATGAAGGCCCATTTCGGTTTGTGCGTGGCCAGCGCCTGTTCGATCACTTCCGCGCCGACTGACTGGCCATGTGGCACGCTGACGATGGTGACATTCGCTGGCTTGGGGTCCAGCGGGCTGGCCGCCAGATCCTGCCGCGTCGCGGCCTTCATGCGGATCGTCAGACCGTCGATCCCCGAGAATGTGCCGTTGATGAAAGCCACGACGCTGTCGCCCGGCAAGATCGCGTTCAGCATCACATCGAGGCCGGAAAAGCCGGTTCCGCCCACGCCGTAGGTGTAAGTGTTCTTCGTGCCCCAGACGCCGCGCAGCATCTCCTTGCATTCGATCATGCCGCGAAGGACATCCGCCTGCATGTGATCAGCCAGACCTGCATTGGCAAACGCCGCAAGCACCCGGGCATCGGTATTGCCGGGGCCGGGACCAGCCGCCAGCGTTTCAGGTATCGAGAGAGCCGGAAAGATGGTTTGGTGGGTCATGGTCAGTTCCTGTCGCACCGGGCCGAAGCCGTGAAAGATTGTTGCGCACAGGAAATCCCGCTTGCTCTCTCGACACAACCTGCCTTAATCCTGCTTTTGGGTAACTATCTAGGTAGGTATTTTACTACCTATACCGGCAAGAATACTGTGGTATGCGGAAAAAATACCGACCGTAATGGGTAGTTTTACAAGAAAGATACAATGAATGCAGCGACTTAACGCTAGGGAAGCGGCGATCGCCCTGTCGCTCGCGGATGGCAATCCGCTGGTTTTGACGGCGATGTCGGAACTTTTCGACCGGGACCCCCGATTCTCGCTCGTCGCCACATCATCGACCGCTGAAGGGTTCCTTGGTGCCGTGATGCGGGTGCCCGTCACCGTTGCGGTCATTGACTGGACGCTGCCCGCGCTTGGCGGCCAGAAACTGATCGAAGTTCTGCGCGATCAGCCTGGCGCGCCCCGGATCGTCGTCTACGGCGATGACCGCAACGGGGAAGTCGCCCGACTGGCGATGATAGCGGGGGCGGCCGGGTTCGTCGGGCGCAACGGGCCGGTTGAAAAATTGCTCGACACCTGCCTGGCGGTCGCCGGGGGGCAGATGGTGTTCCCCTTCCTCGACGTGCGCGAACTTCAGGCCGATCCGATCTCGCAGTTGACCCGCCGCGAACGGGCCCTGCTCGAGGCCCTGTCAAAGGGGCTGACGAACAAGGATCTGGCGCGCGATTTCGACATTTCGGCCAACACGGTGAAGTTCCATCTGTCGAACCTTTTCGAGAAGCTCGGAGTGCGCAACCGGGCGCAGGCAATCGCGTTCTACTACTCATCGCGCCTGCCTTCGGAGGCGTCGCACACACGCTGATCCGGCTTTGCGGTTGTGTCCGAAGCGATTCCTGACGCGCAATAAAATTGCTTGACAGGCATAAATTCTTCCGTCCTTTTCTGACGCCCATCGTCGCAACCCACCCCGAGAGGATTCGCACCATGAGCTTTCACGTCATCGAACAGGCCCCCGCACGTCTGAACAGAAGCGAACTGGCGGTGCCGGGAAGCGCGCCGCAAATGTTTGAAAAAGCCGCACAATCTGATGCCGATGTGATCTTCCTTGACCTCGAGGATGCGGTCGCGCCGGACGACAAGGCGCAGGCCCGCAAGAACATCATCAAGGCCCTGAACGAGATGGACTGGGGCAAGAAGACCATGTCCGTCCGCATCAACGGGCTCGACACCCATTACATGTATCGCGACGTGGTGGATGTCGTCGAACAGGCCGGCGAGCGGCTGGATCTGATCATGATTCCGAAGGTCGGCACCGCCGCCGATGTCTATGCCGTCGACATGATGGTGACACAGATCGAAGATGCGAAAGGCTACAAGAAGCGCATCGGGTTCGAGCATATCATCGAGACAGCACTTGGCATGCAGAATGTGACGGAGATCGCCGGGGCCTCCAAGCGTAACGAAAGCCTGCATTTCGGTGTGGCCGACTATGCGGCCTCGACCCGCGCGCGGACGACGATCATCGGTGGCGTGAACCCGGACTATTCCGTCCTGACCGACCCGCTGGAGGATGCAACCCGCGCCGTCCACTGGGGTGACATGTGGCATTATGCGCTGGCGCGCATGGTGGTGGCGGCGCGCGCGAACGGGCTGCGCCCGGTCGATGGGCCGTTTGGTGATTTTTCCGATCCCGAGGGCTACAAGGCTGCGGCCCGGCGCGCGGCGGTGCTGGGCTGCGAAGGCAAATGGGCGATCCATCCCAGCCAGATCGCCATGGCGAACGAGGTGATGAGCCCGTCCGAAAAGGAAGTCACCCGCGCGAAGCGCATTCTGGAAGCGATGGCCGAGGCCGCCGCACAGGGCAAGGGGGCCGTTTCACTTGATGGACGGCTGATTGACTATGCCTCGATCCGTCAGGCAGAAGTGCTGGTGCAGAAAGCCAAACAGATCGCCGGAGCCTGACCCATGACCGACCTGCGCGCCGAGGCCCGACGGCTGTTCGACATCGCCGTCAAGGCGGCCGATCCGGCCCTCGCCCTGCGCGCAGGTCTTGCTGCAAATCCGGTTGAATGTCCTGTCAACAACGGCCGCTATCTGATTGTCTCCGTTGGAAAAGCCGCCATTCCGATGATCGAGGAAGCCTTGCGGTTTCTAACCGATGCGCCGGTGGTGGCGCTGGCTGTGACCAATTATGAGAACGCGCGTTCCGTTACGGGTGCGCGGGTCATGGCGTCGGGCCATCCCGTGCCCGACGAGAATGGCCGCCTGGCCGGAGAGGCGGTCGCGGACATTTTGTCCGGGGCCACGGCAAACGACCGCGTGGTCGCGCTGATCTCGGGGGGTGGGTCCGCGCTCCTGCCCGCGCCGGTGCAGGGCGTAAGCTTGGCGGACAAGGCGGTGGTAAATAAACTTCTGCTCGCAAGTGGTTATGAAATAACGGAAATAAATCTGATCCGCCAACAACTGTCCCGGCTCAAGGGGGGCGGGATGTTGCGCTTGGCTGCCCCCGCGCCGGTGACGTCCTTTATCCTGTCGGACGTGATCGGCGATGATCTGCGTGTCATCGCATCCGGCCCCACGGTCGCCCCCATCGGCACCAAGGCGGATGCGCGCGCTCTCTTCGCTGACCGTGGGCTGTGGGACAGGCTTCCCGCCGCCGTGCGTGCTGCGCTTGACCAACCCGATACCGACACGGCCCTGCCCAAAGCGAAAAACATCTTGATAGGTAGCAACAAGATCAGCCTGCAAGCCGTTTATACCAATTCAGAAATTCCACTTTCAAAAATCGCGTCAGACACGCTGACCGGCGATGTCGGCCATGCCTGTGAAGCGATCCTCTCCGCCGCAGAAACCCATGGCGACGGCCCGCCTGTCTGCCTGATCTTCGGGGGTGAAACGACGGTTATGCTGCGCGGAAACGGTCGCGGCGGACGCAATCAGGAACTGGCGCTGCGCATGGCACTGGCGGCACCCGTGCGCCTGCATCGCCCCTTCGTCTTCCTGTCCGGCGGCACCGACGGGCGCGACGGGCCGACCGATGCGGCGGGCGGCATCGTGGATGAACGATCAGCATTGCGCATGCGCGCGGCGGGCGCCAACCCCGAGGCGCTTCTGGTCAATAACGACAGCTACGCAGCGCTCGCAGCCTCGGACGATCTTCTGATGACTGGGGCCACCGGCACCAATGTGGCCGACGTGCAGATCCTGCTTCTGGCCTGACTTCAGGGCGCGGTCTTGTCCGCGGGCAGGCCCCATTCCCGGAGGTCATTCACCAGGATCATCGCCACGCGCCGAAAGGCCGCTCGCATCCGTTCGACATGCGGGCCCGTGTGCCCTTCATCCGTGATCGCCTGATCCATCAGAGTGAGCCAGCTTTCGGCATCCTCAAGCGCGATAGGCACATGGGAATGCATCAGCCGCACCTCCATGTTGCCATGCTTTTCCTCATAATAGCGCCGACCGCCCAGAAAGCCCGACAGAAAGGCGAACTGCTCCTCGCGCACATGGGCCAGTCCGTGCCCGCGAAAATGCAGTCGCATAAGATTTTCGCCGCGCGGGTCGGTTTCCACCAGGTCGTAGAAACGGTTCACGAGCCGCCTGAGCGCAGGTTCGCCGCCGAGCTGGTCCAGAATGCTTTCCGCCATGTCGACCTCCTTAGGATTGCGGCCTCGTCTTTTTCGGGTCGTAATGGGCAAAGCCTACAATCGTCGCGGGCAGGCGCTTTTGATGCCCGTCAAGTTTGCCCACTTCCACATCGGTGCCGATCTCGGCATGTGCCACATCGACCCGCGCCAGCGCGATGTTTTGGCCCAGGATCGGCGAGCGCATCGCAGATGTCACCTCGCCCACCTGCGCGCGGCCCACATGCACGCAGTCGCCATGGCCAACCTGCACATTGCCCTCGATCACCAACCCGACCATCTTGCGGCTGGGGTGCTCCTTGCGGCGCAAAAGCGCCTCGCGCCCGATGAAATCGTCGGGCTTGGTCTTCAACGGCACGGTAAAGCCGATGCCTGCTTCGAACGGGTCGGTCTGGTCGGAAAAGTCATAGCCCGCGAAGATCAGGCCCGCTTCGATCCGCACCATGTCGAGTGCCTGAAGGCCCATCGGCTTCAGCCCGTGGTCCTGCCCCGCCGCCCAGATCGCATCAAAGACCTCGCCGCCATGTTTGGGATGGCACCAGACTTCGTAACCGAGTTCGCCCGTGTAGCCCGTGCGCGACACAACAACCGGAATGCCGTCTGCAGCGCCAATCCGCCCCACGGTAAAGCGGAACCATCCCAGCTCCTCCATCGCCGGCTGATGGGCTGGCGTCCAGATGACCTTTTTCAAAAGCTCGCGGCTTTCCGGCCCCTGCACCGCAAGGTTATGCAGCTGATCGGTCGAGGACCGCACCAACACCTTCAACCCCAGCTTTTCGGCCTGCTCCCGCAGCCAGATGCCGGAATAATCGTCGCCCCCGACCCAGCGGAAATTGTCCTGCCCCAGCCGGAAGACGGTGCCATCGTCGATCATGCCGCCATGCGGGTAACACATGGCCGAATAGACGATCTGACCCACCGCCAGCTTCTTCATGTCGCGCGTCAGGCAATATTGCATCAGCGCCTCGGAATCCGGGCCAGTGATTTCCCACTTCCTGAGCGCCGACAGATCCATCACGATGCATTTCTCGCGGCAGGCCCAGTATTCGTCGATCGGCCCATTCGCGGCATAGGCGTTGGCCAGCCAATAGCCGCGATATTCGACGAAATTGCGCGTCAGCTTTGACAGGCGGTCGTGGAATCCGGTTTCCTTGGTCATCTTGGCCTCTGAATCCTTGGTGGGGCGGATCGCCACCGCGCGTTTGAAACTTTCGGCGCCCGAATAGGTGCGCACATGGATATCGGTGGGGTTCCAGCCGTTTGCGGCCGTCGTATCGTCGGGGCAGGCCGAAGACACACAGACCAGATCGGTCAGTGCCTTGACCAGCACATAGTCGCCGGGGCGTGACCAGGGTTCATCGGCATACATCACGCCATGCCCATCCACCCCGGTGTTGAAGTAGAAATTCGCCGCCATCCAGCCGCCGCGCGGGCCGACGCCGTATTTGCCAAGCGCGCCATTGAAATTCTCGGTGCAGTTGGCATGGCCGGGATAGCCGATGTCGTCGTAATATTTCGCGGTGCAGGCCAGGCCGAACGTATCATGGCGCCCGCAAGTGTCCTGAATGACCTCGATCAGCGGCACGAAATCCTGGTCGAAATATTTTGAATGCAGGCCCGGCATCGGATAGACATGGCCCATGGCGCTGCGGGTCGCGGTGACATCCAGCGCATGTTCGATACCCTTGTCGAGCTTCCGCGCCGAAAAACACTGGAAATCCGTGCATTGGCGGCCATCCACGTCGATGATCTGAAGATAGTCGCCCGCCTTGACGAAATATGCCTCAGCGGTGGCGGACTTGACCCGAAGATCAAGGATCGGGTCGGCCAGCGGCTCGGGCAGTTCGAACCGCGCCTCTGACCGGGGTTGGGCCAATGTCAGATGCACGCTCAGGGAGGTCGCGGTATTCTGGGCATCGGGCGTCATGCCACCGCCCGGCGCCGCGATGATCAGCGTGGCGTCCCCGGTCAGCGTAAAGCTTTCCTCGGACCGTGCCGGGCTGGCCGCGCCGAAAAGCCGGATCGCCCCGGCCGTCGACAGATCGATCCCCAGCCGCCCCAGCGCCTGACGCATCTTCATCAGGCTGGCGTCCTGCAAGGTCAGAAGCGCCTTCAGCCCGGCCGCATCGGAGTTCGCCCCCTGCCCCAGCAGGTCGGCCCGAATGCGCCCCGTCGGCTCGGCGGCCACGATCTCACAGGGCTGGCCGCCTTCGTCATTGACGATGCTGAGCCGGTCGCCTGCATGGGCCTTGATCAGGATCGCCCCACCGCCTTCGACGCCATAGCGTTCATGCTGGCGCGGCAGGTGCAGGCCGATCGGTTCGATGATGCGGCTCGCGCGTGGCGGGCCGGGGGTGAATGGCGGGCGAAGAAGGATCGACATGATGCCTCTGCTTGAATGGATCGGATCCGCCGGGCAGCCCCGACAGCACGTCAGGCCGTGAGGCCCTTTGGCTCTGGGAGGTTATTTGCGCGGCAGGTTGCGGTGAGGGTATTGGCGAGGAGGCAGG
>DAORUY010000041.1:0-17685 GCA_035433445.1 Paracoccaceae bacterium
CGCGCCCTTGAATTTGAGATGGCCATACCAGGCGAAGGTCATGAAGACATTCGAGGCAATCAAAAGCCCGATCGTCAGGACGGGGATTGGAAGGCTGGGCATCATTCACCTCCGGGTTGGGCGGGTTTTGCAAAGCCGATCCTCAGTGGAATGGCAAGGGGGGCAGGGGGTTGCAATTTGCAGTCATGTGTTTGGCAACAGTTTGCAAATTTTCCAAGTTCCGCTTTGCCTCCTCGCGCGACCTGACTATGTTGCGCGGAACTTGCGAACGGGGAGGGCGCGATGAAGGACATCCTTGAAGAGCTGGAGGCCCGCCGTGCCACTGCGCGCCAGGGAGGCGGGCAACGCCGGATCGACGCCCAGCATACGCGCGGCAAGCTGACGGCGCGCGAACGGATCGAACTTTTGCTGGACGAAGGGTCGTTCGAAGAATTCGACATGTTCGTCGCCCATCGCTGCACCGATTTCGGGATGGAACAGGATCGTCCCTCTGGCGATGGGGTCGTGACCGGCTGGGGCACGGTCAACGGCCGCATGGTCTATGTCTTTTCGCAGGACTTCACGGTGTTCGGCGGATCCTTGTCGGAAACGCATGCCCAGAAAATCTGCAAGATCATGGATATGGCGCTACAGAACGGCGCGCCGGTGATCGGGTTGAACGACAGTGGCGGGGCGCGGATTCAAGAAGGCGTGGCCTCGCTCGCCGGTTATGCGGATGTGTTCCAGCGCAACGTGCTTGCCTCGGGTGTGGTGCCGCAGATCAGCGTGATCATGGGCCCCTGTGCGGGGGGGGCAGTCTACAGCCCGGCGATGACCGATTTCATCTTCATGGTGAAGGACACGTCCTACATGTTTGTGACCGGACCCGACGTGGTGAAAACGGTGACGAACGAGATTGTGACCGCCGAAGAACTGGGCGGGGCTTCGACCCATACCAAGAAGTCCTCGGTCGCGGACGGCGCGTTCGAGAATGACGTCGAGGCGCTGGCCGAAGTCCGGCGACTGGTCGATTTCCTGCCGCTCAACAACCGCGAAAAGGCGCCGACCCGGCCCTTCTTCGATGATGTGGCGCGGCTCGAATCCAGTCTCGACACGCTGATCCCGGACAATCCGAACCAGCCCTATGACATGAAAGAACTGATCCTGAAGGTCGCCGATGAGAGCGATTTTTTTGAGATTCAGAAAGATTACGCCGCCAATATCATCACCGGCTTCGTCCGCATCGAAGGCCAGACAGTCGGGGTGGTGGCGAACCAGCCGATGGTACTGGCGGGGTGTCTCGATATCGACAGTTCGCGCAAGGCTGCGCGGTTCGTGCGGTTCTGCGATGCATTCGAAATTCCGATCCTGACACTGGTCGATGTGCCGGGCTTCCTGCCGGGGACGGGCCAGGAATATGGTGGTGTCATCAAGCACGGGGCGAAACTGCTGTTTGCCTATGGCGAAGCGACGGTGCCGAAGGTCACGGTCATCACCCGCAAGGCCTATGGCGGGGCCTATGACGTGATGTCGTCCAAGCATCTTCGTGGCGATTTCAACTACGCTTGGCCCACGGCGGAAATCGCGGTGATGGGCGCCAAGGGGGCGGTCGAGATCCTCTATCGGTCGGAACTCTCCGACAAGGACAAGATCGCAGCCCGGACGAAGGACTATGAGGGGCGCTTCGCCAACCCGTTCGTTGCGGCCGAAAAGGGTTTCATCGACGAGGTGATCATGCCCCATTCGACCCGCAAGCGTGTCGCTCGCGCCTTCGCAAGCCTGCGCGGCAAACGCCTTACAAATCCGTGGAAAAAACACGACAATATCCCCCTTTGACGGAGGCGGATCATGCGGACCGGTGCGATCATAGCGACCTTGTCGGTTTGTCTCGCGCTGCCGCTTCACGCCGAGGAGAAGATCGAAGTGCCATCCGGCCAGGACATAACATTCGTCGATATGGTGCATGACGCACCTGGCCCCGACGGCCTTACCTATCGGTTCAGGTTTCTGGCCCCAGACATCGCGCGCGCGGATGGCACCGTCACGGTGGATATGGCCTTCGATGACATGCAGGCCCTGTGCGAGGACTATGCCCTGCCAAGGGTCGCAGGGACAGGCCCGGCACCGGGGCAGATCATCATCAGCCTGTCGGACCGACCGGTCGACTTCGGGATCCCAAACCCCGAGGCAACGCAGTTTTTCGAAGCTTTCAGCCCCGAAGGCACTACCTGCATCTGGGAAGGATTCTGATCATGAATCAATATGTTGTAATGACAGGGGGGCGGGAGGCTGGCTGTGGTGCAATTGCGCCACAGGCGGACAACTTCGGATGGAATTGTTTTTTCTTCGGTAGGGCGTCTGCTAATCTGGCCATGGGTCGGAACAATCTGACACCAAACAAAAAACCAGAGCTGACGGACGCCATATCCGGTGTAACCGTCGTTGAGAGCAGGAGAATAAAATGTCGAAGAAAGTCATCTTCGCAGCGATCCTCGTCGCTGCTGTCGCCGCTTGTGCGAAAAAAGAAGAAACCGTCTACGTTGAGCCAACGGTCACCGAAGAACCGGTTTACACCGGCAAACTCTGATCTAACCCATGTCTCCTGCCGGGTCCGGTTCATGCCGGTCCCGGCCCGCGCTGCATCTTGTTCCCGGGGGTGTGCAGCATGCTGAAGCATCGCGGTTTTCCCGGCCGACTTCCCAGCACCGATTTTCAGTTCGTCATCCGCCGCGCCAATGACAAAGGGGCGACGCGGATCATCGAACGCGAACGCTTCCGCGACCGCGCCGCCATCGACCGTCTGGCCGATGCAACCTTTCTTGCGGCGCTGTGGGAGCATTTCGGCGATCAGCCGTTCGAGCGTGGCAATCTGGATGCGGGGCGCCTGTCCTGGCTCTTCGGGCGCGAGGTGGTGCCGGCCGAAGATCCGTTCGACCCCGAAAGTTATGAAGCCCTTCTTCAAATCGACGTGAAGCGCGCGCGCCAATCCTTCCCCGATGTGTTTGGCGGGATGAAATAGGCATGTTTTCGCGCAACCTCCGGTTACAGTGGCGGGTTGCTGCCGACCGTTCCGACGGTCGCGATTTTACGATTGCCTCACAGGCGATCCTACTGAAAACTCAACCTCAGATCCCGTCTTCTTGCACCCACGGGATCGGTGTTTGTCTAAACCGTTACCCTTCCCCTTGTGGGTGGTCTGGCCCTAATTTGGTCAGGCCACCCACTCCTGTTTCTGGTCGGCGGACCGGCGCTTATGAGGCGTCCACCATAGCTTTCCGCTTTTCTCCGCCTCTGGCAGGGGGTAGTCTGTCGGCCATAAGAAGCTCAATCGGAGGCCGAGCAAAATGTCTAAAACCAAACTTCTCGCCGGACTGGCGATCCTTGCGGCGCTGTCTGCCTGCACCCAGCCGGGCTATGGCAATCGTGGCATCAGCGCCAACTGCGCCCTTACCGGGGCTGTCGCCGGTGCTGCGCTTGGTGCCGTCACCGACAATGACATCGCAACCAGCGCCCTTGTTGGCGGCGGTGCCGGTGTTGTCGCCGGTAACGCGGGCTACTGCCAGTGATCTGACCCATCACCCCCTGCATGCGCGGGGGTCTGAAGACACAATCATGAACCACCGGGGCAAAACCGCCCCGGTGGTTTTTCTTTTGCCTGAGGGAAGCCGTCCATGTTCAAGAAAATCCTGATAGCCAACCGGGGCGAGATTGCCTGTCGCGTGATCAAGACCGCGCGCAAGATGGGGATCAAGACGGTCGCCGTCTATTCCGATGCGGACCGCAATGCGCTGCATGTGAAGATGGCCGACGAAGCGGTGCATATCGGCCCGCCGCCCGCCAACCAATCCTATATCGTGATCGACAAGATCATGGATGCAATTCGCCAGACCGGCGCGGAAGCCGTTCATCCGGGCTATGGTTTCTTGAGCGAAAACATGAATTTCGCTGCCGCTCTTGAGAAGGAGGGCGTGGTCTTCATCGGCCCGCCCAGCCCGGCGATCGAAGCGATGGGCGACAAGATCACCTCCAAGAAAATCGCGCAAGAAGCCGGGGTTTCGACGGTGCCGGGCTACATGGGCCTGATCGCGGACGCGGACGAGGCGGTGAAGATCTCGGGCCAGATCGGTTATCCGGTGATGATCAAAGCCAGCGCCGGCGGCGGCGGCAAGGGCATGCGCATCGCCTGGAACGATCAGGAGGCCCGCGAAGGCTTTCAGTCTTCGAAGAACGAGGCGGCCAGCAGTTTCGGCGATGACCGGATCTTCATCGAGAAATTCGTGACCCAGCCCCGCCATATCGAAATTCAGGTGCTGGCCGACAAGCACGGCAACTATGTCTATCTGCACGAACGCGAATGTTCGATTCAGCGCCGGAACCAGAAGGTGATCGAAGAGGCGCCTTCGCCGTTCCTTGACGAGGCGACACGCAAGGCGATGGGCGAACAAGCCTGTGCGCTGGCGCGTGCCGTGGGCTACACGAGCGCGGGCACCGTCGAATTCATCGTCGATGGCGCGCGGAATTTCTATTTCCTTGAGATGAACACCCGTCTTCAGGTCGAACATCCGGTGACGGAACTGATCACCGGCGTCGATCTGGTGGAACAGATGATCCGGGTTGCCGCAGGCGAAAAGCTGCCCTTCGCGCAGAGCGACCTGAAGATCAACGGCTGGGCCATGGAAAGCCGGCTTTATGCCGAAGATCCCTACCGCAACTTCCTGCCCTCGATCGGTCGTCTGACGCGCTACCGCCCGCCGGCAGAGGTCGCCACAGCCACGCATGTCGTGCGCAATGATACCGGCGTCTATGAGGGCGGCGAGATCAGCATGTATTACGACCCGATGATCGCGAAGCTTTGCACCTGGGGGCCGGATCGCGCTGCGGCGATCGAAGGGATGCGCGTCGCGCTCGACAGTTTCGAAGTCGAAGGGATCGGCCACAACCTGCCCTTCTGTTCGGCGGTGATGGACCACCCGCGCTTTGCCAGCGGAAATATCACCACCGCCTTCATCGCCGAGGAATATCCCGAAGGTTTCCTCGGGGCCACGCTGGATCAGGCACTCTTGCGCCGGATCGCGGCGGCGACTGCCGCGATGAACCGCGTGGCGGAGATTCGCCGCACCCGGATCACCGGCACGCTTGGCAACCACGAACGCCATGTCGGCGATGACTGGGTGGCCACGCTACAAGGCACCGAGTTTCCGCTGAAGATCGCCGCCGACAAGCAGGGCGCGACCGTGACCTTTGCCGACGGCGCCAGCCACCGGGTCATGTCGGACTGGCTGCCGGGCCAGCCGCTTGCCCGGCTGGATGTGGACGGGGTTGCAGTGGTGCTGAAGGTGGCCAAGATTTCCGGCGGGTTCCGGGTGCGGACCCGCGGCGCCGACCTGAAGGTGCATGTGCGCACCCCCCGTCAGGCTGAACTGGCCAAACTGATGCCGGAAAAGCTGCAGCCGGACACGTCGAAATATCTTCTGTGCCCGATGCCCGGCCTGATCGTGAAGATCAACGTCGAGGAAGGTCAGGAGGTGCAGGAAGGGCAAGCCCTGGCCACGGTCGAGGCGATGAAGATGGAGAACATCCTCAAGGCCGAACGGCGGGGCGTGGTCAAAAAGATCAACACGTCAGCAGGCGCCAGCCTGAAGGTCGACGATGTGATCATGGAATTCGAGTGAGGGTGCGGACATGACCGACAATATCGAACAATGGCGCGCGCTCGTCGGCAAGGAGCTGAAGGGCAAGACGCCCGAGGATCTGACCTGGAACACGCTCGAAGGCATTCCGGTGAAGCCGCTCTATACGGCGGCTGACACCGCCGGTCTGGCCCAGATGGGCGAAGTACCCGGCATCGCCCCCTTCACCCGCGGCGTGCGCGCCAGCATGTATGCGGGCCGTCCATGGACGATCCGGCAATATGCGGGCTTCTCAACAGCAGAAGAAAGCAACGCCTTTTACCGCAAGAACCTGGCGGCGGGGCAGCAAGGCGTCTCGGTTGCCTTCGACCTGGCCACCCACCGGGGCTACGACAGCGACCATCCGCGCGTGGTGGGCGATGTGGGCAAGGCGGGGGTGGCGATTGATAGCGTCGAGGATATGAAGATCCTGTTCGATGGTATCCCGCTCGATCAGGTCTCGGTCTCGATGACCATGAACGGGGCAGTGATCCCGGTTCTGGCGTCGTTCATCGTGGCGGGGGAGGAGCAGGGCGTGGACCGGGCGCTTCTGTCGGGTACGATCCAGAACGACATCCTCAAAGAGTTCATGGTGCGCAACACCTACGTCTATCCGCCGGAACCCAGCATGAGGATCGTCGCGGATATCATTGAATATACGGCAAAAGAAATGCCGAAGTTCAACTCGATCTCGATCTCCGGCTATCATATGCAGGAGGCGGGCGCGAACCTGGTGCAGGAGTTGGCCTATACGCTGGCTGACGGGCGCGAATATGTGCGCACCGCAATCGCGCGCGGGATGAATGTCGATGAATTTGCCGGCCGGCTGAGCTTCTTCTTCGCCATCGGCATGAATTTCTTCATGGAGGCGGCGAAACTGCGCGCGGCCCGGATGCTCTGGCACAAGATCATGTCGGAATTCGGGGCCAAGAAACCCTCAAGCCTGATGCTGCGCACCCATTGCCAGACCTCGGGCGTGAGCTTGCAGGAAAAAGACCCCTACAACAACGTGATCCGCACCGCCTATGAGGCGATGGCAGCGGTGTTGGGGGGCACGCAGTCCCTGCATACCAACGCGCTGGACGAGGCAATGGCGCTACCCACTGAATTCTCTGCGCGAATTGCGCGCAATACCCAATTGATCTTGCAAGAAGAAACCGGGATCACCCATGTGGTCGATCCCTTGGCGGGTTCCTACTATGTTGAAAAGCTGACTGCCGATCTGGCCGCCGAAGCGTGGAAGCTGATCGAGGAGGTCGAGGCGATGGGCGGCATGACCAAGGCTGTCGCCACCGGCCTGCCGAAGATGCGGATCGAGGAATCGGCCGCCCGGCGTCAGGCGATGATCGACCGGGGCGAAGAGGTCGTGGTGGGGGTGAACAAATACAAGCCCACGCGGTCCGACCCTGTCGACATTCTGGACGTGGACAATATGGCGGTGCGCGACGCCCAGATCGCGCGGCTGACGCGCATCCGCGCCACAAGGGATGATGCGGCCTGCACGGCGGCGCTGAACGAGTTGGAGTTCCGCGCCGGTCATGGCGGCAATCTTCTGGAAGCGGCGGTCGCGGCGGCGCGGGCGCGGGCGAGCGTAGGGGAAATCAGCATGGCGATGGAAAAGATATTTGGCCGTCACCGGGCCGAGGTCAAAACGCTCGCCGGGGTCTACGGCAGCGCCTACGAAGGCGACGAAGCCTTCGCCCAGATCCAGAAAGATGTGGAGACCTTCGCCGAGGAGGAAGGCCGCCGCCCACGGATGCTGGTGGTGAAGATGGGGCAGGACGGGCATGACCGGGGGGCGAAGGTCATCGCCACCGCCTTTGCCGACATCGGCTTTGACGTGGATGTGGGCCCCTTGTTCCAGACCCCCGAGGAAGCAGCGCAAGATGCGATCGACAATGACGTGCATGTCGTCGGCATCTCCAGCCAGGCGGCGGGGCACAAGACGCTGGCCCCGAAGCTGATCGAGGCTCTGGCGGCGAAAGGGGCGGAGGATATCATCGTCATCTGCGGCGGTGTGATCCCTCAGCAGGACTACGACTTCCTGAAAAAGGCCGGGGTGAAGGCGATCTTCGGGCCGGGAACGAACATCCCCGAAGCGGCGAAGGATATTCTTGAACTGGTCCGTCAGGCGCGGAAGTAGGGGCGGGGGCACTGCCCCCGAGCCACCGGGATATAGTCCCCAGAACGAAAGGTACGTCATGTGGCAACTGGACCATCTGGCGGTTTCGGCCAACTCGCTCGCCGAAGGCGCTGACTATGTCGAGGCGGCGCTCGGGGTCCGGTTGGGGCCGGTCGGGCAGCATGCCTACATGTCAACGCACAACCGGCTTCTGGGTCTTGGGCCATCGGACTATCTGGAGGTGATCGCCATCGACCCCGACGCGCCGGCGGTGGCCCATCCGCGCTGGTTCCGGCTGGACGCGTTTAGGGGCAGGCCGCGCCTGACCAACTGGATCTGCCGGGTCGATGACCTCGATGCAGCCCTTGCGGGCGCGCCCGAAGGGGCAGGGCGGCCCGTCGCCCTGGCGCGGGGTGATTTTCGCTGGCGGATGGGGGTGCCCGCAGACGGGTGTTTGCCCTATGACGACCGTTTCCCGGCACTCATTGAATGGCAAGGCGGGCTGAAGCCGCAGGACCGGCTGGCCGACAGTGTTTGCTGCCTGACCCGGTTGGAGGTCGCACATCCCGAGGCGGAGGTTTTGCGTGCGCGCGTGCGGCTGGACGATCCGCGCGTGCAGTATGTGACCGGACCCTCCGCCTTGCGCGCGACCTTTGCAACGCCCCACGGGGAAAGACATCTGGAATGAACATCCGCCCCGCCCGGCCCGAAGACTACCCTTCGATCTGCGCGCTGTGGAATCCGGTGATCCGCGACACGACGACCATCTTTCATTCCGAGGAACGCGACAGTGCGAAGGTGCACGAGATCATCGACGCGCGCCGCCGCGACGGGCATGAATTCTTTGTGGCCGTCGCGGAGGGGCGGCTTTTGGGCTTCGCGACCTATGCCCAGTTCCGGGGCGGCAACGGCTATCGGCATGCGCTTGAACATTCGGTCATTCTCGATGCGGCGGCATGGGGGCGCGGGGTCGGGCGGGCGTTGATGACGCGGCTTGAGGGCCATGCCCGTGACGGCGGCGGTCATACGCTTTATGCGGGCGTATCGGGCGAGAACACCGCCGGGATCGCCTTTCATGAAAAGCTTGGCTTCAAAACCATCGCCACCCTTCCCGAAGCCGGGCGCAAGTTCGACCGCTGGCTCGACCTCGTGCTGATGATGAAATTCCTGTGACTGGCTGACATTCCGCTGCGCCGCGGCTAAAGTGACGCCATGTCGATCTGGACCCGCATATCCGAGGCCCTGTCCGCCCTGACCAAGGGCGAAGGCCTGGCCATGGTGTTCGAGCGGTTGAAAACGCCGCCCGAACGGTCGGTGGCCTTCACCATTGCCGTGATCGCGCTCGGCGCCAAGATGGCCAAGGCTGACGGACAGGTGACGCGCGACGAAGTGACCGCCTTTCGCAGCGTCTTCACCATCGCGCGCGAGGATGAAGCAAACGCCGCGCGCGTTTTCAATCTGGCGCGGCAGGATGTGGCGGGCTTTGATGCCTATGCCCGCAAGATCGCGGCAATGTTCGGCCCTGGCGACCGGGTCCTGATTGACCTGGCGGAGGGGTTGTTTCACATCGCGCTCGCCAATGGCGAGTTGCACGAGGCCGAAGAGATCTTCTTGCGGCATGTGATCGAAATCTTCGGTCTGAGTGAGACCTGCTATCGCACCTTGCGGGCGCGGTTTGTGGAAAACGATCCGCATGATCCCTATGATATTCTTGGCGTCCGCCCCGACATGCCGATGGAAGAGATCAGAAAGGCCTGGAAGCAGGCGGTGCGCGAAAGCCACCCGGACGGTATGGCGGCGCGCGGCCTGCCGGAAGAAGCGATCCGGCTGGCGCAAAACCGTCTGAGGGATATCAATCGCGCCTGGGAAATCATCAGCAGCAAAGTGGCGGCCTGAGCGATGCGCATCGCCACATGGAACGTGGAATGGTTCACCAATCTCTTTGATGCGCGCGGACGGCTTTTGGAGGATGGCGAATGGTCCTCCCGCTACAAGATCACCCGGCGCCAGCAGATTGAATCGATCGCGATCGTCTTGACCGCGCTCGACGCCGACGCGGTGATGATCATCGAGGCACCCGACAATGGCGACAAGCGCAAGACGGTCACGATGCTGGAGCGGTTCGCCAGCCGCTTCGGCCTGCGCCAGCGTCGTGCATTGCTCGGATTTCAGAACGAGACCCAGCAGGAAATAGCGCTTCTCTTTGACCCCGACCGGCTGACAGTGCATCACGATCCGCAGGGCGGGCCGGAAAGCCCGACACCCCGGTTCGACCAATCCTACCTCATCGACCTTGATGTGGATGGAACGCCGGACCGCGTGACCTATTCCAAACCGCCGCTGGAGATTGCCGCCGAAACGGCGGATGGGTTCCGTTTCCGCATGATCGGGGCGCATCTGAAGACCAAGGCCCCGCACGGCGCCAACGGGCCTGAGGAGGTGCGGCGCATCGGTATTGCCAATCGGCGCAAGCAGTTGGCTGAATGTGTCTGGCTGCGCAGGCGGGCGCTGGAGCATCTCGGTGCGGGCGACAGTCTGATGATCATGGGCGAGCTGAACGACGGGCCGGGGCTTGATGAATATGAAAAGCTCTTCGGCAGGTCGGGGGTCGAAATCGTTCTGGGCTGGGACGAGCCACGCGAAACCCGGCTTTTTGATCCCCACGCCCGTATGGCCTTCTCTCAGAAGGCGGGGATCGCGCCGGTCAGTGCGCGCTTTTACCTCGACGAGGAGAAGCGCTATTTCACGGCGCTTCTGGACTATATCATGGTCTCGCCAGACCTGCGCGCGCTCAAGCCGCGCTGGCGCATCTGGCACCCGTTCGACGATCCGGCCTGCTATCAGACGGATGAGTTGCGCGAAGCGCTTCTGATGGCGTCCGATCATTTTCCGGTCAGCGTGGATTTGCCGATCTGATGATCCGGCTAAGGCCGGGTCTTATCAGGGCGGGGTGTTCGCCCTATGTTGTCGGCATGAGGACCGCTTTACCCCTTGCTGTCTGTCTGATGCTGGCCGCCCCGCCGCTGAGCGCGCAGGAGCCGCCGTCGACTGCCCCCGATCCTTCGGCCGAGGAGGGGATGAGCCTGATTGAGCGCGGCGCCAGGATGCTGCTGCAATCGCTCCTGGACGATGTCGAGCCGCGGATGAAGGAACTCGGCAAAGGGCTGGACGAGGCGATGGCCGAAATGGGACCGGCCCTGAAAGAGCTTCTGGGCCGGATCGACGATTTCCGCAACTATCACCCCCCGGAAATGCTGCCCAACGGCGATATCATCATCCGCCGCAAAAGCCCGTCGGAACAGGTCGCCCCGGACGGGCAGATCGAGATCTGAGAGCTTTCGCGCGGTGGGGACGCACCTTGGTGCTGTCTCTGCTTCGAACGTTTCGGTAGGGTCGCGCCTGACCCGAAGGGGGGCCATCACGCCCGCCTTGGGGGCGGGTCGGGCGCGGCCCGGTCGCTTGGGGCGACCGGGCGAGGCAAGGGTTGGGTCAGACCAAAGATAAACCGCCTATAGCCGCGCGATCCGTTCCGTCAGCAGCGCGAAAAAGCCCGTGCGGTCGATCGCGCCCATGAACATGGCGTTCGGCGCATTGTCGGTGACGCGCCACCAGTCCGCCACCGTCATACCCAGCGTATGGGTGCCCTGAAGCTCGATGGCCACATGGATATGGCGGCCCTGAAACAGGGACGGTTCGATCAGATAGGCGATGACGCAGGGGTCGTGCAAAGGCGCGCCTTGGCTGCCGTATTTTGCGGTGTCGAACCGTTCGAAAAAGTCGGTCCAGCTGGCAACCGCCTGACCGGCCCTCGTGCCAAGGGCGCGGAGCCCTTCCACCCACTCGCGGGAGGTCAGCGCCTTGTGCGTCACATCCAGCGGCATCACCACCAGCGGCGCACCTGCCCGGAACACAATATCAGCGGCTTCGGGGTCCACATAGATGTTGAACTCGGCCGCCGGGGTAATGTTGCCGCCTTCAAAGTAACCGCCGCCCATCAGCACGATTTCGGCCACGCGGCCCACGATGTCAGGCGCTTTTTGGAACGCCGTCGCAATATTGGTCAGCGGCCCGAGCGGGCAAAGCGTGACCGTACCCGGCGCTTCGCGCCGCAGGGTTTCGATGATGAAATCGACCGCATGGCCGGGGGCGAGGGGCTGGACCGGATCGGGTAGCGCGATCCCGTCCAGTCCGGTCTTGCCATGCACATGTTCGGCCGTCACCAGCTTGCGTGTCAGCGGTCGGTCGCAGCCTGCAAAAATCCTGATATCCGTTCGGTTCACCAACTCGCAGATCACCCGCGCATTCTTCTCGGTCAGCGCCAGGGGCACGTTCCCCGCCACGCAGGTGATGCCCAGAACGTCCAGTTCGGGCGAGGCGAGCGCCAAGAGGATTGCCACCGCGTCATCCTGGCCGGGGTCGGTGTCGATGATGATCTTTCGGCTTGTCCGGGTCATGTTTTCCTGCCTTTATTGTTTACGTAGCGTCAACTATTAAAAGTTTATCCATTGAGACACTGATTTTTTCCGCGCCGCAGTTGCGTCAAAAACCCGCCACAATGCATCGTGATGATTGATAAAACTCGCGGTAAACTTTGCAGAATTGAGATGAACTTACAAACAATACATCTTCATGCAGGGGCGACAACCGGGGCCGAGGATCTGGTTGTCTGGCTGGCCGCCAACCGCGCTGGATTGCGCCGCGCAGGCTACGGGCTTTTCTGCTTTGACGTTCTGGGCACGGGCGATGACAGTTTTGCCAATGCCCTGCCGTCCGACTTTTCCGACGAAGCTGCAAGCGCCCGCGCAGTGGCCGCGCTTGCGGGCCGGTTCGCGCCTGACCGCAAGGCAGGCAGCGACGGGTTTCTCGTCTCGGTTCCCGATCTGGCCGGGCCGGTGGCGGAATTGTTGCTTGGCCGGTTTCATGCGATGGCCCGCCCCCGGGCGCGTTTCTTGCGCACGGCGCTGGGGCAAGATGTCGAACGGCTGGTGTTGACCGTGCAGCCCTATGAGGTCTTGTTCCATTCGGTCTGGATGGCGATGGCGCTGGATCGGCGGATGGATCCTTTTGCCGATTATGCCGAAGCCCTTGCCCGGTTCGAAGGCGGCTGGGCCGATCTTGCGGCGACGCTTTGTGAAGAACTCAACGTGCGCGAACTGGTGGTGCAAACCGCCCCAGCCGGCGCGGCGCAGACGCTCGGGCTGATGGTGCCCGGACTGGCCCTGCGTCAGCCGGTTGAGCCGCATGCCAAGCCGCGTGTCACCCAAAGTGCGGTGGCGATGGCGCAAAGATTGCTGACGCAAGGCACCCGGCTTCAGCCTGGCCAACGCGACCGGCTGATCGCGTTCCACGCCCGCCAGCCGCAGGTCCGCCCCGACTATGGCTTTTCGGCCTTGGCGCTTTCGGACTTGCGCGGGCGGTATGTGGCCGATCTGGATACGATGGCGCGCAGTCTCGGCGCGCGGGTCGTGGGTGTTCCGGCCACCGCAATTGCCGCCGAATAGGCACCTTTCTGCAAGCAACGCGCGTTGAAAACAGCTGCGGCCCGGACTGATCCGGGCCGCCTTTGACGTTTGAGCCAGTGAAGGGTTGTTGATCCGGCCTTAGCCGTCAAAGTTTGCTTCCTCCATCAGTTTCAGTGCAGTAGCGCGCAGTTTAGCCAAATCCGTCAGGTTGATCGTGTCGGCGGTGAACTCGCCCCAGCCCTTGACCAGCGCGGACCGCTCGACGCCGGGTTTGACCGGGAACTCATGGTTGGTTTCCGCGTAGATCTTTTGCGCTTCGTCGGAGGCAAGGAATTCCATCAGCTTCAGCGCCGCATCCTTGTTGGGCGCGGATTTGGTCATCGCCATGCCCGAGACGTTGAGGTGCGTGCCGCCATTCTCGAAGGTCGGGAAGATGATGCGGACCGAGTTGGCCCACTCGGTCTGTTCCGCATCCGCCAGCATCTGGCCCATGTAGTAAGTGTTGCCGAGCGAAATATCGCATTCGGCCGCCCAGATCGACTTCACCTGATCACGGTCGCCGCCCTCGGGCTTGTGGGCGAGGTTGGCTTTCACGCCTTCGGCCCATTGTTTGGCATAAGCCTCGTCATGATGGGCAATCATCGCCGACATCAGCGCCAGGTTATAATCGTGGGTGCCGGGGCGGGTGCAGATGCGGCCTTTCCACTTGGGGTCGGCGAGGTCTTCGTAAGTGGTGACTTCGCCGTCCTTCACCCGCTCGTTGCTGGCGTAAATGATACGGGCGCGGCTGGTCAGGCCGAACCATTGATTGCCCGGATCGCGGAATTCGGCGGGGATGTTGGCGGTCAGTGCGTCGGACTGTACCGCTTGGGTGACACCGGCGTCGACGATCTGTGCCAGTCGGGCGATATCGACGGTCATCACCAGATCGGCGGGGCTGCGGTCGCCTTCGGCCTGAAGACGTTCGACAAGTCCCTTTTCGACATGGGCAACATTCACGGTGATCCCGGTCTGCGCGGTGAAGGCATCAAACAGCGGCTGAACCAATTCGGGCTGACGGTGGGAGTAGACGTTCACTTCCTCGGCAGACAGGGGGGCGGCAAGCGCACCGGCGGCGAGGGCGAGCGTGAGGGTCAGTTTCATTTGTTGATTCCTTTAGTCGGGATTTCTGCCTTCTACGAAGGCGGGGGCAATGCGTCAATACCTTATTGAAAAAGTCGGAATACGGCTTCCGCTGGCTCGCTCACCCGGCAGATTACCGCGCGCTGGGCCATCCGTTTAAGAGCGTTATTGCCTAACCGGGCATGGGGCACCACTTTAGGACAGTAACCCGTGTAATGATCAACGGAGACGCTCATGCGCCGCATCCTTCGCACCCAGACCGCCCTTGTTACCAGCTTGTCTTTGGCCCTGTCCGGCTTCCCGGTCATCGCACAAGAGGGGGCGCTGGTCTGTCCTGACGGAAGCGCGCTGCCTTGCCCCGAAGGGGTTGAGCCAGTCCCGGCTCCGGTTGCTGAGGCTGTGCCCGCCCCGGCGGAACCCGCACCTGCCGAAGCCGCGCCCGCAGAGGTCGCCCCGGAAGCCATGCCGACCCCCGAACCAGCACCACCCGAGACCGCACCGGCAGAGGCGGTCGCTCCCGAACCGGCACCGGTCGAGGAGGTTGCACCCCAACCCGCGGAACCCGAAACTGCCGCCCCCGAGGCAGTAACGCCCGAAGTGGTACCTGCAGAACAGGCGCCGACAGAGCCCGCTCCGGCTGAGGCTGTCCAGGAAGAAGTTGCTCCTGTCGAACCCGCTGCGGCGGAGGAGGCCCCGCCTGCTGAGGCTGAGCCCGCAACAGAACCGCAACCTGTGCCAGAGGCGGAACAGACCCCCGAACCCGCCCCCGAACCCGCGCCAGAGACCGCTGTTGAACCGGCGCCAGAAACGGCACCCGAGCAGGTGCCAGAACCAGCGGCGGAAGTCGCGCCGGACGCTGGCGCGACGACTGAACCTGCTGCCGAAGCACCCACTGCAGAGGATTTGGAAAAGGCACTCGCCGAGCAGTTGGGTGAAGTGGCCCCTGCCGCAGAGACCGCCGAGGAAGCCGCCACTGAGCCGGCCGCGCCCACGCCTGTTGATGTCATCGCCGAGGAGTTGAAGGCGGACGGCGTCGTGCCCTCGACCGAAGTGGTGCCGGACTTGCCCGAGCAGCCCGATGCGGCCAGCGGTGCCGCGCCGGTCGCTGCGGCGGCTGAAATCCTGGCCCCGGCGAGCGAGGGTGGCGAAGCCCCGTCTGCAACCGCACCCGCGCCCGCCGATTCTATTGCACAGGTGACGGAAGAGGTTGTGACACAGCAAACCGCGCGCTCCTCATCCGAGGATTTTGCCACCAAGGTCAATCAGGCGGCGCAGGGTGCCGCCGTGGCAGCACCACAAGCCGCGCCGGTCGCTGTCGAACGTGACAAGGGGCTCAGCGATGTCGAGAAGCTGTTGCTTCTGGGCGCCGGCGCGCTCGTCGTCGGTGCGATCTTGTCCAACAACCGCAAGGTCGAGATGAACTCGGGCGACCGGGTGGTCGTCAGCCGGGACGGCCAATATTACGTGATGAAGGACGATGACGCACTGCTGCGCCAGCCGGGATCGAAGGTCAGAACCGAGACGTTCCGTGACGGATCGACCCGCACCACGGTTACGCGTGCTGATGGCAGCAAGATCGTGACGATCCGCGATGCGGAGATGCGCGTGCTCCGGCGGGTGCATGTCGATCCCTATGGGCGTGAAACCCTGCTGATCGACGATACGGTGGTTTATGCGCCGGTCGATGTGACGCGCCTTCCAAAGCCCGAACCCCGCCCGGTAGTGACAACGGCTGCGGACGAAGCCGCACTGCGCGCCGCGCTAGCGGCGGAATCGGTCGCAGGCCGGGCTTTCAGCTTGGCGCAGATTCGCGACATTGCCGAAGTGCGGGCCTTTGCCCCGGTCATCGACCTGGATGCGATCACGTTCGAAAGTGGCTCCGCCGCGATCCGGCCGGATCAGGCCAAGGCGCTGGCGGGTCTGGGCAGGCTGATCCAGTCCTATGTCCGCGACAACCCGCGCGAGATGTTCTTGATCGAGGGCCATACAGATGCGGTGGGCGGGGCCGCCTATAACCTCGCCCTTTCCGACCGGCGGGCAGAATCAGTGGCACTGGCGCTGACCGAATATTTCGGCGTGCCACCGGAAAATCTGGTGGTGCAGGGCTATGGCGAGCAGTTCCTGAAGGTGAACACTCAGGCGGACGAAAGGGCCAACCGCCGCGCCAGCATCCGGCGCATCACCAGCCTTTTGCGCTGACCTGCGGCAATTGCGCAATATTCGGGTCGCCCATCGGGCGGCCCGTTTCTATCTGATCCTTGTCACAAGATGGAGAGATCAGATGATCAGATTTGAGGCCCTGCCGACCGACCTCGTGCAGGCTCTGCGGACAGGCGGTCTGGATGCAAACGGCCAGCCGGCCGAACGGGCGATTTCGGACGGGCCGGGCAATCCTTGCCGACATTGTCTGGATTTCATTCCCGAAGGGGCGGCGATGCTGATTTGCGCGCACCGGCCTTTCGCCCATCTGCATCCCTATGCCGAAACCGGACCGATCTTTCTGTGCGCTGACGATTGCCCACGGTTCGAAGGACGCGGTCTGCCGCCGGTGCTGACCAGCAGTCCCGACTACCTGCTGAAAGGTTATCGCGCGGACGAGCGGATCTATTATGGCACCGGCAAGGTGGTACCCGCGCAGGAGTTGGCGGGCTACGCCGAAACACTCCTGGGTGATCCCGATGTCGCCTTTGTCGATGTCCGTTCGGCGCGCAACAACTGTTTTCAGGCCCGGATTTGTCGGGCTACTTGATGTAGATCAAATAGCAGTGGGCTCGGTTGTGCCAGCTTGGCTGTGTTCCGGCGCTCCCTTCCGCCGCGTGCGGCAACGCTGGAACGAACGCTCAGGCACTCCCTTCTGCCTGTAGCGACTTTGACGCTGCGGGCTCCCTCCCGCAGCGTTTTTTCATTGATGCCAGTGCTTTATGCGGCCTTCCGCACCATTGTCAGTGCGAAGGTCTCAAGAATATGATGCCAACCCGCGATATGGCCATCGCGGCTCGCCTCGTTGTGGAAGCGCACTTGGGAGAGCATGATGCGCGTGCCCGCACCTTCGGGCACGAAGTCCAGCGTCACTTCGCTACCGTCGATCGAATGCGGCGATTCCCACGTGAAACGGATGCGGCTGTGGGGCTTCAGCTCCAGATAAGTTCCGCTGTGAGGGATATCCTTGTCGCCCACGCGCATGACGATCAAGAAGCGGCCACCGACGCGGGCATCCGCACTTGCCGATGGAACGGATCCCTCCTCGCACGGGACCATGAAGCGGGCCAGATCGGCGGGATTGAGCCAGGCGTCATAGGCGCGCTTGGCCGGGGCGGCGATCAGTTGGCTT
>DAORUY010000042.1:0-16953 GCA_035433445.1 Paracoccaceae bacterium
GGGCTTTCCGGGCAACGTCACGGCCCGGTGCCTTTACCGTCTGGACGATGATGTCGGGTTGACGGTCGAGCTTTCGGCCACCACGGACGCACCGACCCATGTGAACCTGACCCAGCATTCCTATTTCAATCTGGATGGCGCGGGCACCGTCGCGAACCACCAGCTTCAGCTTTTTGCCGATGCCTATACCCCGGTCGATCGCCATCTGATCCCGACCGGAGAGATTGCGCCCGTCACGGGCACACGTTTTGATTTTCGCACGCCACGCGTCTTGTCAGGGGCGGGCGGGCCGCTTGATCACAATTTTGTCCTGTCCGGGGCGGCAGGGGCAGGGGGGGATAGGCTCGCGGCCAGGTTGATCTCCGCGTCCGGGGATTTGACACTGGAAGTCGTAACCACCAAGCCCGGCCTTCAGGTCTATGACGGGGCCAAGATCGCGGTGCCCGTGCCGGGGCTGGGCGGTCGGACCTATCAAGCAGGCGCGGGGCTCTGCCTTGAGACGCAATATTTTCCCGATACGCCCAATCAACCGACCTTTCCGCCAAGTGTTCTGCTTCCGGGTCAGACCTATGCACATCGCACGGTTTTTCATCTGCGGGTCCGAGACTAAACGGCCTTTGATTCGACTGACAACCTAGGGACGGTTTTCGTTTGTGATCAGCGATTTGCTGCCGATGCTGCATATGCTGCAAGGAATGGCTGCATTTGCAGCATTTCAGGGCGCTTTGACGACTTTACATTGAGTTCCGAATGGCGGATATGCGCCAACGGCATGGGTTGGCGGCTGGTTTTGCCCCCTCCGATATGAGATTGAGTGCGCAGCGCTGAACGAAGTCTTCGGAATGACTGAAATAAACAATATCAGCCGCGTATCATTGACGCGGCGCCAGATCATGGCGAACGGGATGGCCTTTGGGGCGCTTCTCTCTTCGACGGCGGTGCCGACGATCCTGAGGGCGCAAGAAGCGGCACCCGCTGCGGGCGAGCCCTTCAGCTTCGACATCCTGACAGAGACGATGCGAGCACGGTCGACGGGCGAAGATCCGGTTGCGCCGCTCCTGTCGGATTTCCTCGCCTCGCTCGACTATGACAAATACAACCTCATCCAGTTCTGGCCGAAACGTGCCCGCTGGTCCGAGAAAGGGTCGAGCTGGCGGGTCCTGCCCTTCCATATGGGGTGGCTCTTCAAGGAACCCGTGCATGTCCACGAGATCGTGGATGGCCGTGCGGCGGAAATCACCTTTACCACCGCGGATTTCGAATATCGCGGCAAGCTGAAGGACGAGGTTCCGGCCGATTTCGCGCTACCGGGCGTGGCCGGGTTCAAGCTGAACCATCCGGTCAACCGCCCTGACCTGTTCGACGAGGTCATTTCGTTCGTCGGCGCCAGCTATTTCAGGGTGCTGGGGCAGGGCAATGCCTATGGGCTGTCGTCGCGCGGGTTGGCGATCAACACCGGCATGTCGAAGGCCGAAGAATTTCCGCGCTTCACCGGCTTCTGGCTGGAAAAGCCCGCGCCGGGGGCTGAGACTGTGGTGGTTTATGCCGCGCTCGACAGTGCGAGCGTGACCGGGGCCTATCGTTTCGTCATCACGCCGGGCATCGCGACGACCGTCGATGTGACGGCGCGCCTTTTCTTCCGTGCCGAAGTGGAAGAGCTGGGCATCGCGCCCCTGACCTCGATGTTCCTATATGGCGAGGTCAACCGCGCCCGCTTCGACGATTACCGCCCACAAGTGCATGACAGCAGCGGGCTGCGCATCGTGCGTGAAGATGGCGACGTGATCTGGCGGGCGTTGAACAACCCGCTGCAACTTGCATCGTCCTACTTCGCCGAAACGCGCCCGCGTCGGTTCGGTCTGCACCAGCGTGACCGGGATTTCGCCGCCTATCAGGATGCCGAGGCGCATTACGAACTCCGCCCCTCAGTTGATATCGAGCCGATCGGCGACTGGGGCGCGGGCCGGGTGCGTCTGGTCGAGATCCCTTCCGACTTGGAAGTGCATGATAACATTGTTGCTTATTGGGTGCCCGAGCAGAAACCCGCCGCTGGCGATGCGCTGGAACTGGCCTACCGGATGCATTGGGGCCGCCTGCCGGTTCCCGAAGCCGAAGATCGGGCTATTGTCTTGGAAACGCGCGGCGGTGTCGGCGGCGGGGCAGGGCTGGACAATCCGCCCGACACGCGGAAATTCGTCGTTGATTTCAAGGGCGGCATGCTCAGCCGCCTTCCGGGCGACGACAAGAACATCGAGCCGGTCGTCACGGCGACCAATGGCAAGGTTGATGTCGTGACGCTCCACAAGATTGATGGCACGGATATCTGGCGGTTGGTCGCCGATATCGCGTCGGAGACAGGTGCCGTGTGCGAGTTGTCGGCCCATGTTGCGGGCTATGGGCGCAAGCTCTCTGAAATCTGGATGTTCCAGTGGGTGAAACCATGACTTTGACCGCATCGCTTTCCATTCCTCAGCCGGGCTTCGTTCCTGCGGATCAGCCCGATGTGCAGATGATGCTCGTGGCGGGCCGACTTCCTGACGCGCCAATGGCTATGCCGACGCAGATCCTTGAACAGAAGCGGACGCCCTTCGCCTTCTTGAAGGCCCTTTTCGACGGACCGCTCAGGCCCGCCGGGGCCTAAGATGCAGGCCCGCCCCCCCAGCGTGGAACAAACCCCGCGCCGCGTGCTGATCTTGCGCGCGGCGGCTGTGTTTTTGTCGCTGGTGATCGGGGTGGGCGCGGCGTCGATCTATTTGCAATATTCGGCGGTGAACGGACTGACGGTTCTGTGCCTGGTCAGCGCGTTCTTTCTGTTCCTGTCTACGACCTGGCTTGCCTGGGGGGCCTGTCTGGGGCTGGTGGGTCTGAAACCGTTTCCGGCCGCTCCGACGATGCCAAATCCCGCCCCGCCAACCGGGCGGACGGTGGTTCTGGTTCCGGTCTGCAACGAGGAGCCGACCGTGACCTTCGCCCGGGTCGCGGCGATGTATCGTTCCGTTTGCACGGCAACCGACCTGCCTGTGCATTTCGCCATCCTGTCGGACACGCGCGATGCCGCGATTGCGCAGGCCGAGGAGAAATGGTTCGCGCATCTTTTGACTGACACCGGCGGGCAAGGCCGTATCTTCTATCGCCGCCGCAGCCAGAACACCGGGCGCAAAGCCGGCAATATCGAAGATTTCTTTGCCCGTTCGGGTGGGGCCTATGACTTTGCCCTGATCCTTGATGCCGACAGCCTGATGGAAGGCGCGACCATCGTCGAGATGATCCGCCGGATGGAGGCGGATCCCGCGCTTGGCCTTTTGCAGACCTTGCCGGTGGTGGTGCGGGCGCAATCTATTTTCGGGCGGGTGATGCAGTTCGCGGCCGCCTTCTTCTCGCCGGTCTTTTCGCGGGGACTGGCGCGCCTTCAGGGCCATACGGGACCGTTCTGGGGCCACAATGCCATGGTGCGCGTCCCGGCCTTCGCCTCGTCTTGCGGATTGCCGGTCCTGTCCGGCCCGCCGCCGTTCGGGGGCCATATCCTCAGCCATGATTATGTCGAAGCCGCACTTCTGGCGCGGGCAGGCTGGAAGGTGCGGCTCGATACTGACCTGAAGGGTTCCTACGAGGAAGCGCCCGAAAGCATTGTCGAACATGCCAAGCGCGACCGGCGCTGGTGTCAGGGCAATCTTCAACATCTGCGCATCATCGCAGCACCGGGCCTTAAACCCTGGAGCCGCTTCGTCTTCCTTCAAGGCGTCTTTGCCTATATCGCGCCGGTCCTTTGGGCCGGTTTCCTGATCACGGTTATCGTGGACCGTGCGACCCAGCCGCCGCCCGACTATTTCCCTGACCCGCACCAGTTCTTCCCGGTCTTCCCCAGTGACGAGACGGCAAAGGCCATCGGCCTTGCGATCGGCATCTTCGGCCTCTTGATCATGCCGAAGCTTCTGACTGCGGCCGAGGCCGTGCTGACCGGGCGCGTGCGCCGCTTTGGTGGTCGCCGGGTGGCGATGAGGTCGGTGATCGCCGATTTCCTGCTTCTGAGCACCATGGCGCCGGTCTTGATGGCCTATCAGACCCGGTCGGTCTGGCAGGTGCTGATGGGCCGCGACGGGGGATGGCCGCCCAACGTGCGCGGCGACGCAACGCTCAGTCTGCGCGAAGCCTGGGCCGCCAGCCGGTTCATCGTGCTTGTGGGCGCGCTTGGCCTTGGCGTCGCGCATTTCCTGACCGCGCACATCTTCTTGTGGGTCTTGCCGGTGATCGTGCCGATGATCCTTGCGCCGGTCATCATCTCGTTCAGTTCGCGTCTCAGCCGCCGCGACGATCCCCTGTCGCCGACGGCGCGGCTTTTCACCACGGCCGAGGAACTGCGCACACCCGCCATTCTTTTGCTGCATGACCAGATCCTGTCGCGCTGGCTGACGGCGCCCGCGCCCGCGGACGCCAGCGGAAAACCCATGATTTCTCCGCCGGTCATGGCCGGTCAGATGGAGCCTGCCCGTGCCTGACATCCAGACCAAACGCGTGCCGGGGCCAGTGCCCCGCAGCGCTGATCCCGTTGCCCTGCGCCTTGTGCAGCCCGTGACCGAAGAGGTTCCCGCCGCAGCGCCGCGCGCCCGGAAAGTGCGCGACCGCCGGATCGACATGTTCCGTGGCTTGGCGCTTGCCATGATCTTTATCAACCATGTGCCCGGCACGATCTTCGAGCTGGCGACGAGCCGCAACTTCGGCTTTTCCGACGCGGCGGAGGGGTTCGTCTTCCTGTCGGGTGTTTCGGCCGCCCTGGCCTATGCCGCCGCGATGAGTGGCCCGAAGCTCTGGCCCGGTGTCTCGAAAATCTGGGGCAGGGCCTGGACGCTCTATCTCGTGCACCTTCTGGTGACGGTCTGGGTCATCGGTATCGCGGCTGCGGCCATGCGCTTCGGCGGAGCGAGCGATTTGCTGTTGAAAGACAATATCCAGTATCTTTTCAAGGACATGGCGGGCGTTCTGACCGGGTTGCCGCTGATGACCCACCAGATCGGCTATGTGAACATCCTGCCGATGTATGCGATGCTTCTGCTGGCATGCCCGGCACTGATCCTTGCCGGACGTACCGCGCCCCGGCTGACGCTGGCAGGATCGGTTGCGCTGTGGCTGGCGGCGGGGTTGTGGATGATCGACCTGCCGAACTTCCCCACGCCGGGGGGGTGGTTTCTGAACCCCGTCTCCTGGCAGCTTCTCTTTGTTCTGGGGCTTCTGACCGGGCTCGCGCTGCGCAAGGGCGACCGGTTCGTGCCGCGCCATCGCGGGCTGATCTTTGCGGCCGCGAGTGTTCTGATCCTGTCGCTGATCTGGGTAAAGGTTCCGGCCTTTGCCGACAGGGCCAACGCGTTCCTGGGCAAGTTGTCGACCATGGGCGTGCCCTCTCTCATCCGCAATTTCGACAAGACCTATCTGTCCGTGCCGCGTCTCTTCCACGCCCTCGCGCTGATCTACCTTGTGACGGCCTTGCCCATTGTGCGCGTAGTGGCCGATAGCCGCTGGTCTGAACCGCTGGCGCAGATGGGGCGCGTCGCCCTGCCGGTCTTTGCGTTGGGCACGATCCTGTCCTTCGCCGCCCGTGCAGTGAAGGCAGTACTCGGTGATAGCATGTTGCTCGACAGTGCGCTCATTCTGGGCGGCGTCTTTCTATTGTGGGCCTTTGCCTATTGTCTGGAACGGGCGCGCGCGGCCGCCAAAGCGGGCGCTTGACAAACCCCGCGCCCGGTGACCCCATCCGACGCCGGAGATTTGAACGGAGTGCGCCCTTGTCCGACGCTTTCATTTGCGCCATGCGCCGTACCCCCATCGGCCGTTTTGGCGGCGTCCTGTCGGGCGTGCGCACCGATGATCTGGCCGCCCATGCGCTGAAGGCGCTTCTGGCCGATCACCCCGCCCTTGACCCGACCGCGATTGACGAGGTCGTGCTCGGCTGCGCCAACCAGGCGGGAGAAGACAATCGCAATGTGGCGCGCATGGCCTTGCTTCTGGCCGGGCTGCCCCAGTCGGTGCCGGGCCTGACCGTGAACCGGCTCTGCGGGTCGGGGATGGATGCGGTTCTGGCGGGCGCTCGGGCCATCCGCGCGGGTGAGGCCGATCTGATCGTCGCAGGCGGCGTCGAAAGCATGAGCCGCGCCCCCTTTGTGATGCCGAAGGCCGAAGCGGCCTTTTCGCGGCAGGCAGAAATCCATGACACGACGATAGGCTGGCGCTTCGTCAATCCGCTGATGAAGGCGCAATATGGCGTGGAGTCGATGCCCGAAACCGCCGAGAATGTTGCGCAGGACCATGCAGTCGCGCGCGCCGATCAGGATGCTTTCGCGCTGCGCAGCCAGATGCGTGCGGTCGCGGCGCAGGGCAATGGTCGCTTTGCCCGCGAGATCGCGCCGGTCAGCATCCCGCAGCGCAAGGGCGAGCCGCTGATCGTTGCCGATGACGAACATCCGCGCGCGGGAACCACGCTGGAAAGCCTCGCGCGTCTGCCTGCGCCCTTCCGTCAGGGCGGCACTGTTACGGCGGGGAATGCGTCGGGCGTGAATGACGGCGCGGCGGCGGTCTTGATCGCGTCTGATGCCGCGATCCGCGCGCATGGGCTGACACCGCTGGCGCGCATCATGGGCGGTGCCGCTGCCGGGGTCGCGCCACGGGTCATGGGCATGGGGCCGGTGCCGGCGGTCGAAAGGCTCTGTGCGCGTCTGTCGCTGACGCCCGCTGATTTCGGGGTGATCGAGCTGAACGAGGCATTTGCCGCGCAGGCGCTGGCCGTCCTCAGGGCGCTTGGGCTGCCGGACGATGCGGACCATATCAATCCCAACGGCGGGGCGATTGCGCTGGGTCATCCCCTTGGCATGTCGGGGGCCCGGATCAGCGGCAGCGCCGCGATCGAGCTGGCCGCTGGTCAGGCGCGCTACGCCCTTGCCACCATGTGCGTGGGGGTCGGTCAGGGCGTTGCCATCGCGCTTGAGCGGGTCTGACCATGCTTAGGCTGTGCCTATGCAGCGGCACGCCATCCTTTACTTGCTTTGCAGGCGCAGGCGGTCAGAGTGGCCGCGCCTGATCGGCACGCCCGCGCGACAAGGAGACGGTGATGGAACTGGCAACGCTGGACATTCTTGATCGGCTGGTGGCCTTCGCATCGGTCAGCAGCCGTTCGAACCGGGATATTGCCGGCTGGATCGAGGCCTATTTGCGTGACCTCGGCTTTGATGTGCGCCCCGTGCCCAGCCCCGACGATCAGAAGGTCGGGCTTTTCGCCCGCATCGGCCCCTCAGGGGACGGTGGTCTGCTGTTGTCGGGGCATATGGATGTGGTGCCGGTCGAAGGGCAGGACTGGACCCGCGAGCCTTTCCGGCTGACGCGGGCGGATGGTCGACTTTACGGGCGCGGCACTACGGACATGAAGGGCTTTCTTGCCGCAGCGCTTTCCGCCGCGCGGACTGCGGCAGGCGCAAAGTTGGCGCGGCCCTTTCAACTGTCTTTGTCCTATGATGAGGAACTGGGCTGTCTTGGAATACGCCAGATGATCGGCCATCTGCCAGCGGCTTTGGGCCAGCCTGCCCTTTGCATCGTGGGCGAGCCGACCGGCATGGCCGTTGCGACCGGCCACAAGGGCAAGATCGCGCTCAGGGCCGATTGCCGGGGGCAGGCGGGCCATTCGGCGATGGCCCCTCACTACATGAACGCGCTGCATCTGGCGACCGATCTGGTGGGGCTGGTGCGGGCCGAACAGGCGCACCTTGTTGCGCAAGGCGCCCGCGACGAAGCCTATGACATTCCCTTCAGCACCCTGCATGTCGGGAAGCTTTCCGGTGGCCTTGCGCTCAATATCGTGCCGGACAGGGCACTTGTGGATTTCGAACTGCGCCATCTTGCCGCCGATGACCCCGGCCCGATCCTTGGCCGCCTGCGGGCAGGTGCAGCGGACTGCGTCGCCCGTGCCGCTCATCCGGCCGCCGCCATGCGGATCGAGGTGGTGAATGAATATCCGGGGCTAGACGCGTCCTCTCAGGCTTTGGCGGTGCAGGCCGCACAGGCGGCCCTTCCGTCCGGCACGCCCCTGATTAAGGTTGCCTACGGGACAGAGGCCGGGTTTTTCGCGGCGCAGGGCATTTCAACCGTCGTCTGCGGACCGGGCGACATGGCGCAGGGCCATCAGCCCGACGAATATCTGGAGGAAGCCCAGCTACAGGCTTGCGAGGCGATGCTGGGGCGGTTGGTGGCGGGTCTGTCGGCCTGACGGCTCGCAAGTCACCTAAGCCTTGCAGAAGATCTCGTATACCTCGGCCACCAGCCGCGCGGCGCGCGGGTCCGCCACCCGATAAAGGATTGTCTTTCCGGCGCGTCGGGGCTTGATCAGCCCTTCTTGCCGCAGGCGGGCAAGTTGCTGGCTGACGGCGGCTTGCCGCAATCCCAGAAGGGTTTCCAATTCCCCCACCGTCTTTTCGCCCGACGACAGGTGGCACAGGATCAATAACCTGCCACCATGCGAAAGGGCGCGCAGAAGGGTGGCGGCCTCATCCGCCCGACCGGTCATTGCCGTGCCGGGATCGTGGGGGTCTTGCGATACGAGTGCGCTGCGGGCAGCGTCGTTTATGGTCGGGGTATGCTCTGCCTGCATTGTCCTGCCTGGGTCTGGTCCGGCCAGCATAGGTGCCGCCCGCCGGATTTCCAAGCCCGGAGGGACGGGCGTGGGCGGTCAGTGGCGCAGGAAATCGCCGTAGAGCCCGCCCCAGAAGAGAAGGGGGGCGCCATCGCGGAACCGGGCGCGCAGCACGCGGCCAACCATGATCGCATGATCGCCCCCAGCATGCAGGGCCTCGGTGGCGCAGTCGAACCGCGCCAAAACATCGTCGAGCGCGGGCGCACCTTCTGGCGTCAGGTCGGGAGGCAGATGCGAAAAATCATGGCCCGAGCGGGCAAAGTGCAAGCCAAGCTCCAACTGATCGCAGGCCAGCACATGAATGGAGAAATGCGCGGCCCCGGTAATGGCGGCGAACCGCGCCGACCGGCGCGCCGGGCACCACAGGACGAGCGGCGGATCAAGCGACAGGGCGGTGAAACTGTTGGCGGTCATCCCGACCGGGCCTGTCGGCCCCATGGCGGTGACGACCGTCACCCCGGTTGCATAGCGGCCAAGCGCATCGCGGAACGCGCGGTCGGCGACGGGGTCTATTTCCTGCATGCCGCTGGTCCTTGCTCTGGATGGCCATTTGCTTATAGCCATCAGAGCGAAGCGGACGGAAGAGGGAGCCTGAATATCGACGTTCCGCCAACCACGCCGACGCAACCTAGGGAGCAGTCATGATCTATCTTTATGCCCGCGACGGCGTCGGACTGCGCCAATTGTCCCCCGATTCGCCTCTTACAGATGCTGCCTGGATCGACCTTTATCATCCGACCGATGGGCAGGTTGCCGAAGCGGCGAAGCTGGGTCTTTCCGTCCCCAGCCTTGCCGACATGGAAGAGATCGAGATTTCGAACCGCCTCTACCGCGAGGACGGACGGGACTACATGACCGCAATTCTGCCCGGGCAGACTATGGACCGCCAGCAGGCCTCCATGCCTGTCACCTTCATCATTGGGTCGGGGCGGCTTGTCACGGTCCGTCACCACGCACCGCGCCCTTTCGAGACTTTTCCTACGCGGGCCGACAAAAGTTCCACCGGCTGTGACAGCGCCAACCATATCTTTCTGGGCCTGATCGAGGAAATCCTTGGTCGGCAGGCTGACCTGCTGGAAGCGGTCGGTCGGGCGCTCGATGCATCCTCCCGTCAGGTCTTCGTCGGGGATGCGACGCAAAAACCCGCAGTCTTGCAAGATGCGCTGGTGCTGATCGGCGCGCAGGGCGAGGTCTTGAGCCGCGTCCGGCTGGGGTTGATGACGCTGGAAAGGGCGCTGGCCTATTACAGTCAGACTCTGGGCGAAGGCGCGGACACGCGCACGGTCCGTGCGCAGGCGAAGGCGCGGCTGCGCGATCTTCAGGCGCTGGAGGTTCACGCCGATTTCCTGTCGGCGCGCTTGTCGCAGACCACCGACGCCACGCTCGGCATGGTCAACCTGGCGCAGAACATGACGGTCAGAATCGTGTCGGTCGTTGCGGTCCTGTTCCTGCCGCCGACGCTGATCGCGTCGGTCTATGGGATGAACTTCCACAATATGCCCGAACTGGACACGAGCTGGGGTTATCCCCTGTCACTGGGCCTCATGGTCGGCTCGGCAGTAGCGACCTATCTGTTTTTCAAGTGGAAGAACTGGCTTTGACGGCTGCGCGACGTCACTTCCCCAGCAGGGCCGCCACGCGCCTGACCGCGAATTCATACCCCTGCACGCCCGCCCCGGCGATTACTGCGTCCGCCCGGCCCGACACATAGGAATGATGGCGGAAGGATTCACGCTTGTGAATGTTGGAAATATGCACCTCCACCACCGGCCCGACGAAGGCGGACAGCGCGTCGAGGATGGCGATGGACGTATGAGTGAAAGCGCCGGGATTGATCACGATAGCTGAGGCATCGCTGCGTGCGGCATGTATCCAGTCGATCAGCTCATATTCCCGGTTCGATTGGCGGCAGTCGGCACTGAGGCCAACTGCTTTCGCAGTAGCCCGGCAAAGCGCTTCGACATCGGCGAGCGTGTCTTTCCCATAGATTTCAGGTTCGCGCTGCCCCAGAAGGTTCAGGTTCGGGCCATTGAGGACAAGGATCGGTTTCATCATTTCCATCACACTTTGTGCGGTTGATCATCGGGGATGCGGGCGTGGGCCGCAATGATTGTGCGGCGCGCGCGCGAAAACGAGCCGCCACTTGTTGCATCGCTGCCCGCCCGCTACATAGCCGCGATGAACGAAAAGCCGCCCCTTTGGACCCATGCCCGCCTGTCCGTCGCCCCGATGATGGACTGGACGGATCGGCATTGCCGCATGTTCCATCGCCTGATGAGCCGCGAGGTGCTGCTTTATACCGAAATGGTGACGGCTCAGGCGATCGTGCATGGCCCGCGCGACCGTTTGCTGGCCTTTGACGGTAGGGAGCATCCCGTTGCCCTGCAACTCGGCGGGTCCGAGCCCGCGCTTTTGGCCGAAGCCGTGCGGTTGGCGGCGCCCTATGGCTATGATGAGATCAACCTCAACGTCGGCTGTCCGTCCGACCGGGTAAAGTCGGGCTGTTTCGGCGCGGTCTTGATGAAGGACCCCGCATTAGTGGCCGATTGCGTGCGCGCGATGATCGCGGCCAGCCCGGTCGAAGTGACGGTGAAATGCCGTATCGGCGTTGACGATCAGGATCCCGCACAGGTCTTGCCCGATTTCCTGGCGCGGATTGCCGATGCGGGCGTGCGACGGGTGATCATCCATGCGCGCAAAGCCTGGCTTCAAGGTCTAAGCCCCAAGGAAAACCGCGAAATCCCGCCACTTGATTATGCGCTGGTGCTCAGGATGAAAGCGCGGTTCCCCGATCTTCATCTTTCGGTCAACGGTGGGATCTCCACGCCCGATCAGGCGCAGGCGCTGCTTGATCAGGGGATGGATGGTGTAATGATCGGCCGCGCGGCTTATCACGATCCGTGGACGGTTCTGGCACAAGTGGATGCGCGGTTTTTCGGCGGCGCGCCGGGGCCAGAGCCGCAGGCCGTGGTGAGGACGATGCGCCCCTATGTCGAGGCGCATCTGGCGGGCGGCGGGCGGCTGCATCAGATCACCCGGCACATGCTGGGCCTGTTCCATGGTCGCCCAGGCGCGCGCAAATGGCGGCGCATCCTGTCGGAGCGCGCCAATGCGGACGGCGCGAACTGGGATCTGATGGAAGAGGCTCTCGCCGCCGTTGGATGATGCCCACCCTGCCGGGGCGTCCGCTCCGGTCAAGCCCTATGGTCAAGCGACGAGGAGCGGGGTAACACGTCCGCGACAATGAAGGAGCGCGCAATGCCCGAGTTTTCCCAGTTGCTGCCGATGTTTCTGCTGCTGCTGGCCATCGGCGCATTCGCCGGGGTGATTTCGGGGCTGTTGGGCGTCGGCGGCGGAATCATATTGGTGCCGGCGTTCTTTTACGCCTTCTCCGCGCTGGGATATGGCAGTGAAACCCTGATGCGGGTCTGTATCGCCACCTCGCTTTCGACGATTGTTGTTACCTCCACCCGGTCGGCCCATGGCCATAACAAACGGGGCGCGTTGGATTGGCAGATTTTGCGCGGCTGGGCGCCCGGTATCGTCGTTGGGGCCGTGGCGGCGGTCTGGGCGGTGTCGCGGCTGCAAACCACGGCGCTTCAGTTGATCTTCGGCTGCCTGGCGCTGGTTGTAGCGGCCTATCTGGGCTTTGGTCGGGTGGAATGGCGTCTGGGTCAGGCGATGCCCAAAGGTGCGCTGCGGGCCGCCCTGTCGCCCGTCGTCGGGTTTCTGTCGGTTCTGATGGGAATAGGTGGCGGTAGTTTCGGCGTGCCGCTGATGAGCCTCTTTGGTGTGCCGATCCACCGGGCGGTTGCAACGGCGGCAGGCTGGGGTGTCGTCATCGCCCTGCCATCGGTGTTGGTTTTGCTGTTCACCGAGGTCGCGGACGCGCCACCCTATACGCTCGGCGCGGTCAATCTGCCGGCGTTCATTACGATCATTGCCATGACATTGCTAACCACACCGCTCGGCGTGCGGCTGGCGCATTCGATGGATGCGCGCCCGCTGAAGCGGATCTTTGCGATCTTTCTGGCGATTGTCGCGCTCAACATGCTGCGCAAGGCCATCGGCTGGTGAGATGATTGCCTATTCGGCGGCGCGAGAGGCCAGGCGCGCGCCACGGCCGCCCCGACGCTGACGCAGTCGCGGTGCGCGATCCGGCAATTCGGCCATGATAGTGCGGCGGGTTTCGGGGGTCATGCGGCTCCAAGCGGCGATTTCCTCGATCGTGCGCATACAGCCGATGCAGATCCGTTCGCTCGGGTGAATCGTGCAAAGTTTGACGCAGGGCGAATCCACTTCGTTCCGCTTCCAGACCTCGTCGCGCAAGTCTCGCATTTCGTCGCTCACGGCCGCCTCATATGCCCGATCCGGTCGAGCGCTCCTTGCAGGATAAACCCGGCCGCGACGTGATCTATGACTTCGGAGCGACGCTTTCGTGACGTATCCGCCTCCAGAAGCGCCCTTTCGGCTGCGACGGTCGAAAGGCGTTCATCCCAGAAGCTGATCGGCAGATCGGTCAGCCGTTCCAGATTGCGGGCAAAGGCACGCGTCGACTGGCAGCGCGGCCCTTCGCTGCCGTCCATGTTGCGCGGCAGGCCGAGGATGAGCCCGCCCAGTTCACGGTCCGCGACGATCTTCAAAAGGGCGGCCGCATCGGCGGTGAACTTGGTGCGACGGATGGTCGACAGGGGCGAGGCGACCGACAGAAGCCGGTCCGATACCGCGACCCCGATGGTTTTTTCCCCCAGGTCGAGCCCGGCCAGCGCACGCATTGGCGCAAGGGCCACCGCGAATTCGGTGAGGTCGGTGTAGATCATTCCGCCACCCCGGCGGCTTGCGCCGCAGCGCGGGCTTCAGCCAACGCGTCGGGCTGATCCTTCAGCGCGGACTGCGCTTTCGCCCAGGCGGCGCGGGCACGGTCGCTGTCGCCCAGAACCCCCAGTGCGGTCAGAAGCTGTGCCCATTCCGCGCCACTTCCGCCTTCGGCAAAAAGCCGTCCTTCCAAGCCTTCGACCATGCCATTGATCATCTCGGCACGTTCGGCTTCGCTCATTGCCGACGCTGCTTCCATATCGGCCGCGCCCGGCCCCTTCGTCACGGGCGCATAGTCGACCCCGGCGGCGGCGGCCAAAAGTTCCATCTGGCTGTCGATATAGGCCACCCAGGGCGCCTCTGGCGGGCTGTCTGCCCTCAGTTCGCGCCAGATCGGGAATGCCCGGTCGGGCCTGCCGATCTGCGCCTCCAGAAGACCGGCGTAAAACCGCGCGGTGCCATTGGTGGGATCGGCCTTGAGGGTTGCGGCAATCTCTGCTTCCGCCTGCGCGGTCACCATGCCCCCGGCGGCGGAAATCAGGATGTCAGCCAACATCACATGATCTTCCGCCGTGGCCTGATCGCCAAGCGTGGCAATCAGCTTTTCCCCGGCCCGGGCTGCGGCTTGCAAATTGCCGATGCGCCGCTCGTTCGTGGCCAGAAGACGCAGGCCGGTCACGTCATCGGGGCGCACTTCAATCGCGGCCCGTAACTCGTCCATCAGCTTGGCGAAATCGGCGGGCGGTGGCGGCGGGGCAGGGCGGGTCTTCGCCGCTTCTGCCTCGGCCTCCGACTGGGTGGGGCGGGCGGCCTTGATCGCTTCGGCACGCGCGACGCGATCCTGATGCGGCACATCGGGATAGCCCGGCGCACCCAGCTGATAATAAAGGAAAATGGATGCTGCAAGTATCGCAGCCGTCAGGGCGAGTGGCAGGCCGAGGGCGGCCGGACGGGTTTGCTGGGCTGGGGCGTCGCTTCGCCCTTGTCCGGCCCGGTCGGCCTCAAGAATCCGGCGTTTGATTTCCAGCCTCAACGCATCGGCATCCGTGGGGCTGATCGTGGCGCGGGTCAGATCCCGGTCAACCTCGGCCAGCTGCGCGCGATAGACGGCTAGGCCGGACTGCACCGCCCCGTCCGCATCACTTGGCGCGGACAGCAAGGCCCGCAGGATCAACGCCCCCGCAGCCAGTAACACCGCCCCCGCCATGATCCAGAACATCATAGGATCCTCGTCCGTTTCCGCCCCTCAGATAGGGCCTTGCCCACCGCGCGGAAAGCCCAAACGCCGCCATCATTCGCCCGCCGCCTGCGCTTCTTGCCGCACCCTGCCGGAAATGTCGCAATTTTCCCGATTGCGGCGCTTGCCAGCCGGAGTCAAGAAGTGAGGCGCTGCATTGAGACTCAACGCGGCGAAAGCGCTGCAATCAGGATTCGGGGGCCCCATGTCGACCAGCAAACCGATGAGACGCTATTCGGCCTTCGCCATCGCCAAGGAAGCGATGAGCTATCACCAGAACTGGGAAGAGGCATGGCGGTCGCCTGCGCCCAAAGCCCGTTATGACGTGATCATCGTAGGGGCCGGCGGCCATGGTCTGGCCACCGCCTATTACCTTGGCAAGAATTTCGGGATCACCAATGTCGCGGTGATCGAGAAGGGCTGGCTGGGCGGCGGCAATACCGGCCGGAACACCACGATCATCCGCTCGAATTACCTGCAAGACCCGTCGGCGGCGATCTACGAAAAAGCCCGGTCGCTCTTCGAGGATCTGAGCCAGGACCTGAACTACAACGTCATGTTCTCCCCCCGCGGGCTCCTCATGCTCGCCCAGACCCACCACGAGGTGCGGGGCTATCGCCGCACGGTTTACGCCAACAACCTGCAAGGGGTGGCGACCGAGTGGATCGAACCGGCGCGGGTCAAGGAACTGGTGCCGATCATCAACCTCGACGGGCCGCGTTATCCGGTGATGGGCGCGCTTTATCAGGCGCGGGGCGGCACGGCGCGGCATGACGCGGTGGCCTGGGGCTATGCGCGCGCCTGTTCGGCCATGGGCATGGACATCATCCAGCAATGCGAAGTCACTGGCATCCGCCGCGAAGGCGACAAGGTGGTGGGCGTGAACACCACCAAGGGCGCGATCGATTGCGGCAAGCTGGGTCTTGTTGCCGCCGGTCATTCCAGCGTGCTGGCCGACATGGCGGGCTTCCGCCTGCCGATTGAATCGCTTGCCCTTCAGGCACTGGTGTCAGAGCCGATCAAGCCCTGCATGGATGTGGTCGTGATGGCCAACACCGTGCATGGCTACATGTCCCAGTCCGACAAGGGCGAGATGGTCATTGGCGGCGGCACTGACGGGTTCAATAACTACACCCAGCGCGGGTCCTTCCACCATGTCGAGGAAACCGTGCGCGCGCTGATCGAGACCTTCCCGATGATCTCGCGCCTGAAGATGCTGCGCCAGTGGGGCGGCATCGTCGACATGACCGGCGACCGCTCGCCCATCTTGTCGAAGACGCCGGTCGATGGCCTCTTTGTCAACTGCGGCTGGGGGACAGGTGGCTTCAAGGCCATCCCGGGCTCGGGCTGGGCCATGGCCGAACTGATGGCGCGGGGCCATTCGCCGCTCACCGAGGAATTTTCGATGTATCGCTTCCGGGAAGGGAAGTTCATCGACGAAAGCGTCGCGGCAGGGGTGGCGCACTAATGCCAGTCCCGCGCCTCTTCGCCGTTGCGAAAGAACTCATCTTGGATTTCGCCAAGTTCCTGTCTTACGAGCGAGTGCCGCTCGTGTGCGGAACGGAATTCTTCACGCGCCACGGTTTCCAGGTCTTTCGCGCGCCTGAGTTCAACCTCGCACTCAGATCGGCGTTGACGGCACCTCTGCCAGGCGGCTTCAAGCGTGTCAGCGATGCGGCGAAATTCGGTGGCCAAGTGAAGTTTGGCTCTGAGTTCGTGAGCGAGGTGGTGTCTGTAGTTGTTGGCCATCTGCTTTCTGCTCGTCTGTTTTCTTGCCTGGTTATCAATATGGGCCAGATCGGCCGTTCACGCAAAGTGAGCAGGGTGGCGCAAAATGCGGTATGATTATCCAATTCTCCACCACATATTGTGCGTATCCGGCCGAAATCAGCGAGAGTTTGACGTTTGGGGGGGATTTATACACAGAATGCCCCCAACGGTTTTCCACAAAAAATTACATGAGGCGTCCAAATGCTAACCCTTGAATGCCCCTACTGCGGCGTGAAGGCCGAGGAAACCGAACTGCAAGCCGGGGGCGAGGCGCATCTGAAGCGGTTCGGCCCCGGCTCGTCGGATGAGGATTTCGACGGCTACATGTTCATGCGCAAGAACCCCAAGGGCGTGCATTTCGAGCGCTGGCGCCACAGTTATGGCTGCGGCAAATGGTTCCTTGCCGCTCGCGACACGGCGACGCTGGAAGTCTTTGGCACCTATCCCGCCCAGACGTCGGCTC
>DAORUY010000043.1:0-16661 GCA_035433445.1 Paracoccaceae bacterium
GGGTTTCGATTTTTCCGCTCATGACAGTCTCCCTTGCGTCGGTTGGCGGCAACCTAGCGGCGGCGGCGCGCGGGGGGAAGGGGGCAAGGGCGTCAGCCTTCGCGGAAAGCCCGCCGGAAATAGCTGGTCAGCGGATCGGTCAGGTAGGACAGCGCTGTGCGCATCCGCGTCGCGATCATCACTTGCACGGGCATTCCCGCCACCAGCCTGCCCGCTGTCACCGGATCGATGTCGCCGGGCGACACTTCGATGCGCGCGCTGTAATAGGCCCCCTGCCCCTCCTCTCCTTGCAAGGCACCGACAGACACCAGGGTTAGCCGACCGGGAATGTCCGCCATCTGCCGCATGTTGAACCCCGAAAGGCGCAGGCTGACCGTCTGGCCCACTTCGACCTCGTCGCGATCGGTCAGGCCGATGCGCGCTTCGACCACGAGCGGGCCTTCGTTCGGGATCAGATAGGCCGCAGGCTCGCCGGGGCGCAACACGCTGGCCGCAGACCTGAGCCCGATCACGGTTCCCGCCACCGGCGCGCGCAGATCAAGTGCATCTTGCCGCGCCAGAAGCCCATTCAGGCGCTCGCGCAGATCCTCCGCTTCGGCCAGGACCGCCCGCAGGTCAGCCGCCGCGCTTTCGCGCCGCGCCGCCCGAAGCCTCAGCGTTTCAAGCCCGGCCTCGGCGAGGCGGCTTTCCGCTTCGGCCCGCGCGGCGATCTGGGTGCCAAGCTGCCCCTCCAGCCGTGCCAGTTCGCGGTCCGTCTCCTCCAGCCGCGCGGCGGGCAGAAGGCCGCGCGCGGCCAGATCGGCCTCACGGTCGCGCGCCGCTTGCCAAAGGGTGATCTGGCGGCGGGTTGCCTCCAGCCCGGCGGCCAGCCCCGCGCTTTGCTCGCGGATCTGGTCGATCCGCCGCTCGATCTGCCCCAGCTCCGCCCGATGCGCGGCACGGCGTTCGGCAAAAAGCCGGGCCTGCGCCTGCTCTTGGGGGTGAAGCGCGCGCTTGTCCGACGGAAAGACCAGCGTTCCGGCATCGTCGCGTTCGGCTTCCAGCCGTATCGCTTCGGCTCCGGCCTGCGCCAGCCGCGCCTCCAGCCGGGCGATTTCGGACTGAACCTCCCCCCCCTCAAGGCGCAAAAGAAGCGCGCCTTCGGCGACCACTGCCCCTTCCGCCACCCGCACATCGGCGATCCGCCCGCCCTGGGGATGCTGGATCGCCCGCTGGCCGCTTTCCGGCGCCAGCGTGCCCGTGGCCTGCACCGCCCCGGCGATCGGGGTCAGTGCCGCCCAGCCGCCAAAACCAACGCCAAAGATCAGGATCAGAACATACCCGGCCAGAATCAGGCGAAAGCTTCGTGCCATCATGCCACCCCCCGATGCCAGCCCGGCCCGGGCCGGTGAGTGCCCGACAGGGTGGCCAGCACCCTCTCACGCGGCCCGCTTTGCCGGATATGGCCACCGTCCAGCACCGCAATCTCGTCGCAGAGCGCGAGCATCCGCACCCGATGCGAGGCCAGAACCACCGACCCGCCCTCGGCGCGATGGTCAATGATCGCCCGCATGATCGCATCATTCGCATCGCCATCCTGACCGCAGTCTGGCTCATCAAGCAACAAAAGCGCCGGCCGCCCGAAAAGCGCGCGCGCCAGCGCGATGCGGCGTGTCTGACCACCCGACAGCCCCCGCCCGCCGGTGCCCACCCGCGTCTCATACCCCTGCGGCAAGGCCAGGATCATCTCGTGCGCGCCGGCCTTGCGTGCCGCTTCAATCACCGCCGCCGCCTCGGGCGCTTGCGCAAGGCGGGCGATGTTTTCGGCCACGGTCGCGGGGAAAAGCCGCGGCTCTTGCGGCAGATAGCCCAGCGCCGCCCCAAGCATATCGGGCGCATATTGGCCAAGCGTCGCCCCATCAAGCCGCACCTCGCCTGCCTCTGGCACCAGACTGCCCGCCATCACCGCAAGGAGCGTCGATTTGCCGGACCCCGTTGGCCCCGCCAGACCCACGATCCGCCCCGGTGCTAATGACAGGGAAATCTGGCTCAGGGCGGGCCTCTCCTCGCCTTCGTGACACACGGTCACATCCTGCAAGGTGAGCGTCCCCCGTGGCCGTGGCAGCGCCAGCCGGTCCGAACCATTCCGGCTGCTTTTGAAAAACCCTTTCAGCCAGCGACGGGCCTGTACCGCGCGTGCCGCGGTGGGCCAGCCCGCGATCAGCCCTTCGACGGGGGCCAGCATCCGCCCAAAGAGGACCGAGGCCGCCACCATCCCGCCGCCCGATAGTTCGCCGCCAAGGCTCAGCCAGGCCCCGGCGGCCAGAAGCGCCGATTGCAGATAAAGCCGCGCCGCCCGCCCCGCCGCGCCGAAACCGGCCATACCATAGGCCAGCCGGGCGGCCGCGCTGCGGGCTGCGGCCTGATGGACCTGCCAGCGTGCCAGCGCCGCACCCCGCATGCCAAGCGGAACAATCTGCGCCTCGGCGCCGACAAATTCCCGCGCGGTCATCTCTGCCTGAAACTGCGCTTCCGCTGCCCCCCGCCCCGCCAATGCCGCCCGCCAGCCCTGGGCCGCCGACACCCCGGCCAGCGCCAGCGCGCCCGCAACCGCAAACCCACCCAAGAGCGGATGAAGCGCAAAAATCGCCAGCAGGAACAAAGGCACCCACGGCAGATCCATCACCGCAACCGCCACCGGCGACGACAGCGCGCGCTCCACCGCATCAAGCTCGCGCAGCGCCTGCAACGTGCCCACCGTCGTAGCGGGGCCGCGAAAACCCGCCGCAAAGACCCGCTCATCCAACCGCTCGCGCAATCCGCCCGCTGTCGCCACCAGCACCCTGCCCCGCACCAGATCAAGCCCCATCAGAAGCGCGAACAGAAATGTCACCAGCACGAACAACGCCACCAGCGTGGGCACCGAATGGCTGGTCAGAACCCGGTCATAGACCTGCATCATGAAGAGCGGCCCGGTCAGCATCAGCAGATTGACCACGGCGGAAAAGACCGCCGCATGGATCAATGGCCCCCGGCAGGATCGCCAGGCATCGGCAAGCGCGGACTGTTGCTCTTTTGCGTCGTCGGCCATCGCATTCTCATCCTTCGGCAGCGGAATTCCCCCGAGGGGCCCTGCTTTCGTCGTCGCTGTCTTGCAACCGCGCGCAGCGCCTTCTAAGGCTGGGAAAATTCATCGAGGCCCTGAGAACAGGGATATGACCGATATGCTTAATTATTCGTTGGCGCATTTCGATCGCCGGGCCGCACGGGTGACGGCGGCGCTTTTTCTGGTGGCGGTTCTGGCCAGCGGCTGTGCCCGCCCGACACCGGGGGGCGAGATCAACGACCCTTATGAGAACGGCAACCGCGCGGTGCATCGTTTCAACGTCGCCGTCGACCGGACCTTCTTTGGCGATGGCGACACCCGTAAGGGGGTGATCCCGCCGATCCCGCGCCCGCTCACAGTGGGTTTTGGCAACTTCGCCTCGAACCTTGGAATGCCAAGCGCGGTCCTTAACAGTCTGCTGCAGGCCAAACCCGGCCCGGCGCTGCAAAACACCCTGCGCTTCGCCGTCAACTCCACCATTGGCATCGGCGGGCTCTTTGATCCGGCGACCGCTGTCGGCATCCCCGCTGACCCCGCCGATTTCGGTGAGACGCTGCATGTCTGGGGCGTGGGCGAAGGCGCCTATCTGGAGGTTCCGTTCCTTGGCCCCTCGACCGAGCGGGATATTGCCGGAACCATCATCGATATGGCCATCGACCCGGTCAACACCGTGGTAAACACGCGCGAGGCTGCCTATATCAACCTCGGGCGCCTGACCGCGAAGGTCGGCAACCGGCAGCGGTTCGCCGATACCTACGAGTCGATCCTTTATGAAAGTGCCGACAGCTATGCCCAGGCGCGGCTTCTTTACCTTCAGAACCGGCATTACGAGCTGGGGCTAGAAGAGGAAACGTTCGACCCCTACGAGGACCCCTATGCAGAGTAACCTCACCCGCCGCAGTTTCACCCTTCTTGGCGTTGCCGGTGCCACCGTCGCGCTTCTGCCGAAGGCCGCCTTTGCGCTGAACGTCGATCAGGCACGCGCGCTGATCGACAAGCTGATCGGCGAGATCAACAGCGTGATCAATTCCGGCAAGTCCGAAAGCGCGATGTTCAAAAGCTTCGAGGCGATCTTCGCGCGCTATGCCGACGAGAATTACATCGCGCTCTCGGCGCTTGGTCCGGCAGGGCGGCAGGCCAGCGCCGGGCAGAAGAAAGCCTTCGTCGCCGCCTTCAAACGCTATATTGCGGTGAAGTACGGCAAGCGGTTCCGCGAATTCATCGGCGGCAAGATCGAAGTGACCGATGCCAAGCCGCTGAAAAACTTCTTTGAAGTCAAGTCGGTGGCCAAACTTCAGGGCCAAAGCCCGTTCGAAGTGCGCTGGCAGGTGTTCGACAAATCCGGCAAGACCCGCTTCTTCAACATCATCATCGAAGGCGTGAACATGCTGGCGTCCGAACGGACGGAGATCGGCGCAATGCTCGACCAGCAGGGCGGCGACATCGACAAGCTGATCGCGGCGCTGAAAGCCACCGGCTGAGGCGGTACATCGACCGATAATGGATGAAAGGCGGGCCAAGGCCCGCCTTTTCAGTTTCCGCCAAGGATCCCGCGCAAGATATCGCCGATGGTCTGCGGTTCTTGCGGCTGCGCCGGCGCCACCTGCCCGCCGCCGGTCGCGTCGAAGATCTGGCCGGGATAGCTCGGCGCGGTCGGAACCGGCTCGCCCGTGCCCGTCATCACTTGTCCTGACGGCGCAAGTTCCTCGGGGCGCAGGACGGACAGCGGGCGCGGCTCCATCCCCTCCGTCACGCGCATCATGACCTCATGCCAGATTTCGGCCGGAAGCCCGCCGCCAGTCACGCCGGTCAGGGGTTCGTTATTGTCGTAGCCCATCCAGACCCCCACGACATAGTCCGCCGTGAAGCCGATGAACCAGGCGTCCCGCGCCGCCTGGGTCGTGCCGGTCTTGCCCGCCACATCCCATCCGTCCAGACGCGCACGCCGCCCGGTGCCCTGCTCGACCACCTGGGTCATCATGTAGGTGAGCTGCCGCGCCGCATCTTCCGAGATCACCCTCTCGCCAATACCGCCTTCCTGACCCAGGAAAGGTTCGGCCTCGCCCTGAAAGCGCAACTCGATCAGGCCATAGGGTTTGACCGATGAGCCGCCGTTCAGAATGCCCGCATAGGCCCCCGTCATCTCGATCAGGGTGGATTCGGACACGCCGAGCGCCATCGCCGGACCGTCGGCCAGCTTGGAGGCGAAGCCGAACTGCGTGGCCACCTGCCGCACCGCATCCAGCCCCGCCATCTGCGACACGCGCACCGTGGCGGTGTTGATCGAATTGGCCAGCGCCACATACATCGGGATCAGCCCGCGGAAATCCGGGTCGTAGTTTTTCGGGCACCAGTCGCCAGACCCCGCGACATAGAGGCAGACCGGAGAATCATCGACGATCGTGTTCATGTCGTAGCCAAGGTCGAGCGCTGCTGCATAAACGAAGGGTTTGAAGGTCGAACCGGTCTGGCGCAGCGCCTGCGTCGCGCGGTTGAAAGACCCCGGCCCCGATATGTCGCGTCCGCCCACCATGGCCCGCACCGCGCCGTCAGCCGACATCACCACAATCGCCGCCTGCGCCTTGGACCCCGCTTTGAGCTTGGTCGAAAAGACCGTGTTCAGCGCATCTTCGGCGTCCTTCTGGATCGCCTGATCCAGCGTCGTTTCGATGATCACATCTTCGGTCGTGTCCTTGGTCAGAAAGGCCGGGCCGGTCTCCATCACCCAATCGGCGAAATAGCCACCCGCCTTCTGCCGCGCCGCCTTGGACAGTTGCGCGGGATTGTCGCGCGCCTCCTGATATTCGGCATCGGTCAGATAGTCCTGATCATGCATCAGGCTGAGGATCACCGCGGCCCGCTCACGCGAACGGTCCAGATCGTTCGTCGGCGCATAGTAGGACGGCGCCTTCAAAAGCCCCGCCAGCATCGCGGCCTCCGCCGGGGTGACATTGGCGGCGGACTTGCCGAAATACCGCTGTGCCGCAGCCTCAAAGCCCCGCGCGCCCGCGCCCAGATAGGCCCGGTTGAGGTAAAGCGACAGAACCCCTGCCTTGCCGTATTTGGCTTCCAGCGCCATGGAGAAGGGGATCTCCTTCAGCTTGCGCTTGATCCCGCCACTGCGGCAATCCTCCTCATACTCCGCCTCGGTCTTCCACTGTTTGGGATTGTAGGCGACGCCAAGGCACAGGAGTTTCGCAAGCTGCTGGGTGATGGTCGAGCCGCCGTTGCCCTCGAACGGGCCGCGCCCTTCGGACAGGTTGATGCGGATCGCGCTGGCGATGCCGCGCGGGCTGATGCCGAAATGGCCGTAAAACCGCTTGTCCTCGGTCGCGATCACCGCGTCGCGCAGATAGGGCGACACGGTATCAACGTCGATCTGGCCGCCGAACGTCTCGCCCCGCCAGGCAAAGACCTTGCCTTCCCGGTCCAGAAGCGTGACCGATCCGCGTGCCCGCGCGTCGATCAGCGCCGCATAGTCGGGAAGCTGCGCATAATAATAGTAGCTGATGCCAAAAAGGCCGAGTGCCACGAAAAGCCCGACCCGCCAGCCGATCCCCCAGATGAGCCGCCAGAAGAACCGCACGATACCTGCGATCAGGCGAAAGACCACATTGCCGCCGCCCGACCCGGCCCGCGCAGGCCGACGCTTGCGCGCCGGTTTCGCCTTGGACTTTGGCGCAGGTTTCGGTTCGGGCTTTTTCGCCCGTTCCGGCGTGTAACGCCTGTCCGCGACCAGCGGCGTCTTTCTGTCGCCCGTGCCTGCCATTTGCCTCGTGTTCCGGTGCCGTTCTTCTTGCTTTGTGACAACCTTATCCGCTTTGCCGGAGAATGTGGAGGGTATGACGATACCCTGACCGTTCAACGCAGGGTGAAAGATCGGGCAAACATCCCCTCATCTGCCTAAAAAATAGGATTCTACCGCCCCGAATGCGCACAGTACCGCCGATTCCTTGCCTTGCCGCAGCGCAGCATCGCCAATTTGAACCGTAGTCCGGGTGAACCGGGTCAAGCGGACAAAGGAGAGCGGCGTGAAACTGATCATTGCAGCGATCAAGCCCTACAAGCTGGACGAGGTGCGTGAAGCGCTGGTGGCCATCGGCGTTCGGGGCTTGATGGTATCGGAAATCAAGGGCTTCGGCGCCCAGTCCGGCCATACCGAAATCTACCGTGGCGCGGAATATTCGGTGAGCTTCGTGCCCAAGATGAAGCTGGAAATCGCGGTGGCCGACAGCCTCGCCGACGAGGTGGTCGAAACGATCGCGCGCACCGCGCGCACCGACAAGATCGGGGACGGCAAGATTTTCGTGCTGGACCTCCAGCAGGCGCTGCGGGTGCGCACCGGGGAAACCGGCGACGACGCGCTCTGAGCAAGGGACAAGGGGAAATGAATATGGAACACAGAAACAAACTCTTTGGTGGCGCGCTCGGGGCGGCGGCGATGCTGGCAACCCTGCCCGCCTTCGCGCAAGACGCCACCGGCCCGATCAAGGCGCCCGATGCAGCCGCCATGGCGGGCATGGTCGACAAGGGCGACACGACCTGGCTTCTGGTCAGCTCGGCGCTGGTGCTGCTGATGTCGATCCCGGCACTGGCGCTTTTCTACGGCGGTCTGGTGCGCACCAAGAACATGCTCAGCCTCCTGATGCAGGTTTTCATGATTGTGTCGCTGGTCGCAGTGCTGTGGGTCGTCTACGGTTACAGCCTGGCCTTCACGAGCGGGAACGCCTATTTCGGCGGCCTCAGCAAGATCTTCCTTCAGGGCGTGAATGTCGGCACCTACGCCGCGACCTTCTCCAACAACGTCTATATCCCGGAATATGCCTTCGTCATCTTCCAGATGACCTTCGCCTGCATCACGCCGGCGCTGATCGTGGGCGCCTTTGCCGAGCGGGTGAAGTTCTGGCCCCTGATGCTGTTCGTGGCGGGCTGGTTCACCTGCGCCTATCTGCCGATCGCGCACATGGTCTGGTATTGGGCCGGACCGGACTTCTTGCCTGACGCGCCGACCGATTTCGGCTTGCTCTGGGGCTGGGGCGCGCTCGACTTCGCCGGTGGCACCGTGGTTCACATCAATGCAGGGATCGCCGGTCTGGTGGGCGCAATCGTGATCGGCAAGCGCATCGGCCACAACAAGGAACCGATGCCGCCGCACAGCCTGACGATGACGATGATCGGCGCCTCGCTTCTGTGGGTGGGCTGGTTCGGGTTCAATGCCGGTTCGAACCTTGAAGCCAACGGTCTGGCTGCGCTTGCCTTCATCAACACCTTCCTCGCCGCCGCAGCCGCCACCCTCGCCTGGAGCCTTGTCGAACAGATCAGCCACGGACGTCCCTCGCTTCTGGGTGCGGTGACGGGTGCGGTTGCCGGTCTGGTCGCGATCACGCCTGCCTCGGGGTTCGCCTCACCGATGGGCGCGGTCGTTCTGGGGCTTGTCGTCTCGCCGGTTTGTTACATCTTCGTGTCCAAGGTGAAGGCCATGTTCGGCTATGACGACAGCCTCGATGTATTCGGCGTGCATTGCGTCGGCGGGATCATCGGTGCCATCGGCACCGGCATTCTGGCCGACCCGTCGCTCGGTGGGCAGGGTTTCTTCGACTACACCCAGTTCCCCGCCGTCGTCGGCAGCTATGACATGGGTGTGCAGGTCATGACCCAGTTCAAGGCGGTTCTGGTGACGCTTCTGTGGTCGGGGATCGTGTCTTACGTGCTCTTTATGATCATCAAGCTGGTGTTCGGCATCCGGCCCTCGACTGAAGATGAACGCCAGGGTCTCGATCAGACCTCGCACGGCGAAACGGCCTATAACTACTGATTGCCGGGTCAGTAAAAGCGAAAAGGCGGGGCGCAATGCCCCGCCTTTTCATATTCCGACGGCCAGGACCGCGCGGGCCAGGATCGGGACGGTCGTCTGGTTCAGCCCCGCGATGTTCAGGCGGCTGTCGCCCACCATATAGATGCCATGCTCCGCGCGCAGCCGCTCTACCTGCTCCGGTGTCGCACCCAGCCGTGAAAACATGCCCCTATGCTGCGCGATGAAGCCGAATCTGTCAGACCCCGACAGGTTCCGCAGTTCCTGCGCCAGCTGTTCGCGCAGCGCCAGCATCGTCAGGCGCACCTCTTCCAGCTCGGCCTGCCAGTCGGCACGTAGTGCCACGTCGTTCAGGATGGTGGTCACAACCCGCGCGCCGTGATCGGGCGGAAAGGAATAGTTCTGCCGGTTGAGGAAGGCGAGGTTGGCTTGTGTCACCTCGCGCCCGGCCTCGGCCCCCAGCGCCATCAGAACCCCGGTGCGTTCGCGGTAGATGCCGAAGTTCTTCGAACAAGACGCCGCGATCAGCACCTCGGGCAGCCGTTCGGCGATCAGCCGGGTTCCCGCTGCGTCTGCTTCCAGCCCGTCACCGAACCCTTGATAGGCCAGATCGACCATCGGCAGCGCGCCGGTCTTGTCCAGAAGGGCTGCGACCTCGGCCCATTCCGGCAGCGTCAGGTTGGCGCCGGTCGGATTGTGGCAGCAGCCGTGCAGCAAGACCACATCGCCCGCCTTCACACCCGCCAGATCACCCATCATCCCGGTGAAATCGACGCCGCGCGTCTCGGCATCGAAATAGCGGTAGGACCGCCAGCGCATCCCCAGATAGCTCAGGATCGATGTGTGGTTGGGCCAGGTCGGATCGGACACCCAGACAGTGGCCTCCGGCGCGGCCATCTTGATCAGTTCGAACGCCTGGCGGATCGCGCCGGTCCCGCCGGGTGTACCGACAGATGCCAGACGCTTGCCATACGCATGCTGGCCGAAAACCAGACGCGCCATCGCCTCGTTATACTCGGGCTCTCCGGCCAGCCCGGTATAGGTCTTGGTCATCTGGGTTTCCCACAGCCGGTGCTCAGCCGCCTTGACCGCGCGCATCACCGGGGTCAGGCCCGTCGGGTCCTTGTAGACGCCCACGCCCAGGTCGATCTTGCCCTCGCGCGGATCGGCGCGGAACTGGCCGATCAGTTGCAGAATCTTGTCCGCAGGCTGCGGTTTCAATGAGTTAAGCATGATCTTTCCTTCAGCCCTTGACGACGTTCAGGTCGCCATACATGCCCCATTCGGCCCACGATCCATCATAAAGCGAGTGATCGCGTTTGCCGATCCGTTCCAGCGCAAGGCTGAGGACAGCTGCGGTGACACCCGACCCGCAAGAGGTGATCGCAGGCTTTTTCAGATCGACCCCCGCTGCCGTAAACAGATTGCGCAGGGCGTCGGGCGATTTCATCGTGCCATCCCCGTTCAGGACCTCCCGGTAAGGCACATTGACCGCGCCGGGGATATGACCGGACCTGAGGCCGGGGCGCGGCTCTGGCTCCTCGCCTTTGAACCGTCCGGGCGAGCGTGCGTCGATGATCGCATAATCGCCCAGCTTGGCCGCCGCCGCCACTTGCGTGACATCCTTCACCAGATGGGCCTGGCGCTGCACGGTGATATGCCTGTCGCGCACGATTGGCGGCATGTCCTCGACCGGGCGCCCTTCGGCCTGCCATTTCGGCAGGCCCCCGTCCAGCACCGCCACATCGGCCTTGCCCATCAGGCGGAAGGTCCACCAGACCCGCGCCGCCGAAAACAGCCCGGACCCGTCATAGACCACGACCTGATGGCCATCGCCCACGCCCATCGCCCGCATGCGGCTGATGAACATCTCGGGAGGTGGCGCCATATGCGGCAGGCCAGAGCGTTTGTCGGCGATCTCGTCAATGTCGAAGAAACGCGCGCCGGGGATATGGGCGGCCTGATATTCGGCCTTCGCATCGCGCCCGGCGTCGGGCAGATACCAGCTTGCATCGAGGATCCTGAGATCGGGATCTTTCAGATGCGCCTCAAGCCAGTCGGTTGAAACCAAGGTTTTGGGGTCGTCTGCCATCTCTGCCTCTCATCATACGCCCCAGAATTAGCCGGGAGCACCACCCAGAGGCAAGCGGGAGTTCAGCCGGGGCAACCGGTCGCGCGAGATCGCCCCAGCCAGAAGATCACGTCCGAATCACTTGGCCATCGCCGATTTGATGATGCCGACAACTGCCATCAGCACGCCGCCGCCCACACCGCCCGAGGCGACCGACGAGATGATCGAACCGATGTCCAGCCCACCTGCTGCGGCGGCTGCATCGGCTGAACCGAGAGATGCAAGGATCTGGCTGCCAAGACCGCCACCCAGAATGCCGGCAATCGAGTTGCCAACGGGGCCGAGGTCGAGATTCTTCAGGACTTTGCCGACGATGTTGCCGCCAGCCGCGCCCGAAAGCAGGCTAATGATCAGTTGTTCCATTCTACTCGTTCCTTCCTGTCGGGCCTTGATTCAAGCATCCGGCGGGCCGGCCCACACACACCGGATGGCGAATGTGTGCCATGAAGTGTTGCATGCCGCAATTGTTTACGCGGGGGAACTTCTGTCAGGACTGCTTCAGAAGCCTTTGTTTTTGCCGGTTCCAGTCGCGCTTGGCTTCCGTTTCACGCTTGTCGGCAGCCTTTTTGCCCTTGGCGACGCCGATCTTGATTTTCACCCGGCCCTTGTCGTTGAAATACATAGCCAGCGGCACCAACGTCATGCCTTCGCGGCCGATCGCCTGCCAGAGCCGCGCCAATTCCTTCTTAGATACGAGCAGCTTGCGGTGGCGACGTTCCTCGTGCCCGAAAACCCCGGCTTGTTTGTAGGCGGCGATATAGCTGTTGATCAGCCACAATTCCCCGCCCTCGACCGACGCATAACTTTCCGCGATGTTTGATTGTCCGGTGCGCAGGCTTTTGACCTCCGACCCCAAAAGCATGATCCCACACTCCAGATCGCGCTCGATGAAATAGTCGAACCGCGCGCGGCGGTTTTCGGCGATCAGCTTCGAATTGGGGTCGGATTTTTCGGCCATGATCTGGTTCAGATAGGGCAGCCGCGTGCCCAAGTCCAGTCACGGGGATTTCAACCCGTAGGGGCCTGCACTAATATATGTCGGCCAATGGGGGCCAAACGGGGAAGCAGTGCAAATGATCGTGCAGATCGCGCTTGGCGCCTGCCTGATGCTTGTGACCATTGCGGTGTCGGGTATCAGCCTTTGGTGGGTGGAGCGGTGGCTGCGGCATCGGCATGGCTGGCTGGTCGTACCTCCGCATGCCGCAAAACTGGTCCTGTTGCTGTGCGGGGCGGCGGTCTGGGTCATGGGAATCGTGACCATCGGCGTGTGGCTTTGGGCCTTGGCGTTCCTGGCGCTTGGCGTGTTGCCCGGGTTGGAGCCTTGTGTCTATTTCGCCCTCGTCTCCTACACCACGCTTGGGTATGGCGACGTGCTGTTGCCGCACGAATGGCGGCTTCTGGGCGGCATGGCTGCGGCCAACGGGTTCATCACCTTCGGCCTTCTGGTGGCCAGCCTGACCGAGGCGCTGCGGATGGTGCGGCTGGCCCAGATCGCGCAGGAGAATGACCGCAAGTCGGCGGCGCCTCCGCGTACGGGTCAGAAATAGCTGCGCACCAGCGCACCCGACACCAGCGCCCAACCGTCGGCGACCACGAAAAAGGCGAGCTTGAATGGTAAGGAGACGATGGCAGGCGGCACCATCATCATCCCCATCGACATAAGGAGTGCCGAGACGACAAGGTCGATGATCAGGAACGGCAGGAAGATCAGAAATCCGATCTCGAACGCGCGGGCGATTTCGGACAGCATGAAGGCCGGTGTCAGAAGCGAAAGCGGCGCCTGCAGGCCGTCGGTGATGTCAGCCGTTGCCGGGCGCAGTTCGGCCAGCGCCCGCAATGTGTCGGGGTCAAGACGTGCGGCCATGAAGGCGCGAAACGGCTTCACGCCAGCCTCGAACGCGGTCGGCAGATCCATCGCCCCATCAGCGAGCGGCCTTCCCGCCATCGCCCAGGCCTCAGTAAAGACTGGCTCCATGATGAACCAGGTCAGAAACAGCGAGAGTGAGATGATGAGGATGTTGGGCGGCGACTGCTGAAGCCCGATAGCCTGACGCAGGATGGAGAGGACCGTGACAATGAAGGGAAAGCAGGTGACCATCACCGCGAGGCCGGGCGCGAGGCTGAGAACCGTCACCAGTGCGATGATCGACATGGCCTGACCAGACAAGCTCGGCCCCGCGATCTGGGCCAGATCGGAAAGCGCCCCGGTGGGATCAACCCCCTGTGCCAGCCCAGGATCTGCCGCAAGAAGAAAGGTCAGCGCGGCCGCACATCCGATCGGAAAGGGGCGGGGCGCAAGGACGGCAGCCATTCACAAACCGCCCTTGAGTTCGCACACCTCTGTCAGGCGCACGGCAAGCTGACCCGCCTGTTCGCCATCCAGCTCCGTCAGCGTTCCGCGGCCGATCAAACTGTCGCCCACAAAAAGTTCGACCGGATCATCGACCCGCCGGTCAAGGGGCAGGACGCTATCGCGCGTGAGCCGCAGAAGATCGCGCACTACGGGCCGGGCGCGGCCGACGGAAATGGTGATGGTGATGGGCACCTGGGTGAAGGGATTGCCGTCGGAGGGCGTCGTGTCGGTCATCATGTATCCCCGTGCAGTTCTGAATGGAAAAAGGCGTCTACCGCGCTGGCGATGGCGGCAATGACGCCATCCAGGTCGATCTTGGCCTCTCGGCCGGGATGTTTGAGATAGGCCTGACCATCGCTGAGGGTCGGCTCCGTCACCACCGCAAGTGGCAGCTCGCCGTCATGGTTCAACAACCGCTCGACCAGCTCGCGATTGGCGGGCGAGGTGCAGATTTCCACCGGGGTCGCCACAAGTCCCCCCGCAATAGGCTGAATCTGTTCAAGAATCATCGGCAGAAGTGTCTTTTGCGCGAGTGTGGGCAGGACCTTTCCCACGATGTCGCGCAAGAGCGGCTCCAGCGCGGCCAGGATGTGGCGGCGCGCATCGCGGTAGGCAAATTCCATCTCGCTCAGGTTGCGGCCAAGGTCGCCGCGCAGGCGGGTGATATCGTCGGACTGGGCTTGCAGCGCATCGTTCCAGCCCGCACCATATCCCTGCTCGTAGGCCGCCAGTTTCAGTTCCGCCAGCTCGGCTTCGCGCAGGTCCGACGTCCGGCGGGCCTGATCGGGCAGATCGAAAGTCTGAAGTTCAAGAAGCCGCGCCATCAGGCTTTCTCCGCTTCCGGGTCATCCATCCAGCTTTTCAGGATTTCCACGCTTTCCTCCTGCCGTTCCGAGATCAGCCGGCGCAGGCGCGCGACCGGGTCGGCCACCTCATCGACCTGCGGCGGCCCGCCGCCGTGCACCGCGCGCGATCCGCCGCCCGCGAACGCCATCTCACGCGGCACGAAGTCGCCCTCTTCGATCACCCCCGAAAGCGCGGGTGCTGCGACTGGCAAGGGCGCGGGCAAGGCAGGCACATTGCGCGAGGTCAGGATCGGACGCACCACAAAAAGACCCAGGATCAGCGACACGACCGCAAGGACGGCCAGTTGCACCAGCGTCATGAGATCGAGCGGAAAGGCCGACAGAAGCGATTCCCCGGCTTCGGTTCCGCTCTCGGGCACCGGCTCGAACGCCAGTGAGCGCAATGTGATGACATCACCGCGCGCCGCGTCGAAGCCCACGGCCGCCGCCACCAGATCTTGCAGGGCGGCCAGTTCATCCTCGGGCCGGGGCTGCCAGCTTTCGGCACCCGACGCATCCGCAACCATCACGCCATCGACCAGCACCGCGACCGTCAGGCGGCGGATGGCGCCGGGATTGCGCACCAGTTCGCGCTTCGTCTCGCTGACCTCGTAGTTGATCCGCTCGCGGGTCTGGCTGTCATTGCTTTGCGAGTTTTTGCCCGACGCGCCCGCATCGCCCGACGGCAGGTTCGACGCCACGCTGACCGCATTCGCGCCCTGATCGTTGGAGGAAGAGGTCTGCTCCTCATTCTCGGAAGAAATGGCGACGCGGCCCTGCGGGTCGATCTTGCGTTCGGTGATCGCCTCGCTGTCCGTCACGGTTTCGACCGTGACCTCCACCACCGCCCGGCCCGGCCCGACGCGCGCTTCGATGATCCTTTGCACATTCTCGCGCAGCGCAGCGGCCCGGTCATCCCCAGCCTTGGCCCCGGGGTCGTCGGGGGCTTGAATCAGCCTGCCCGCACCGTCGATCACAGCGACATTCTCAGGCTTCATGCCCGCGACTGCGGATGCAATCAGAAACCGCAGCGCGCGCGCCTGATCGGGGGCCAGCGTGCCATCGCGGGTCACGACGGTGGCGGAGGCCGTCGGCGCCGCCGCGGTGCGAAAGCCCTGCGGCTCGGTGTTGGAAATGTGCACGCGCACGCTGCGCACATTCGGCAAAGCCGCGACGGTGCGCGCCAATTCGCCTTCCTTGGCCCGCCAATAGGCAGCATCGAACATCTGCGAGGTCGTGCCAAAACCCGACAACCCGTCAAGAAGCTCATACCCATCGCCTGAGTTTGATGGCAACCCGTCGGACGCCAGTTCCATCCGCAAGGCGTCACGCCGGTTGGCGTCGACATAAATAGCCTGGCCGCGCACCTCATAGGTCACGCCGCGCTGATCTAACGCCGCCAGAACCTCTCCAGAACGATTGCCATCGATGCCAGCGTAAAGAAGCGCCATGGACGGCCGCGTCGCCACCCCGGCAAGCGCATAGACCGCCGCGAACATCGCCAGCGTCGCCACGGCGACGATCATCCTTTTACGCCCATCCAGCGCCTGCCAAAGGCTGAGTAGCTGCTGCACGTTCGCGTGCCTCCTGTCCGTTGGGCTTCTGCCCGGCAGGGACATGCTTCACCGATCAGCCTTAACAATCGGTTAGTCTGCTTGGGTCTATACGGGGAACGACGAAAGACGAGGGCTCCCATGGCAGACGCCGCCGAACCGCAAGAAGTCGCACCGCAAAAGAAGTCGAAGCGCCCGCTGATCATCGGTCTGGCGCTGATGATCCTGCTGGGCGGCGGCGGGTTCTTCGGTGTCTACAAAGGGTTGATTCTCGGTTCGTCCCACACCGCGGAGGCGGAGGCGGACGACGCTGAGGAATCGCCCGACGCACTGCCCGAAATCGCCTTCATTCCCCTTCAGCCGCTCGTCGTCACCCTGGGGCCGGAGGCAGGGGGCCGGTTCCTGCATTTCACCGCACAGGTCGAGGTGAACAAACAATATGAGGCAGACGTGACGCTGCTCATGCCTCGGGTTCTCGATGTTCTGAACGGCTATCTGAGGGCGGTCAGCACCGCGGAACTGGAAGATCCCGCCGCACTGGTCCGGCTCAGGGCGCAGATGTTGCGCCGCGTTCAGCTTGTCAGCGGCGAGGGCAGGATCCGCGATCTGCTCGTCACCGAATTCGTGATCAACTAGGAGAAGGGCATGGAACTGATCGCCGATATTCTGTTGGGCGGCGGCGCCATTGGCGCAGGTCTTTTCTGTTATGCGCTGTCGCGTCGCCTTGCGGCCTTCGGCACGCTGGAAGGGGGCATGGGCGGCGCGATCGCCGTCTTGTCGGTGCAGGTCGACGATATGACGCGCGCGCTCGAACAGGCCCGGCAGGCGGCGGGAGACTCCTCGCGCACCCTCACCGCGCTGACCGAACGCGCAGAAGATTCG
>DAORUY010000044.1:0-16446 GCA_035433445.1 Paracoccaceae bacterium
CCGCGATCATCAGGTGGACGCGGGCCGAGCCTTCGAATAAGTTCATCTTGAACCACAGACCGCGGTCGCCCAGCATATCGCCATGCTCCGAGGTGAAGATGATCACCGCTTCTTGGCGGGTCGCTTCCAGCACGGTCAGGATTTCGCCGATCTTGTCGTCGACGTAGGAAATATTGGCAAAATAGCCGCGTCGTGCCCGCGCGATATGGTCGGGCGTGATGGTCGAGGACCGCCAGTCGCTCGCGTCCATCAACCGTTGCGAATGGGGGTCCATCACCTCGTAGGGGATCGGGTCACCATCGGGGGAAACCTGACCGCAACCCTCGTAAAGGTCCCAGTATTTGCGGCGGGCAACATAGGGATCGTGCGGGTGCGACATGGAAACCGTCAGGCACCAGGGGCGGGGGTCCTGTCCGCGCGACAGGTCATAGATCTTCTGGATCGCCTGATGGGTGACATCATCGTCATATTCATACTGGTTGGTGATCTCGGCCACGCCCGCGCCGGTCACGGAGCCCAGGTTATGATACCACCAGTCGATCCGCTCGCCGGGCTTGCGATAGTCGGGCGTCCAGCCGAAGTCGGCGGGGTAGATGTCGGTGGTCAACCGTTCCTCGAACCCGTGCATCTGGTCGGGGCCGACGAAATGCATCTTGCCGGAGAGGGAAGTCTGATACCCCGCACGGCGCAGATGATGGGCATAGGTCGGGATGTCGGAGGCGAATTCAGCGGCATTGTCATAGACCCGCGTGTGCGACGGCAATTGTCCCGACATGAACGACGCCCGCGCAGGGGCGCATAGGGGGGAGGCGGTATAGGTCTGGGCAAAACGTACCGAACGCGCCGCAAGTTTCTTCAGGTTGGGCGCATGAAGCCAGTCAGCCGGACCATCGGGGAACAGGGTTCCGTTCAGCTGGTCGACCATCAGGATCAGGATATTCGGGCGTTCGGACATGACGTTTCCCTGGCTGAGATTGTGCGGAAGGTTCGGGGGCGCAAGCCGGGTTGTCTTGCTCAGGTGCGACCAGCGACAGGGGCAATGCGGCTGTCATCAAATATTCCGCGAAGCGACATGGGGCTGTCGTCTTGCCGGGCCAAACCGCAGTTACCCACCCGTATGGAAGGAAAAGGGATGACCCGTAGTTTGCTGCTTTCGACGTTCCTGACTGCCGCCGCCGGCATGGTGATGGCTGAAGATTTCGGCCTGACGGTTGACAAGATGCTGGCAGAAAAAGCCCTGCCGCTGTTCGGGATTTCCGCGCCTCTGGCCGAATCCGCGCCCGAAACGGCCGAGGAGGGCTATCGTCAGCCGTCGCACACCGCCGCAGACAGCGTGGCGTTGGCCGAAGGCCTGTCGGCCGAATTCGTGACGCGCGAGGTTGGCGACAGCATCGACATGCTGGCCTTTTATCCGGCCGAGGCCCCGACCCACCTGATCGCCTGCATCGAGGGCGACGCTGAAGAAATTGCCGCTGGGAAGATGAACCCCGGCGTTCAGCGCATTTCGCTGGCCGATGGCAAGGTCGAAACCATCGTCCGTGGCACCATGTCTTGCGACGGAATTCGCACCACGGCCTGGGGCACGGTGCTTTTCACCGAAGAGGATGATCGCGGCGGCGCCTATGAAATTCTCAATCCGCTGGCCATCAGCTCGGCGGTGACGATCACCAACCGCGAAACTGGCGAAACCACCGATCCGGCAGCGGTTGTGCGGCGGATGGCCATGCCGACGATGGCCTGGGAAGGGATCGCGCTTCTGCCCGACGGCACCGTCTATGGCGGCGATGAACTTCGCCCCGGCACCGATGCCGCCAATGCCGATGGCGGCGCGATCTTCAAGTTTGTGCCCGCGACCCCTCATGGCGGCGGGCAAATCGCATCGCTGGACGCTTCGCCCTTCGCGGCGGGCAAGACCTACGCGATGCAGGTGTCTTGCGTGAAGGACAAGGTCCAGTTCGGTCAGGGCTGCGAGGTCGGCAATGCCGGCTGGATCGAGGTCGATCCGGCAAACGCCCGCGCCGATGCCGATGCCAAGGGTGCAACCGGTTATTACCGGCCCGAGGACATGCATCTTGACCCGGCTTATGCGGGCGAAGGCGTGCGCTTCTGCTTCGCCAATACCGGCAATGAAGGCGGGCGCAACTATGCCGAAGTGATGTGTGCCGTCGATATCCCGGCCAGCATCCCGGCGCCGGATGCAGAAGGCAAGATCGCCTATACCGCGATGATCTCGCGGTTCCTGGAAGGCGATGCGGATGCCAATTCCTTCGACAACCTCGACTTCCAGCCGGGGACCGGGATCCTCTATGTCGTGGAGGATCATCCCAATGGCGACATCTGGGCCTGCCTGCCCGACGGGGCGGACCGTGACCTGCAGTCGGATGGCTGTATCCGGGCGCTTTCGGTGAAGGATACGAGCGCTGAGCCGACCGGTTTCATCTTCTCCGCCGATGGGTCCGAGGCCTATGTTTCGATCCAGCATTCCGACGATACGGCCATGCCGAAAGTGGACGATTACGCCACCGACGACCTGGTGCGCATCACCGGCTTTGCCGCGATCCAGAAGTAACGGAAATACCTGACAAAAAAGGAAACGCGGGTTTTCGCCCGCGTTTTCGTTTATGTGTCGCATAATTGCCAAATATGACGGTTTCAGACCAGTACAACGCCCTCCATACGCAAGGATAAACTCGTAAGGAAGGCCCATGAAAACCATCATCGAATTTCCATTTTCCGTCGCCGAAACCCCCGACCTTGGGATTGTTCTGGCTGACGGAACGCGGCTTTCGGCGCGGGTCTGGAAGCCCGAAGGGCAGGGGCCGTTTCCCGCCATTCTGGAGTTTCTGCCTTATCGTAAACGCGACGGCACGGTGGTGCGCGACGCGCTGACCCATCCCTATCTGGCCGGTCATGGTTACGTCTGTTTGCGCGTCGACATGCGCGGCAATGGCGACAGCGACGGGTTGATGGCGGACGAGTACTCCCCGCAGGAACTTTCGGACGCCTGCGAGGTCATCAACTGGATCGCCACACAGGATTGGTCCAATGGCCGGGTGGGCATGATGGGCATCAGCTGGGGCGGTTTCAATTCGCTTCAGGTGGCGGCACTTCAGCCCGAACCGCTGAAGGCAATCATCACGCTTTGTTCGACCGTTGACCGTTATGCCGATGACATCCACTACAAGGGCGGTTGCCTCTTGAATGAAAATCTCGGCTGGGGCGCAACGATGTGGGCCTATTCGTCGCGTCCGCCGGATCCCGGCTTGCGTCAGGGCTGGCACGAAATGTGGATGGATCGGCTGAAGGCGGAACCGTTCCTGCCGGCCTTGTGGCTGCGTCACCAAAGGCGCGACGATTACTGGAAACACGGCTCTGTCTGCGAGGATTATTCGAAGATCCGCGCCGCCGTGCTGGCGGTGGGAGGCTGGGGCGACAGCTACAAGAACGCCGTCCCGCAACTTGTTGAAAATATCGCGTCTCCCGTTAAGGGGATCGTCGGGCCGTGGGTTCATAAATACCCGCATTTTGCCGTGCCGCATCCGCGCATCGGCTTCTTGCAGGAGGCGCTGCGCTGGTGGGACCGCTGGCTGAAGGATGAACCCACGGGTGTGGAGGATGATCCCGCCTACCGGGTCTACCTTATGGATGGTGTGCGCCCGCAGCGCTGGTATGAAAATCGGCCCGGGCGCTGGATCGCGGAGCCGTCCTGGCCCTCGCCCAATGTGGAAACACAAACGTTGCCGCTTGGGCCGGGAACGCTGGGGCAGGGCGGAGCCTTCGAGATCGCGGTCAACAGTCCGCAAGACTGCGGCATGGAAGGCGGCGAATATTGCGCGATCTGGCTTGGCCCGGAGATGCCCGGCGACCAGCGGCGCGACGATGTGCTGTCAGCCTGTTTTGACAGTGTGGCGCTTGATCAGACCGATATCGTGGGGGCGCCCGTCCTGTCCCTGACATTGTCATCCGACAAACCGCTGGCGCAGATCGCCGTCCGGTTGAACCATGTGCATCCCGATGGCGCCGACACCCGGGTCACCTGGGGGGTGCTGAACCTGACGCACCGCGACAGCCATGCTGAACCCGCGGCACTGGAACCGGGGAAAAACTACCGTATCACGCTGCCGATCGATCATATCGCCTATCGCCTGCCAAAGGGGCACCGGCTGCGGGTGGCGGTGTCGACGTCCTACTGGCCGATGCTTTGGCCAATGGCGGAAGCTGCAACACTGACCCTGACCGAAGGCGCGCTTGCCCTGCCGGTGCGTCGCGTGGCCGCTGATGCGGATGAGGTGACATTCCAACCCGCTGAGTCCGCCAAACCCTTGACATTACGGGAAATACGACCGGACCGTCATGTGCGCAGGACCGAGATCGACCAGCGGACCGGCATTGTCAGCCTGATCATCGAGGATGATTTTGGCGAGTACGAGAATGCCGATCACGGCGGGATCGCCGGGTCGGTGGCGCGCGAGAGGTGGGACATCCACCCCGACGATCCACTGTCGGCCCATGGCTCCGCGCACTGGACCGAGGTTGTGGAACGCGAGGGACGTCGTCTGCGGACCGAGGCCTTCTGCTCGATGCGATCGGACGCCACGCATTTTCACCTCAGCGCCAGAATCGAGGCTTGGGAAGGTGACGAACTGACCTACGCCCGCAATCATGAGGAGAGCGTCGCGCGCGATTTCCTATGACCAAACAACCAGCCAACATTTGTGTTGAAATACAGTCGGAACCTGTCACTGTTGATCCGCCAATCAACAAAACAATGCCACCTTATGGGGAGAGAAAAATGAAAGACGATCTTGCGAAACTTCTGGATTTTATTGACACGAGCGGCCTGTCGCGCCGGTCCTTTCTGACCCGCAGCGCGGCATTCGGGGCGACCGCGGCCTTGGGTGCTTCGGTCCTGTCCGGCAAGGCCTATGCGCAGGAGCCCAAAAAGGGCGGCATCCTGAAGATGGGTCTGGGCGGCGGCGAAACGACCGACCCGATTGATCCGGGTCTGGCCGATGGTCCGGTGGCCTTTGCGGTCGGACGCCAGTGGGGCGATGCGATCGTGAATGTTACGGCCGATGGCCAGATTGAGCCACGCCTTGCCGAAAGCTTTGCCTCGAACGCTGATGGCACGGAATGGACCTTCACCATCCGTCAGGGCGTCAAGTTCCATGACGGCACCGATATGACCGTCGACGATGTGGTCGCGACCTTCAAGCGGCACTCGGACGAGAATTCAAAGTCGGGTGCTTTCGGCATCATGCAGGGCATCTCGGAAATCACCGCCGATGGTCAGAATGTGGTCCTGAAGCTTGCCTCTGGCAATGCTGACCTTCCCTATCTGCTGTCTGACTACCACCTGATCGTCCAACCCAAGGGCGGGGTCGACGACCCGAACGCCGGGATTGGCACGGGCGCCTACAAGATCGTCTCGGCCGAGCCGGGCGTGCGTTATGTGTTCGAGAAGAATGCCAACGATTGGGATACGACGCGCGGCCATTACGATGGTGTCGAAATGATCATCATCAACGACAATACGGCCCGCAACTCCGCGCTGCAGGCGGGGCAGGTCCATATGATCAACCGTGTTGATCCCAAAGTCGCCAAGCTGATGGGGCAGGCGCCGGGCGTTAAGGTGATGAACGTCTCCGGTCGTGGTCACTATGTCTTCATCATGCATGTGGACAAAGCGCCCTTTGACAACAAGGACCTGCGTCTGGCGCTGAAATATTCGATCAACCGTCAGGAATTGGTCGACAAGATTCTTGATGGCTTCGGCGGCATCGGCAATGACATTCCGATCAACGCGGCCTATCCGCTGTTTGATGAAACGCTTGAACAGCGCCCGTTCGATCTGGCCAAGGCAGCGGAGCACTACAAGGCGTCCGGTCATGACGGCAGCCCGATCGAGCTGCTGGTCGCGGACACCGCCTTCCCCGGTGCCGTCGATGCGGCGACGCTGTGGCAGGCCTCCGCCAATGAGGCGGGTATCCCGCTGACGCTCAAGAAAGTGCCTGACGACGGCTACTGGTCGGATGTCTGGAATGTGCAACCCTTCTGCGCAAGCTATTGGGGCGGACGCCCGGTGCAAGACCAGATGTATTCGACAGCCTATATTTCGACTGCGGACTGGAATGACACGAAGTTCAAGAACACCGACTTCGACGCTCTCGTTATTCAGGCGCGTGCCGAAACCGACGCCGCAAAGCGCAAGGTGCTTTACGGCCAGATCGCACGTATCTTGCATGAGGAAGGCGGGGTGATCGTCCCGATGTTCAACGACTTCATCGACGCGCATTCGGAGGCGATCGCAGGCTGGGCCAACGATCCGAACTTCGAGATGATGGGCGGCTGGGCGTCACAGCGGACCTGGTTGGCCTGACGTCCGAGCAAAAAGTAAAACCTCCCGGCGGCGCTCCGCCGCCGGGAGGGCCAAGTATGATGGAGCAGAGAGCGGGCTTGTTGCTCTTTCGTGAAGGTTTCGCTTCTTCTGTTCCTTGAGACATGTTAGCGTCTAAACAAAGCAATAAAATTACCTGACGTGGTGGTGTTTGCCGTTCTGGCATAACAGTTGCTTCGGTTCGCTGCTCGGCGGCGGCCCGATCCTCAACAGCCCCGGCGATCAGGTGTGTAACGGACGACCGTGTCACGCACACTTTTGTCGGGCAACGGAATTATCGGGGGACAGATGCATCCAATTGTGAAACTGGTGGGCCAGCGGCTTGCGCTGGGGTTGCTGCTGCTGTTTGCGGTTTCAGCCCTCATCTTTATCGGTGTCGAACTACTGCCCGGCGACGTGGCGCAGGCCATCCTCGGCCAGTCCGCCACTGAGACATCCCTGCGCAACCTGCGCGAGGAAATGGGTCTCGATCAGCCGGCACTGACTCGGTATTTCGGCTGGCTCTGGGGCATAATGCATGGCGACCTAGGCATCGCCCTGACCAACAAACAAAATATCGCGACCGAGATCGGCGAGCGATTGGGCAATACCCTGTTCCTTGCCTTCTGGGCCGCCGTGATCGCCGTGCCACTCGCTATCACCCTCGGGCTTCTGGCGGTGCGCTACCGCAACCGCTGGCCCGACCGGCTGATTTCTGGGGTGACCCTGGCCACCATCTCGCTGCCGGAATTCGTGGTGGGCTACATCCTGATGTATCTTCTGACCGTGAAATTCAGGGTCTTTTCGCCCATCTCGACGATCTATGACACGATGAGCCTGAGCGAGAAGCTTTACGCCATCGCCCTTCCGGTCATGGTGCTGGTTCTGGTGGTGCTGGCGCATATGATGCGCATGACGCGCGCCGCGATCCTGAACGTGATGCAGTCTTCCTATATCGAGACGGCCGAACTGAAAGGTCTCAGGCCATTCGCCATCATCGCGCGCCACGCCTTTCCCAACGCGGTCGCGCCCGTGGTCAATGTGGTCATGCTGAACCTTGCCTATCTGGTGGTGGGCGTCGTGGTGGTCGAGGTGGTCTTCGTCTATCCCGGCATGGGTCAGTATCTGGTCGACCATGTGTCCAAGCGTGACATTCCGGTGGTGCAGGCCTGCGGGCTGATCTTCGCCGCCGTCTATATCGGGCTGAACATCTTCGCGGATGTCGTTTCGATCCTGTCCAACCCGCGACTGAGGCACCCGAAATGAGCCGTATTCCCCTTTCCGCCCTGATCGGGCTTGTCGCCACCGGCAGCTTCTTCTTTGTCGCGATCTTCGCGCACTGGATTGCACCCTATGGCCTGAATGAAACCATCGGCGATGTCTGGGAGGCACCCTTCTGGGCGGCGGAGCCTTCGCCCTACTGGCTGGGCACTGACAGTATCGGGCGTGACCTGCTCAGCCGCATGATCTACGGCGCGCAGACCACGATCTTCGTGGCAACCATGGCGACGATCGTGAGTTTCGTGACCGGCTCGATCCTGGGCTTCACGGCCGCCGTAACCGGGGGCTGGGTAGATCAGGTCATGTCGCGACTGGTCGATCTTTTCATGTCGATCCCTTCGCTGATCCTCGCGCTCGTGATCCTGTCGGTGATGCCCACCACGCTGACCGTCCTGATCGTCGTGATGGGTCTGCTCGATTCCACCCGTGTCTACCGACTGGCGCGCGCTGTGGCTGTCGACATCACCGTGATGGATTATGTGGAGGCAGCGCGCCTCAGGGGCGAAGGCACGCGCTGGATCATCTTCCGCGAGATCCTGCCCAACGCCCTGTCGCCGCTCGTGGCCGAGCTTGGCCTGCGCTTCATCTTTGCCGTCCTTTTCATCTCCACGCTCTCATTCCTAGGCCTTGGCGTGCAACCGCCGCTGGCGGACTGGGGTGGGATCGTCAAGGAAAACAAGGAAGGGCTGGTGTACGGTGTCTCTGCCGCGCTGGTGCCTGCCGTGGCCATCGCTGTCCTCTCCATCTCGGTCAATCTGGTCGCCGACTGGGTTCTGAACCGCACGACCAGCCTGAAGGGAGGCCGCGGTGCTTGATCAAACGCCAAAATCGCTGCTCGACATCCGCAATCTGAAGATCGAGGCAACCGTTTACCCGCCGGGCGAAAAGCCGCGGACCGCGACGCTGGTGCATGGCGTTTCGCTGACCGTGGAAAAGGGCAAGGTTCTGGGGCTGATCGGGGAATCCGGCGCGGGCAAGTCCACCATCGGCCTGTCGTCGATGGCCTATGGCCGGGGTGGTGTGCGCATCACCGGCGGCGAGGTCTTCGTCAACGGTCGCGATATCCTGAAGGGCGGGGCAAACGGCCTGCGCGAGCTCAGGGGGCGCGAGGTGACCTATGTCTCGCAGTCGGCCGCAGCCTCGTTCAATCCGGCCAAGCGGCTGATGGAGCAGGTCATCGAGGCGACACTCCTGCATGGGCTGATGGGCAAGCCGGAGGCCGAGGCAAGGGCGCGCGAACTGTTCCGCAAGCTCGGCCTGCCGAACCCCGACACGTTTGGTGAACGTTACCCCCATCAGGTCTCAGGCGGGCAGTTGCAACGCGCGATGACGGCGATGGCGCTTTGTCCCAAACCCGACCTCGTGGTCTTTGACGAACCAACCACAGCGCTTGATGTGACCACGCAGATTGATGTGCTGATGGCAATCAAAGAAGCGATCCGCGACACCGGGGTGGCCGCGCTTTACATCACCCATGACCTTGCGGTGGTGGCACAAGTGTCGGACGAAATCATGGTGCTGCGCCATGGCAAGATGGTCGAATGGGGCAAGACCGACCAGATCATCACCGCGCCGCGCGAAGATTATACCCGCGCGCTCGTGTCGGTCCGGTCAAAGGATCACCCTGAAAAACCTCAGGGCAGCGCCCCGGTCCTGCGCGTGGAAAATGTCACGGCGCGCTATAAGTCCGTGCCGATCGACGTGCTGAAAAACATCTCCGTCACGCTGGAACCGGGCCATACACTGGCCGTGGTGGGGGAAAGCGGATCGGGCAAATCAACTCTGGCCCGCGCGATCACCGGCCTTCTGCCTCCGGCGATGGGCAAGATGATCTTCAATGGCCGCACCCTTTCCAATGACCTGGCCGGGCGGACAAAGGACGATTTGCGCGAACTGCAGATGATCTATCAGATGGCCGACACGGCGATGAACCCGCGCCAGACGGTCGCGACGATCATCGGGCGGCCGCTGGAATTCTACTTCGGCCTGAGGGGCGCCGAGCGTGACCGAAGGGTGCAGGATCTGCTCGACCAGATCGAGATGGGCAAGGGCTTTGCAGACCGCTATCCGGCGGAATTGTCGGGCGGTCAGAAGCAACGGGTCTGCATCGCGCGTTCGCTGGCGGCAAAGCCGAAGATGATCATCTGTGACGAGGTCACATCGGCGCTCGATCCCCTGGTCGCCGAAGGCATATTGAAGCTGCTTCTTGACCTGCAAAAACAGGAAAACGTGGCTTACCTCTTCATCACCCATGATCTTGCCACGGTGAAGTCAATCGCCGATTCCATCGCGGTGATGTACAAGGGGCAGGTGGTGCGTTACGGGCCAAAATCCGACGTTCTGGCGCCGCCTTTTGATGACTATACCGATCTGCTTCTGTCCTCGGTCCCGGAAATGCGCACCGGCTGGCTGGAGGAGGTCATCCAGAACCGCAAGATGGCCAGCGCGGGCAACTGACGTCGACAGCCCGGTCGCCGTGGCGGTCGGGCAGCGATTTCTGGAAAAAAATCGCACCGGAGCCTTTCAAAGGCTCCGGTTGCTCTACCGCGCTAATGACGGAAATCTGATCCTTCCTCATCCAGGATCGCCTTCAACTCCCGCAGGTGCGCATCCGCAAATCCCGGGTAGGTTTCCCACTCCCGCGCGGTCTTTTCGGCGATCGCATCGGGCAGCACCCTGAGCGGACGTCCGGTTTGCAAGGCCCGGATATAAGTCTCGGCGGCGCGCTCGAAATAATATAGCCGGTTGAAGGTTTCCGCGATGCTGCGGCCAATGACCAGAACGCCGTGGTTGCCCATGATCATCGTCGTGATCTTCGGGTCGGCCAGAAGGCTGGCGCAGCGCGCACCTTCTTCTTCGAAGGCCATGCCGGCAAAATGGCCGTCCACCACATGCCGTCCGAAAAACATCGCGCTGTTCTGGTCGATGGCGGGCAGGCGCGAATCCGCAAGGCTGGCCAGGACCGTCGCATGGACCGAATGCACATGCATCACGCAGCGCGCTTGGGGGCAGAGCCGGTGGATGGACCCATGCAGCCCCCATGCAGTCGGGTCGGGCGCATCTGGCCGGTCCATGGTGGCGGGATCTTCCGCATCAAGCTCCAGCAGGTCCGAGGCGCGGATCCGCGAAAAATGCCGACCATTCGGGTTGATCAGGAACCGCGTGCCTTTGTCATTCACCGCGAAGGAAAAATGATTGGCGACGGATTCGTGCATGTTCAGCCGCGCTGTCCAGCGGAAGGCGGCGGCAAGATCGGCCCGCTCTTCGGCATGGGTCAGGTTGCGGCGTTCGGTCATCGTCATGGTCAGTCCCTCCTTTCGGCCCAGACAGGCCAATCGCCGCGCCCAAGGCAGTCAATGGCAGCGGTGATGCGGGCGAAACTGTCGCGGGCCCGCGCGACGGTCTTGCGCGCCCTGAGATAGCCATGCACCAGCCCCGCTTCGGTCCGGCAAAAGGCGCGCCCTCCCGCCGCATTCAGCCGCGCCGCATAGGTCGCGCCATCATCGGCAAGCGGGTCGCATTCGGCCGCAAGGATCAGCGTGGGCGGCAGGCCGGAGAAATCGTGGTCGGCCAAGGGATCCGCCGTCGGGTCACGGTCCGGCACGACGCCGTCGACGAACCGCACGCCACGATAAAAGAGCACATCGGCAAGGGTCAGCATCGGCGCTTCGGCTTGGGTCTGGTAACTTCCCCGCGTCATGTCGCCGCCAAGGCCCGGATAGATCATGACCAGTCCGGCAATCGCCGGACCCTGGCCACGGGCGGCCTGCGCTACGGCCGCGGCAAGGCAGCCCCCGGCGCTGTCGCCCGCCAGCACCAGCGGGCCGGGATGGGCGGCGGCCACGGCCCGCGCCACGGCCAGACTGTCCTCGAACTGGGCAGGGTGGAGATGTTCCGGTGCCAGTCGGTAATCGGCGGCGATCACCCTGTAGCCGGTCGCCGCGCATATCTCGGCGCAGACATCGTCGTGGCTTTCGAGCCCGCCCACCACAAAACCACCACCGTGCAGGTAAAGCACGGTCGCGGGCGCCGCTGATCCTGCCTTGGCATAGTGGCGGCAGGGCACCCCTGCCAGCGCTGCGTCACGCGCCGTTATCCCCGACGGATAGCCGCGATGAAAGACCCGGCACATCGCGTCGTAAATGTCGCGCTGACGTTCGATCGGCGCTTCGGCTGTGTCTGGCGGATACCAGCTTTCGCTTTCGCGGATGAAGGCCCAGGTTTCCGCGTCGATCAGCGTTTCATAGTCGGTGGGAATGCCCGACTGACCCGTGTTTTCATTCATCGCCTGTCTCGTTTCATACTGTGTCCTGACAGTCGCACCTGACCGACGGCGCGGCTTGCATGTTTGCGACAGGTCGGCGGCGGAACGATGCCTCAGGTCGGCGCGCTTGGATGCACGACCGGGCCGTAGCCCGCTGCAAGGATGCGCAGAAACGGTGCGGGCGTCAGAACCGGAACAGCCTCGGCAGCGGGCCGTGGCAAGGGTGCGCCATATCCTTCGGGACGATAGGGCAGAAGCTGACCATGATGCCAAAGACAGGCCGCGCCGCCCATGTGAACGAAACTTCCGTCGGGCAGGTTTTTCAGTTCTGCATACTGCCGGGGACCGGAAAAGGTCAAAAGCCGCGCCGGGTGAAGGTGGCGGTCCATATCGCCCGCGCGCGGTGCGGCAGGCAGTCCCGCCGCCGCCCAAGCGGCCCGAAACCGCAGATAGTCGGCCCGTCGGCACTCGGCGCAGGGCCGGTGCCCGGCGGCAAAACTCACGGCTTCGTCCAGAAAGAAGAGCTCGGTATAATGCCCCGGCTGCATCAGCGCCCGACGCCGCCCCTTGAACTCGGTCAGGCAGGTGATCCAGAGTTTGCCACGCCACGGGCGCACGACCCGCCCCGCGTTGTCATGCAGACAACCACGGTTGCCCATGAAAAGTCCCCGGCCTGTCGCGGCCACGATGGTCGAGGTGGGCGTGACCCGGTTTTGCCGCGGGCCAACGGGGTAGGGCAGGTCAGTAGGCATCGGCCCCCCATGGGCGAAAGGCCGCCAAAAACGCATCGGGCAGGCGAACTTCGGCTGACCCAGTCCGCGGCTTCCGGCCGACGGACGGCGCACGACCGCCGAGCAGGTCACAGATCGGTGTGCAGGTCTTGGCTGGCGGCATTTCATCCCCCACGTCTTGCGGGCCGCATGTCTGGCCGGCCCGGTTTCCCCCCCTCCGATCAGGTGGGCCGGGCATGCGGCAGCCTAAACGAAGGAGAGAGCAGATGACAAAACTATTCCGTGGAAAAGGGGCGAAAGTCGGCGTTGGCCTTCTGGCAGGTCTGATGACCGCAGGCCCGGTTTTTGCAGGTGGTATGGCCGAGCCTGCGCCGGAACCGACAGTCATAGCCCCGGTGGTTCAGGCCGCACCTTCGGCCGACTGGACCGGCGGCTGGGTCGGTGCGCGCCTTGGCTATGGCGATGCGTCTGCCGAAACGGGCGCCGTGTCCGTTGATGGCAATGGCGGCACCTTCGGCCTGTCGGGCGGCTATGACTGGGATTTCGGCAATTGGGTTGCAGGTGTCGGGCTGGACTGGGACAAGACCAACCTTGACCTTGGCACCACAGGTGACACGCTTGACGACATCGCCCGCCTGAAGCTGCGCGCAGGCGCCGACGTGGGCCGGACGCTGGTTTACGCCACTGCGGGCGCCGCGAGGGCCTCGGGCGACATTGCCGGGGTCAGCCACCATGACAACGGCTGGTTCGGTGGTGTTGGCGCGGATTATGCGCTGACCGATCGCTGGACGCTGGGCGGTGAAGTCCTGACCAACCGTTTCGACAATTTCGGCAATACCGGCACCGACATTGACGCCACAACGGCGAGTGTAAACCTCGGCTTCCGGTTCTGATCGCGTCGGGGCGGGCCGGGCACTACCAGCGCCCGCTCGCCCCGCCACCCGAAGATTTTCCCCCGCCGAACGACCCGCCGCCATTCGAACCACGAGAGGCGGACGTACCAACGGCGCGATTCCGCGGACGGTCGTCCTCCCAGCGACAGGACGGGCAACGGGTGATGATCCGGCCTGTGTTCGGTTGCGTCGGGTCTTGGGGCGCGACATGCTCGCGATGCAGGCCGCGCTGGCCGCAGGTCGGGCAGCGGCGGAACCGATAGCTCCAGTCGCCGATCTGACGGCCAAGGAGTATCTTGCCGATCACGCCCGCGAAGACCGCGCCAAATACCCAAGGCAAAAGCCGGTCGAGAAGGCTTTTCGATGCGGCGGGCACGGCTTCGGGCGCCAGACCTTCGGCATGGCGGCGGGCGATGCGGGTGATGACCTCGCCACTGCCCGCAAGAATGCCTGCACCATAGTTGCCATCGCGAAATTCGGGCGTGAACCAGCGCTTGACGATATCCTGAGCGAGAACATCGTAACCCTGATCATATCCGCGCCCCAGGACGATCCGCATCTCGCGATCTTCAGTTGCGACGAAAACAAGAATGCCATCATTGAGATCAGCGCGTCCGACGCCCCACTCGTTGAACAGACCGGTCGCAAACGCTTCCAGCGTGCCGCCTGCCTCATAGGTCTTGCGGGTCGGAATGGTCAGAACCGTCATTTCCACGCCACTGTCGGCGTGCAACCTCTCCAGCTCCGCCCGCAGCTGCGCTTCATCTTCAGCACTCAGCACATCCGCCAGATCATTGACATAGATATCGCTATAGGCCGGGTAGGGGGCGGCATCGACCGCGCCGCCAAGGCCGACCAACAGCCAAAGAACCACCGCGCGCAGAAATCCTGTCATCATACCCCCATCAGTTCACTGACCACTTCCGGGATCATCATCACATCTTCCCTTGTGCAGTCAAACTGCCCGACCTGTACGCGGATCACAAAACGACCCTGATGCAAGGTCTGGGTCAGATAGATGCGGCCGTCATCGTTGATCTTCGCCAAAAGGTCGCGGGTCGCGTCCTGCCCCCCATCCAGCGCGAAGGTGAAGAGCGACAAAGAAGGGGGCGTGATGATGCCAAGCCCGGGCAGGGCGGCCAATGCATCCGCCGCCTCGGTGGCCCATGCAACATGATTGCGGATGCGGGCGCGCAGGCCTTCAAGCCCATAGGCGCGCAGCACGAACCACAACTTCAATGCCCGAAACCGGCGCCCAAGGGGCACGGTCCACTCATTGAAATTGACGATCTCGTCCTGCCCTTGTGTCTTCAGATATTCGGGTCTCAGACCGAGCGTCCGGATTTGTGGACCGGGGTCGGCCAGGAATTGCACCGCGCAATCGAACTGCGCACCGAGCCACTTGTGCGGGTTGAAGACAATGCTGTCTGCCCCCTCTGCACCGGCCCAAAGCGCCCGGAATTCCGGGCAGATCATCGCGCTTCCGGCCCAGGCGGCGTCCACATGCGTGTACAGCCCATGCGCCTTTGCAACAGCAATCGTTTGCCCGATCCGGTCAAACGCCCCGATCGAGGTGCCGCCCGCGCACAGGATCACCCCGGCGAGAAGACAGCCTTGCGCCCGATCGGCGCGGATCTGGCGGTCGAGCGCATCGGGGTCCATCGCATGGTCGCCAAGGGTCGGGATCTTGACCAGATTGTCCTGACCGATCCCGGCAACCCGCGCGGCCTTGTCGACCGAAGAATGGGTTTGCGCACTCGCATAAAGGCGCAAGGTCGGCTGGCCTGACAGGCCCGCCCTTATCCCTGCCCAGTCCAACGCACGTTCGCGCATGGTCAATGTTGCCGCAAGCGTCGCGGTTGTCGCGCTGTCATGGATCGTACCGGTGAAGCCTTCCGGCAAGCCCAGCGCCTGCCTCAGCCAGTCGGTCATCACCTGTTCGATCTCTGTCGCGGCGGGCGCGGTCTGCCACAGCATCGCCTGAGCCGCGATGGCATTGGCCAGCTGCTCGGCCAGCATCGAGGCAGGCGCAGCATTGGCCGGAAAATAGGCGAAGAACCGCGGATGCTGCCAATGGGTCATCCCGTCCGGCACAATCCGCTCGAAATCAGCGAAGATCGCTTCCATCGGCTCGGCGGTTTCAGGCGGAGCGGCTGGCAGGAGGCCCGCAATTGCGCCGGGCGACACCGTCGCGCGCACGGGCCGGTCCCGCAGACCGGCGTGATACTCCGACGTCCAATCCGCCGCCCGTTTGGACCAGATCAGCAACTCGTCATGGTTCATGGTTCTGCCCCTGTTTGCAGATACTTCGTTTCAGGTTCGGCCCCGTATCTGTGTGGTCAGGGAAGGGAGTGCACGGATGCTTATTCCAGTCAATCTGTGCCTCCGCACGGGAGGAGCACGCCAGCGCGCCTTCAATCCCCAGTATTAAACATGATGCGGATTTGCCCGTGCGGCGGCGCGAATGAATACCACGTTCGGTTTTTGCGTGACATACCCGTTAGCGCAGCGGTAATTCACCGGGCGTAGGTAAGTGTGATCGGTGGCCGCGCTATTTCTTGATTCTGGTGCGACGATCGTATGTTGGGAGAGCGGTAAGAATGGCAAACTACAGGAAATTTCGGACCCTCCTTTTGTGTGCGACCGTCGCGCTTGCGGGATGTGTCGGGGTCAGAACCTTTGAAACCTCTTACGACGAACCCGTATCGGCCCAGGTTTCCAGAGGCTGGCGCGTGGTCGATGTCGCCGTGTCGGTGCCTGACAGCCTGACCGTCTCGGAAGAGCACAGCTATGAGCCCGACGCAGACATCGTCTGGCGCGAGGATCCGATCGGCGACCGCCATCCGCAGGTTGCCACGATCATGAAGGCGGCCATCGCCCGCGGTGCCAGCGGCCTCAAAG
>DAORUY010000045.1:0-16438 GCA_035433445.1 Paracoccaceae bacterium
GGTCGGCGTCTGGGTTTCGCAGGCGCCCGCGCCCGCCGGACATTTCAGCCGCACATGGAAATGGTCGTGATGGCCATAGATCGGCCGGATCTTCTGAAGCCATTTCTTGTCTTTGGCGGTCGCGGTCTTGCACATCTCGATCTTGATGGCGGCCGCAACGAAGATCCGGTCAACCCTCTTGTCGGAGGCTGCCGCCTTCAGGACCGCCGCATGAGAACCCGTCCAATTGCCGTTCACGCGCGTCTGATCGTCGGTGCGCACGATCATCGCGCCAAGCTTTTCCCGCTCGCCCTTCGACAGGTCAAGGCGCGGCGGCGGTGTATACCAGATATCGACATCAAGCCCGGTCTGGTGGCTGAGATGACCCGAAATGCTCGGGCCGCCCCGCGGTTGGCTGAGATCGCCTACATAAAGCCCCCGCCAACCGGCACGCGTCGCGGCCTCCGACAGGTCGATGATATAGTCCACCAGCTCAGGCTGACCCCAGTTGCGGTTGCGCGACAGGCGCATCGCCTGCCAGGTCGGGCCACTTTCCGGCAGTTCCACCATGCCCGCCCCGCAGCCGCGCGAGTAAGACCCGATCGGCGATGGTGCCTGGGACGAGCCCGCGCTGACGGCGCCGAAAAGATTGGCGGCCAAAGCCTCTTTCGCGCTGCCGGGCTGCGCTGCGCAAAGCGCCAGCAGGATTGTCAGTCCAAAGATACGCGCTGTCTTCACCGTTCCCCCAGGGGTTTGACCCATTTCAAGAGCACCATGCCCACAAGGAAAAGCGCGATCAATGGTATGGCGATGCCGATCCGCTGCGATCCGGTGATCGTAGTGAAAAGCGCGATGCAGAAGGGGGCGATGAAGGCGGTGGCCTTGCCCGACAGGGCGTAAAGCCCGAAGGATTCGGTCGCGCGATCGGGCGTCGTGTGGAAAACCATCATTGTGCGGCTGGCCGATTGTAACGTGCCCCCGGCCGCGCCGATCAAGATACCGCAGCCATAGAAGATATAGTCCGGCCAGGGCGAGCCTTCGGCGAAGGGGACGCCATAGAAAGCCTCGCGCGACATGCCGGCGATTACCAGACAGACCAGAATCAGCACATACATCGACAGGTTGATCACCGGCTTTGGCCCGCGCGCACTGTCCATCTTGCCGCCCAGCCAGCTGAAGATCGTCGCCGAAATCGCGCCCGCGATGCCGAAGATCCCGATCTTCGTGACCGACCAGCCCAGCACGCCCGAGGCATAGACCCCGCCGAACCCATAAAGCGCGTTCAACGCATCGCGGTAGAACATCGAACTCAAGAGATGCGCACCAAGGCTTTGGCGGTCCTTCAGGGACAGGATCAGCTGCCACAATTCACCAAGTGCTGCTCCAAGCCGGACGACCGGGCGCGAGCGGGGGACTTCGCGCACCCACAGGAAGAAGGGCACCATGAAGATCACATACCAGACCGCCGTAAAGGGGCCGACCGCGCGCGTGCCTTCGCGGCTGGCATTGTCGAGGCCGAGGATCGGGTCGATGCCGATCAGTGTCTTGCCGGTGGTGCTGTTTTCGGCAAAGAGCAAAAGCATGATCACCAGGGCGACGATGCCACCCAGATAGCCGAAGGCAAAACCCGAGCCGGACATTTTGCCCATGTCGTCGTCATCCGTCAGGTCGGGCATGAAGGAATTGGTGAAGATGGTTGCGAACTCCATCCCGATCAGGCCGATGCCAAACCACATCATGGCGCGGAAAAGATCAGGCTGGTCCGGCGTCAGATACCACACCCCCCAGGCCCCGGCGATGTAGAAGGTCGAGAAGAACCAGATCCAGATCATCCGCCGCCCCCTGCCATCCGCAACGGCGCCGAGGATCGGGGCAAGAAGGGCGATGATCACGCCCGAAAGCGTCTGGCCCCAGCCCCAATAGGCCTGCGCCGCCGCCCCCGCCGCATCGGCCCCCATGCCCTGCGCCGCGAAATGCGCACGGGCGACTTCGGCGAAATAGGGCCCGAAGACGAAGGTCAGCATCAGCGTATTGTAAGGCTGGCTGGCCCAGTCGAAGAAATACCAGCCCCAGATGCGTTTTCTTGCCGAAACCGACATGCCCTGCCCCTTACCTGTCATTGCCGTGATGAAGCCCGAAAGGCGGGGCCAAAGCAAGTGCCCGATGGCGCTGTCACGGCCGCCACCTTCCGCATTTCTGTCCTCAGATATCCGGGCCGGTCGGGCCGCTGGAGGTCGGGCGGAACTCACCGTTCCGGCGGCCAGGGGCGTTCGGCGTCCGCCGCAATCCAGGCCAGAACCCAACCGGGCAGGGGCGGGCTTTCCAGCTTCTGGCCAAGGGCGGCCAGAACCTCCTCCGGCGGCACCATGCCCTTGGCAGATGTCACCGCTGACCGCAGCAGCATGTGGCTGGTGCATTCACCGTCCCGCCACATGCTTTGTTCCATATAGAGAAAGCGCCTGTCCCAGCCGATACAGCGGCTGTGCATCTCGATCCGGTCGAACATGCGCACCCGGCGGCGATAGCGCACGTTGCTGCCCGCCACCGTGATCCCCCAGCGCTTTTGCCGGATCACCTGGCCCAGGCCCGTGCGCACCGCCAGCGGAATACGGCCCAGATCATAAAGGGTCAGCGTGCGACCGTTGTTCAGCTCGACCCACATATCCAGATCCCAGGGCCAGCACATGTGATGGGACACATGCGTATCTAGGAGGTCCAGCGGCGTCTGCCGATGGCTGATCCAAAGCTCTTTCATCATGCGGGCGAAGGGATACATTCTGAACCTCGGGCAATGTCTTGCACTGGCGTGACCGGACGCAACGGCAACGTCAACCGCCGACGTTGCGTTATCGCCTTGCGGGAACCGGGGATAGACCTTACCTCTGTCGGCGTTCGTTTGCCGGAGATGCCCATGGCCTCGCTTTTTGAAGCGCTGATGCTTTTTCTGAATGTCGCCTGGTATGTGATGATCGCGCAGATCATCCTGTCCTGGCTGATCAGCTTTCAGGTGCTGAACCTGCGCCAGCCGCAGGTGGCGCAGATCTGGTATGGGTTGAACCGGATACTGGAGCCGCTTTATGCGCCGATCCGGCGGTTCCTGCCCGCGACCCCCGGCCTTGATCTTGCGCCGCTGGTGGCCTTCATCGGGCTTTTGATCCTGCAACGCGTGCTGATCAACAACTCAGGTTTCTTCTACGGCTATTAAGGCGAACCTGCGCGCCCGCCGATTTCTTGCAAAGAGATCGTCACGGAGTTTTTTCAAAACTCCGTTTTCACCGCCCTTACCGAAAAACGCGGCAATGGCTTGCCGCCGCCGCCCGTGCGTGCGATTCCTGGCACAAAACGAGCGGTAGACAAAATGCAGCAGGCCGGGGCGCTTCTCGCCTCCATCTTCGGTTTTTCCTCTTTCCGGCCTGGCCAGGCGGAGATTGTGGCGGCCGTGGCGGCGGGGCGCAATACGTTGGCGATCATGCCGACTGGCGGTGGAAAATCGCTGTGTTTTCAGCTGCCTGCGCTGCTTCTGGATGGGGTGACGGTGGTCATCTCGCCGCTGATCGCCCTGATGCGCGATCAAGTTCGCAGCCTGCGCGAGGCGGGGGTGGAGGCGGGCGCCCTCACCTCAGGCAATACCGAGGCGGAGACAGAGGAAGTGTTCGCCGCACTCGATGAAGGGCGACTGAAGCTTCTCTACATGGCGCCGGAACGGTTGGCCTCGGGCGGGACGCTGACCCTCTTGCGGCGGATCGGCACGCGGCTGATCGCGGTGGACGAGGCGCATTGCGTCAGCCAGTGGGGCCATGACTTCCGGCCCGACTACCTGCGTATCGGCGAACTTCGCCGCGCGCTGAACGTGCCCTTGGCCGCTTTCACCGCGACGGCGGACGAAGAAACCCGGGCCGAGATTGTCACGCGCCTTTTTGACGGGGCGGAACCAGCCACCTTCCTGCGCGGGTTTGACCGGCCGAACATCCATCTGGCCTTCGCGGTCAAGGATCAGCCGCGCGCCCAGATCCTGGCCTTCGCCGATGCACGCCGCGGCCAGTCGGGCATCGTCTATGCCGCCAGCCGCGCCAAGACCGAGGTGCTGGCACAGGCCTTGCGCGAGGCCGGCCATTCCGCCTGCCACTATCACGCAGGGATGGAGGCCGAGGACCGCCGCCTGACGGAGGCCCGCTTTCAGCGCGAGGATGGGCTGATCGTGGTGGCGACGGTGGCATTCGGTATGGGGATCGACAAGCCCGACATCCGCTGGGTGGCGCATGCCGACCTGCCGAAGTCGATCGAGAGCTACTATCAGGAAATCGGCCGCGCCGGGCGCGATGGTGCGTCGGCCGAAACGCTGACCCTTTATGGGGCGGAAGATATCCGCCTGCGCCGCACCCAGATCGACGAAGGCGTGGCACCGCAGGAACGCAAGGCCGCCGATCATGCAAGGCTCAATCATCTGCTCGGTCTGGCCGAAGCAACGGCCTGTCGCCGCCAGCTTCTGCTCTCCTATTTCGGTGAAGCATCGGACCCCTGCGGGGCCTGTGACCTGTGCGATACCCCGCCCGAGGTCTTCGATGCGACGGATGCGGTCAGGAAGGCGCTGTCGGCGATGCTGCGCACCGGCGAGAGTTTCGGCGCGGGGCATCTGATCGACATTCTGACCGGCACGCTGACCGAAAAGGTGCGGACCCGCGGCCATGACGGCCTGCCGACCTTCGCCGTTGGGCGCGACCTGACCAAGGCCCAGTGGCAGGCGGTCTTTCGCCAGATGACCGGGCGCGACCTGATCCGCCCTGATCCCGAACGCCATGGCGCCTTCCGCATGACCGATGCCGCCCGCCCGATCCTGCGTGGCGAAGAGACGATCACGCTGCGGAAGGATACGATCCGCACGGCGGTGGGCGGCCCCGTGGTCCGCGCGCTCGTGTCGGACGAAAATGCCCCACTCCTGTCGGCGCTGAAGGCCAAGCGCCGGGCGCTGGCCGAAGCGGCGCGGGTGCCTGCCTATGTGATCTTCCCCGACAGGACATTGATGGAAATGGCCGAAAACCGGCCTGAGACGCTTGATCAGATGGCGCAGGTGTCGGGGGTGGGCGCGAAGAAACTGGAAAGTTTCGGCGCGGCCTTTCTGGAAGTGATCACCGGCGCCGCGGCGCATGTTCATCCCGCAAGGGTGCGCTTGGCAGGGCGTCCGGCAGGTACATTGTTCGACAGGTTGCAAGATGAGCAGCAGCGTCTGGAACGCGGCGAGGATGGGTACGGCAAGCCGATGTCCTGCGCGCCCACCGTCTTGCGCCGCATCGCCGAACAGCGCCCGCGCGATCTGGCGGCCCTGTCGCGCATCGCTGGCATCGAGGGCGAAAAGCTGGACAGGTTCGGGCCGGCCTTTCTGGCGGCCCTGAGCGAAGGCTGATCCTCTAGGGCTTGTCGCCGGGCAGGGGCGTTCGCGCCCCTTTTGGGCAGAATCTTCCGATCTTGTCGATGATCTCGGGCTTTTTCAGCGGCTTTGTCAGGTAGTGATCCAGCCCAGCCGCAAGGATACTGTCGCTGTCGCCTTCCATCGCATGGGCGGTCATCGCGATGATCGGCACATGTTCGCCGCGCCCCGCCTCCGCCTCTGCTGTGCGTATCTGGCGTGTTGCCTCGCGCCCGTCGATTTCGGGCATGGAGATATCCATGAAGATCAGGTCGGGTTTGTGGGCCTTCCAGAGTTCGACCGCTTCGCGCCCGTTGGCGGCAAACTGCAGGTCGATGTCACAGCCCTGCACCATCTTGCGGAACACGAGCTGGTTGGTGCGGTTGTCTTCCGCGGCCAGGATGCGCATTTGCCGCAGGCTTGCCGGTTGCACGTAGGACGCGGTTGGCGCGAGGGGTGCGGCGGGGCCATCCGGCGGTACAGAAAGACCCTGAAGCTTGCGAAAAAGATCACTGCGCAGGATTGGCTTTTGCAAAAGCCCCTGGACCAGCCCCGCCGAGGAGCGCAGGTTCATCGGGCTGGCGCTGTAAAGCAGGATCGGCGCCACCAGACCTGCCCCGCGCAGCTCAGCCGCAATCATCACGCCCCGTCCGCCGCCCTGATCATGGTCGGCCAGCACGATGTCGAAGGTCCGGTCGGCCACCAGTTCGCCCTGCGCGTCCGCAACTGATCGGCAGCTTGTCACCTCAAGCCCGAAGGCGCGCAACTGGCGGGACAATATCTCTCTCCCGATGAGGGCTTCGTCGATGATCAGGGCCTTGCGCAGGGTCACGGGCCGGTTCGCCGGTTCTTCAGGCAGGGGTTCGGCGGCCGGAACCGGGATGCGGAAGCCGAAGCACGACCCTTTCCCCGGCTCGCTGTCCACCCAAATCTCGCCCCCCATCAACGCGACCAGCTGTCGGGTTATGGCCAGGCCAAGCCCGGTGCCCCCGAACTTGCGGTTGGTCTGATCCTCCACCTGATTGAACTCGCCGAAGATATGTTCGACATGCTCGGGTGCGATGCCGATTCCGGTATCTTCGATGGTAATGTGCAGATCAAAGGCGCCCGGCTCCCGTTCCAGTCCCACTACACGCGCCAGAACGTAACCTTGCGTGGTAAACTTCACCGCATTGCCCAGAAGGTTCGTCACGATCTGCCGCATCCGCCCCGGATCGGCGATGAACCGCGTGGGCAGGAACAGGTCATAATCAAGAATCAGATCGACGCCCTTGTCACGCGCAGTGGGCTGCAAAAGCAGCATCACCTCGTGCAGGCAGCGCTCCAGATCGAAAGGTTCGGGATAGAGCCTGAGCTTGTCAGCTTCGGCCTTTGAATAATCCAACACGTCGTTGCTGATCGTCAGCAAAGCCTCGCCAGAGGATTTGATGGTTTCGGCGAACAGGCGCTGTTCGTCCGACAGCGGCGTCTCGCACAGAAGATCGGCCATGCCCACCACCCCATTCATCGGGGTGCGGATTTCGTGGCTCATATTGGCAAGGAAGGCGGATTTGGCGCGGTTGGCCGCTTCGGCCTTGGCGCGGGCTTCTTCCAGTTCGGCCTCGCGTTTCATCATGTCGGTGATGTCGGCGACAAGGCAGACCAGATCGCCCGCTTCGCCGCGACGGTCGATGAAACGCAAAAACCGCCCGTCCGTCAGCTTCACGACCTTCGGCGCGATGTGGGCGCGCATCAGGCGCGCCACCATTTCGTTCAGCCAGTCATGTTCGTCCCCGCCTTCAAGATCGACGATCTGCTGCACCGCCATCATGCGGATCAGATGTTCGTATTTCCGTCCCACCGCCAGATCGCAGCGTCCCTGAAACAGCGCCACATAAGCGCCATTGGCGATGATCAGGCGCATGTCGGCGTCGAAGACGGCGAACCCGTCCTCAATGGTTTCCAGCGCTTCCCACAGACGGCGCTGGGCCTGCTGCAGGGCGAAATGCGCGCGTTCAAGCTCGGATTCGACATGGCTGTTGCGGCCACGCAACTCCTCGCGCTCGGTCTGGACCTGCACCAGATCCTGGCGCTGCTCGACGACGGTTTCCGAAAGCGTGCGTGCATGGTTTGACAGGCGCGCGTTCGCTTCCCGCAGTTCCCGCGATTTCTGGTCGAGCAGCATTTCCGCCGCCAGACGGGCGCGGCGTTCCTTCACCAGCTTGTCCGCAATATTCACTTCAGCCCTGCCCCGGCCTGTTCGAGTTGCTTCTGCCGTCCGACTTTGCCCGACGCGGGTGAAGAAGCCCTAAACATGTGAAAGGTATGGAATTCCGCCATCGCGACTCATTGCCTTTGCCCCCCGGCGCATGGCACCTTTCCGGTTGTATTGCAGGAGGTTCCCATGCGTTTGTCGGCTTGTCTGATTTCCGTCGCCCTGGCTTTTTCCGCGCCGGCCGCAGTCGCGCAGGACCGCAGCTATGTGCCCGAACGGCGGCTTGTGCTGACGGAGGGGATGGATTTCTACGGATCGGACGTTCAGTCGATTTTTGACACGACAATTGACGCTTGCGAGGCCGCCTGTCTGGCCAACACCGCCTGTACGGCGATGACCTTCAATGCCAAGGCGAACTCCTGCTTCCTGAAATCGGATGTCAGTTCGCAAGAACCCTATGCCGGGGCCTATTCCGGCTGGGTAAGGACCGCCAACGAAGGGGCTGCCGGTGTCGCCGCTGCCCGGGCGGCCGACCTGGCGTTTCTGCAATCGTCCGACTTTGATGCGGCCCTGGCACAGGCACAGGGGCTGGCGCGCGAACATATCACCGGCGATTGGGCGGAAGAGGATCTGCTGGCCACCGCGTCCGATGCTTTCGCCAATGGCGATTATCTGGGGGCGTCGCGTGCGCAGGGTGCCGCGCTCAATCTGACCGACGCGGCGGATCAGTGGGCGGGGTATGCCGACATGCTTCTGGCCGCCGCCTTGGCCGACCCGAACCAGAGTGCGGACCTGTCCTGGCGGGCCCTGTCTGCGTCCGTGAACGCCTATCTGCGTGCCGACAATGTGAACCTTCAGGCCACGATCCTGCCGACGCTGGCCCGCGCGCTGGAGGCGACAGGCCGGGGCCGCGACATGATCCCGGCGCTGAAACTGGCGCAGGATCTGGCCCCGCGCGACGATACGGCGGCGATGCTGGATGGTGCGGTCGGCAAATATGGCTTCAACCTCAACGAACATACGGTAGAGGCCGATCTGGCCGCGCCGCGCATCTGCGCGACTTTCAATGCATCGCTGGTGACGTCGGGCGTCGATTACGCAAATTTCGTGCAGCTTGCCGATACTGCCCTTGCCGTCGAAGCCTCCGACAACCGGATTTGCATCAGCGGTGTGGAACATGGCAAGCGCTACACTGTGACCTTCCGCGAAGGTCTGCCAGCGGCCACAGGCGAGGTGCTGGCCGAAGATGTTTCCATTCAGGCCTATGTGCGCGACCGTGCCGCTGCCGTCCGCTTCCCCGGCCGGGCCTATATTCTGCCGCGCGCGGCAGAAAGCGGCATTCCGGTTGAAACGGTGAACGCGGCCAAGCTGACGCTGAGTCTGAACCGGATTTCCGATCGCAATCTCGTGCGGGCTTTCGCCGATGACTATGTGGGGCGCCCGCTCGACTATTGGTCGGCGGATTACTTCACCAGTCAATATGCCGAACAGGTCTGGAGCGGAGAGGCCGATACGGCACAGGCCGAAGCCAACCGCGATGTGACAACGCGCCTGCCGATGGACGAGGTGCTGAAAGACCTTGGACCGGGCATCTATGCGCTTCAGGCCGCGATCCCCGACAGCGACCCCGAACATATCCCGCCCGCAATGCAATGGTTCGTGATCTCCGACCTCGGGCTGACCACGATGCAGGGCACGGACGGGTTGCATGTGTTCGTGCGCAGCCTGAATGACGCCTCGGCCAAGGCCGGGGCGAAGGTCACGCTGGTCAACCGTGCCAATTCCGTCATCGGAACCGTCACGACCGACGATCAGGGCTATGCGCTTTTCCCCGCTGCGCAGGTCGCGGGCACCGGCGGGTCATCGCCCGCGCTGGTGACGGTGGAGGAAGGCGAGGACTATTCCTTCCTGTCGTTGAACGAGCCTGAGTTTGACCTGTCGGATCGTGGCGTGGAGGGACGCCCGGCGGCGCCTGCTGTAGATGTGTTCCTGTCCACGGACCGCGGCGCCTATCGCGCGGGCGAGACGGTGAATGCCACGATTCTGGCGCGCGATCCGGTGATGACCGGGATCGAAAGCCTGCCGCTGACTGCGCGCATCCTGCGCCCCGATGGTGTCGAATATTCCCGCCTTCTGTCGCCCGATGCGGGCGGCGGCGGCCGTGCCGTCAGCTTCCCGCTGGAAGGGTCCGCCCCGCGCGGCACCTGGCGGATCGAAGTTTTTGCCGAGGATGAAAATACTGTCCTCGCTTCGCAGGCGTTCCTGGTCGAAGATTTCCTGCCCGAACGGATCGACTTCGCCCTGACCCTGCCCGAAGGGCCGATGTCCGCCGCCGACGGGGCTGAAATCGGGATTGCCGCCCGTTATCTTTTCGGCGCACCGGGGGCCGATCTGCCGATCGAAGGCGATTATCGCCTGTCGGCGGTCGATACGCTTGAAGCTTTCCCCGGCTTCCGCTTCGGCAAATACGACGAGTTCTTCTCGCCCCAATTCGATTCGATCTATGAAGCGGGAAAGACCGACGCCGAAGGCAACAGCACAGTTTTCGTGACCCTGCCCGATCTGGGGCCGACCGCGAACCGCCCGCTGACCGCGCGCTATGCGATCCGTCTGACCGAAGGGTCGGGCCGCCCGGTGGAACGCACTATCGAACGCACGCTTCTGCCCGCGACGCCGGTTATCGGTATCAAGCCTGCCTTCAAGGACGGGGTGACGGCGGAAAATGCCGATGCAGCGTTTGACCTGATAGCGGTTGGACCGGATGCGCAGCCTTCTGCGCTGAAGGTGCATTGGAAGATCAACCGTCTGGAAACGCGCTATCAGTGGTATGCGCTTTATGGACAGTGGAACTGGGACGTGACCACGACCCGCACGACCGTGGCCGAAGGCGACGCCGATCTGGGGACTGATCCGGTTTCGGTCAAGGGTCTGGTGGAATGGGGCAATTATGAGCTGGTGGTGACGGCCGCCGATGGTTCGCCCGTCGCGGCCTCGACCGAATTCTATGCGGGCTGGTATGTGCCGGCGGATGCGGCCAATACGCCCGACACGCTCGACATCGCGCTGGACCAGCCGGCCTACAAGGCAGGCGATACCGCCCGGGTGCGGATCGTGCCGCGGTCGGCCGGTGTGGCGCTGATCACCGTTGTGTCAAACCACCTTGTCGACATGAAGGCCGTGCCGGTGACCGAGGGTGAAAACACCATCGAATTGCCGGTGACGGACGATTGGGGCGCGGGCGCCTATGTGACCGCGTCGGTTCTTCGGCCCATGGATGTGGCCGCTGGGCGCACGCCGTCGCGCGCGTTGGGCCTGTCCTACGCCAAGGTCGATCCGGGTGCGAAACGCCTGACCACGACGATCGAGGCGGGTGCGGAAGTCGACCCGCGCGGCCCGCTGCCGGTGGCGGTGAAAGTCGAAGGTGTTGCTGAGGGTGAGAAAGCCTGGGTGACGCTGGCTGCGGTGGATGTGGGCATCTTGAACCTGACGGCTTTTGAGGCCCCCGATCCCGAAGACCATTATTTCGGCCAGCAAAAGCTTGGCATGGCGATCCGCGACATCTACGGACGTCTGATCGACGGACAGAATGGTGCGCAGGGCGCGGTGCGGTCCGGCGGCGACGCGGGGGGCGTGAAGCTGAAATCCCCGCCGCCGACCGAAGAGCTGGTGGCCTATTTTTCCGGCCCGATCGAAGTGGGCGCGGACGGCTATGCGCGCACCGAATTTGCCCTGCCGTCGTTCAACGGCACGGTCAAGCTGATGGCGGTGGCCTGGTCGAAATCATCCATCGGGCAGGCAAATCAGGATGTGCTGGTGCGTGATCCGGTGGTGGTGACCGCTTCGGTCCCGCGCTTCCTCGCACCGGGCGATACATCGACGCTCCGGCTCGAGATCGTCCATGCCACCGGCCCGTCGGGGCGGATGGGGCTGGATGTGACGGGCGAAGGGCTGGTTCTGGGCACGGCGCCTTCGGGTGTCGATCTGGCTGACAACGGCAAGGCGAACCTGTCGATCCCGGTCAGGGCACCGGCAAGCGAAGGGGAAACCACGCTGCGTGTGGCGCTGACGACGCCCGATGGCAAGCAACTGGTCAAGACGCTGACCATCCCGGTTCAGGCCAACGATCCCGAAACCATGCGCCAGTCGCAGTTCACGCTGGCGGCGGGCGAGGCCTTCACACTTGACGCAAATGTGTTCACCGGCTTCGTGCCGGGATCGGGCAAGGCCACTTTGGCGCTTGGTCCCATCGCGCGCTTCAACGCGCCGGGAATCCTCGCCTCGCTTGACCGCTATCCCTATGGCTGCACCGAACAGATGACGTCAAAGGCGCTACCGCTGCTTTACTTCGAAGATGTCGCCAGCGCGATGGGGGTAGGCGATGCGGCTGGCATACGCGAGCGGGTGCAGCAGGCGATCGGCGAGATCCTTCTGAACCAGTCGTCGAACGGCGCCTTTGGTCTGTGGTATCCCGACTATGGCGACATGTGGCTTGACGCCTATGTCACCGACTTCCTGAGCCGGGCCAAGGCGCAAGGCTATCAGGTGCCAGACACGGCCTTCCGCAATGCGCTCGACAACCTGCGCAATCAGCTGAACTACCAGCCGGACTTTGATGCGAACGGCGGGTCGGTGGCCTATGCGCTGATGGTTCTGGCGCGCGAGGGTGCCGCATCCATGGGCGATCTGCGCTATTATGCCGACGTGAAGACCGGGGCGTTCGATACCCCCATCGCGGCGGCGCAATTGGGGGCGGCGCTGGCGTCCTATGGGGATCAGACACGCGCGGACGAGATGTTCAAACGTGCGGCAGAGCTCGTTGCGGCCAATATCCGTGCCGATCAGGCTGCCGCCGAGGCGCAGGTCTGGCGCGCGGACTATGGCACCAACCTGCGTGACGCCACCGCCCTTCTGGCGCTTGGGACAGAGGCCGGATCGACCGCCTTCAGCGCCAATGATCTGGGCCAGTCGGTTGCGGCAAGTCTTCTTAACCGCGGGCTTTCCACTCAGGAAGCGACATGGGCGCTTTTGGCGACCCATGCGATGATCGACGGCAAGTCCGCCGATCAGTTCACCTTGAACGGTGCACCGCTGTCCGGCCCGCTTGTGCGGGTGATCGAGGATCAGACGGCGGGCGGCGCGGCCCAGACCATCGCCAATGCGGGCGCGTCCGAGGCGACGGTGACGCTGACAACCTTCGGCATTCCGGCGGAACCGGAACCGGCGGGCGGGAATGGCTATCAGATTACCCGCAGCTGGTTCACGATGGAGGGCGAGCCGGTATCGCTTGACGCGGTGCCGCAGGGCAGCCGTCTGGTGGCGGTGATCGAGGTCAAACCTTTGGGCACCGGCGAGGCGCGGCTGATGGTCAACGACCCCCTGCCTGCCGGGTTCGAGATCGACAACCCGAACCTGATCCGGGCCGGTGACATTGCAGCACTCGACTGGCTGACGGTGGTGGACAACCCGCGCAACAGCGAATTCCGCCAGGACCGGTTCCTGGCGGCTGTGGACTGGACATCGGCGGAACCATTCCGGCTGGCCTATATCGTGCGGGCGATTTCGCCCGGTACCTACCGTCTGCCTGCGGCGAGCGTGGAGGACATGTATCGCCCCGACTACCGCGCGCGGACGGACACCGGCAGCGTGACGGTCACGGAGTAAATGCGCGCGCGCTGGCCCGCGCTTCTGGCGGCGGCGGCTTTTGCCGTCGCCGTTGCGCGTGACAGTCTGGATGACTGGGTGCGCGCCACCGATCTGCCGCCCCTGGTCGTCGAGACTTCGGTGGAGGTTCTGGACCGGCAGGGCAATCTGCTGCGCGCCTTCACCGTCGCGGATGGCCGTTGGCGGCTGGAACCGGGGCAGGTCGATCCGCTGTTGACTGAAATGCTGGTCGCCTATGAAGACAAGCGGTTCTATGACCATTCGGGCGTCGATCTGCTGGCGATGGGGCGTGCCGCAGTACAGGCCGCATGGAACGGGCAGGTGATCTCGGGCGGCTCGACCCTGACCATGCAGGTTGCGCGCCTTCTGGAAGACAGCGGCACCGGGCGCTGGCAGGGCAAGATCCGCCAGATCCGTCTGGCGCTGGCGCTGGAGCGGCGGCTTTCGAAGCGTGAGATACTGGAACTCTATCTGCGCATCGCGCCCTATGGGGGCAACCTGGAAGGCATCCGCGCCGCGAGCCTGTCATGGTTCGGCAAGGAGCCGCGCCATCTGACTGCTGCCGAGGCGGCCCTTCTGGTCGCACTCCCGCAATCGCCCGAAGGCCGTCGTCCCGACCGCTATCCCGAAGCCGCCTATGCGGCGCGCAGCCGGGTGCTGGAACGGATGCGGGGTGATGGCATCTTGAGCGATGAAAAGGTGGCGGCGGCGGAAACGGAACCCGTGCCCAAGGTGCGCCGGGCCTTCCCGGAACGGGCCGCCCTGCTGGCCGACCGGCTGCGCCGGGCCGATCCGCTGCAAGGCCATATCGAGACGACCATCGACGGCGGCCTTCAGGCCGCGCTTGAAAAGCTTGCCGCCGCATCGGCGCTGCGTGCGGGCGAAAAGCTGTCGATCGCCATCCTGGTTGCCGATCACCATAGCGGTGAAATCCTGGCTTCTGTCGGCACCGCGGACTGGGGGGATGACGGGCGCAAGGGGTTCGTGGACATGACGCAGGCGCTGCGGTCCCCCGGATCAACGCTGAAGCCCTTCGTCTATGGGCTGGCCTTCGATCAGGGGTTGGCGAACCCCGAAACGCTGATCGACGACCGGCCCGTGGCCTTTGGCACCTATGCGCCGCAAAACTTCGACAAGACCTTTCGTGGCACTCTGACGGTGCGCGAAGCCTTGCAGCAGTCGCTGAACATTCCGGTGGTCAGCCTGACCGATGCACTTGGCCCCGCCAACCTTCTGGCGGCGCTGGGCCGCGCGGGGGTCCGGCCGGAAGTGCCGGGCGGGCAGCCGGGGCTGGCCGTGGCGCTCGGAGGGCTTGGCATTTCCCTGCAAGATCTGGTGCAGGTCTATGCGGCGCTGGCCCGGCTGGGTGCGCCGATCCGGCTTTCGGTTCGCCCCGGTGAGGCGGCCGAATTGCCCCAGCGCCTGTTCCGACCCGAAGCCGCCTGGCAGGTTGCCGATATTCTGGCCCACCTGCCGCCCCCGCCCGGTGCGGCGCCGGGCAGGCTCGCCTACAAGACCGGCACCAGCTATGGCCATCGCGATGCGCTGGCGGTGGGGTTTGACGGCGATCATGTGGTGGGTGTCTGGATGGGGCGTGCCGACGGCACGCCTGTGCCCGGCGCCTTTGGCGGCGATCTGGCCGCACCCGTCCTTTTTGAAGTGTTTGGCCGCCTGAAGCCCGCTTACATGCCCCTGCCGCCGCCCCCGCCCGCCACCTTGATCCTGCCCAACAGCCGCCTGCCCCAACCATTGCAACATTTCCGGCCGCGGGGAGCGGCCTTTGCCGAAGTGGAGGCTGACGCGCCGAAGGTCGCCTTTCCCCCTGACGGGGCAGAGATCGAGGCGCCGGAAGGTGCGTTGACCGTGCGCGTTCTTGACGGGGTTGCACCGTTCTTGTGGATGGTGAACGGTGCGCCGGTCGCCATGGGGCAATCGGGCCGCGAAACGCCGCTGACCCTTGCCGGGCAGGGATTTTACCGGCTGTCGGTGATCGACGCCAAAGGGCGCAGCGCGGCGGTTAACGTGACGATCCGCTGAGAGTGACAGGAGGCAAGGATGACCAACCCAAAACGCCCCGCGGCAATTTCCCACTGGTCGGAGATCGAGGAGAAAGATGAGGCGCATTACCGTGGCGATGACGAAAAGCTCGCCATCGGCGCGCCGTTCGGCAGGCATTTCGGCCTGACCCGGATCGGCATCCACCATGAACGGCTGTTGCCGGGGCGGCGGACCTCCTATCCCCATGCGGAAAGCGCCGAGGAAGAGTTCGTCTATGTGATCGAAGGTTCGCCCGATGTCTGGCTGGACGGGGTTCTGCACCGGCTGGCCCCGGGCGATGCGGTGGGTTTTCCCGCCGGAACCGGCCAGTGCCACACGTTCATCAACAATTCGGAAAGCGAAGTGCGACTTCTGGTGGTGGGGGAGGCGTCAAAGCCCGAGAACCGCGTCTTCTATCCCCGTAATCCCGAACAGCGCCCACAACGTGATGATTGGTGGGCGGATGCGCCTGTACGGCCGATGGGCGCGCATGACGGGCTGAGTGACCGGGTGCGCGACTGGCGGGCCGGCAAGCGGCCCGCGCAGGATTGATCCTGTGGTGCCCTATGGCTGGCCGCTCAAGCTCTCAGCCAGCCGCATGATCTGAACCGCCTCGGCGCGGTAACCGTACGGATCAGCGCCCTTCGCGTCCGTTGCGAGCGTGATCGCATCGGCCCAGCCCCAGTCGCCCAGATATTTCCCGCCGTTCAGAAGCTGACCGAAACCAGCGATGGCGGCGGCAAAACGGGCATCTTCGTCGGCCTCGGTGGAGGTCGTCGGGATGGGCTGTTCGATCAGTTGCGACTGGTCAGCGCCCGGTTCCTTGTAGCGCAGTTTCACGAAGCCCAATTCCGTGGCCTTTCCGGTCGGCTGGGCGGCGGCTTCGCCATAGCGCAGCGGGTCCGACAGGCGGGCGGGGCTGCCCACCGGCACGATTTCATAAAGCGCCGTCACCTGATGGCCTGCGCCGATCTCGCCCGCATCCACGCGGTCGTTGTTGAAGTCCTCGCGCGCCAGCGCACGGGTTTCATAGCCGATCAGCCTATATTCGGCGACGGCAGTTGGGTTGAACTCGATCTGGATCTTCACATCGTCGGCGATGGGGAAAAGCGCCCCGGTCAGCTGGTCGACCAGAACCTTCTGCGCCTCGGTCAGCGTGTCGA
>DAORUY010000046.1:0-11791 GCA_035433445.1 Paracoccaceae bacterium
CGCAAGACCCTGGGATGGAAAACTCCCGCACAGGCCCTCGCCGAGGAAATAGCAATGGCTGCCGCAAGCGTTGCAGTTGGAACTTGAGTTAACCATCCGTAAACGTCCGCGCGCAAGCCTTTGATTTCACTAGCTCCGAAAATCTGTCCACGGTGGACAGCTCAGTCCTGCACCGCGACAGCCCCGGTCACCGGCAGGAAAGCCGCCGCATTCGGTCCCAGGGTCAGCCGGTCGCCTTGCAGCACCGCATGCAGCGACGGCCCGACCGGGGCCGCGACATTCGCAACCGTCACCGACAGGGCGACCGGCGAGAGGTTGAAGAGGCAAAGGAGTGCCCCCTCCCCCTCGCCCCGAACGAAGCCCAGCAGCGGCTCGCCCAAGGTCAGGAACCGCGTCCTCCCCGCCCGCAGCGCCTCAGACCCTTTCCGGAAGGCCAGCACCGCCCGGTACTGTTCCAGCACCGACCCCTGCGCGCCCTCCTGCCCGGCAACATGGCGCGCGGCCTGCTCCGCCTTCACCGGCAGCCAGGGCTTGCCCGTGGTGAAGCCCGCATTGGGCGAGGCGTCCCAGACCATCGGAGTCCGGGTGTTGTCGCGGCCGATGGGTTCCGGCCAGAAGGTGATGCCCTGTGGGTCGGTCAGGTCCTCGAAGTCCAGGGGCGTGTCGGTCTGGCCCAGTTCCTCGCCCTCCCAAAGGCAGATCGAGCCTTCGAAGGCGAGAAGCAGAGACCCGGCCTGCTTGGCGACATCTTCGACACTGGTCCCGTGCTTGGCCCAGCGCGTCGCGTGCCGCACGACATCGTGGTTGGAGAAGGCCCACATCGGCCAGCCGTCCGGCGCGCCCTTGAAGAAGCTTTCGACCTTTTCGCGGAAGAAGCCCGCCTCGAACTCGTAGCCCATCAGCTCGAAGGAATAGCACTGATGCAGCCGCCCCGGCGCGGTGTATTCGCCCATCATCCGGATCGCGTGATGCGCCTCGCCCATCTCGCCCACAGAAGCCGCACCGTATTCGTCCAGAAGGGTGCGGATGCGTTCCATCCACGCGAGGTTCTCGGGCTGGTTCTTCGAGAACAGGTGATACTGCATCGCATAGGGGTTGCCCTCGGGTTCCGTCTTCACCCGGTAGTCGGCGGGGTTGTCGCGGAAGAGGGGGTCGTGGAAGAAGTAGTTCACCGTGTCGAAGCGGAACCCGTCCACCCCCCGCTCCAGCCAGAAGCGCATGTTGTCCAGCGCCCAGTCCTGAACGGCGGGATTGTGGTAGTTCAGGTCGGGCTGCGAGGTCAGGAAGTTGTGCAGGTAATATTGCTTCCGCCGCGCATCCCATTGCCAGCAGGACCCGCCGAAGACCGACAGCCAGTTGCAGGGCGGGGTGCCGTCGTGTTTCGGGTCGGCCCAGACATACCAGTCGGCTTTGTCGTTCAGCCGGTCCTTGCGGCTGATCGCGAAGAACGGGTGCTGGTCCGAGGTGTGGCTCAGGACCTGGTCGATGATCACCTTCAGACCGAGGTCATGCGCGCGGGCGATCAGCGCGTCGAAGTCGGCCAGCGTGCCGAAGACCGGATCGACCTCGCAGTAATCGCTGACGTCATAGCCCATGTCCTTCATCGGGCTGCGGAAGAAGGGCGAGAGCCAGACGGCATCCACCCCAAGCTCTGCCAGATAGGGCAGCCGCCGTGTGATACCGGGCAGGTCGCCCACGCCGTCGCCGTTCGAATCCTGGAACGACCGGGGATAGACCTGATAGGTCACGGCGCCACGCCACCAGTCGGACATTTCCCACCCCCTGTTCGCAATCGCGACCGGGCCATAGCGGGGGGCGTCGCGCCACAAAAGTCCAAAGCGTTTTTGGCCCCATCGAATCCGGCAGGCTGCGGCACATCCGCCACGAAATTCCGGGCGGCCGGTCGCAGGATCAGCATTCGTTGCTGTAACCATCACAATTCTCCATTTGACGCCCGCTGCCCGGCGGCGCAGGTTCCGCCTCCGCCGCCCGGAGACCGACATGACCAAAACCCCGCTGATCACCCCCGTCCTGATCGCCGGTTGCGTGATCCTGATGATCTCTTTCGCAATCCGCGCCAGCTTCGGCGTGTTCCAGATCCCCGTCGCGACCGAGTTCGGCTGGCCCCGTGCCGATTTCTCGATGGCCATCGCGATCCAGAACCTCGCCTGGGGGATCGGGCAGCCGGTGTTCTCGGCCTTCGGCGAGCGGTTCGGCGACCGCAAGACCATCGTGATCGGGGCAATCCTGTATTCCATCGGCCTGCTGCTTTCGGCCTATGCGATCACCCCGGGACAGCATCAGGCGCTGGCGATCCTGGTCGGCTTCGGCATCGCGGGCACCGGCTTTGGCATCATCCTGCCGTTGATCGGGCGCGCGGCAAGCCCGGAACGGCGCAGCCTGACGCTGGGGATCGGGTCGGCCATCGGGTCGGCCGGGCAGGTGTTCGGCCCGCCGGCGGCCGAGATCCTGCTGCAGAGCTTTCCCTGGCAGACCGTGTTCCTGATCTTCGCCGTCGTCATTCTGCTGACGCTGCTGGCGCTGCCCATCCTGAAACCCGCCGCCAAGACCCACGCACACGCCGAGCCGCACGAGCCGATGATGACGGTCATCAGCCGGGCACTGCGCGACCCGTCCTACATGATGATCTTCCTTGGGTTCTTTTCCTGCGGCTATCAACTGGGCTTCATCACCGCGCATTTCCCGGCCTTCATCACCGAGGTCTGCGGGCCGATCGATCCGGGCGGGATGCTGGCCGGGATCGGCATTTCCACGACCTCGGCGCTTGGCGCCTCAGCCATCGCGGTGATCGGCATCGCCAATATCGGCGGCTCGGTTCTGTCGGGCTGGATGGGCGGCCATTTCCCGAAGAAATACCTGCTGGCCGCAATCTATACCGGGCGGACATTGGCCTCGGCGGCATTCATCCTGTTGCCGATGACACCCGCCAGCGTGCTGATCTATTCCGCCGTCATGGGCTCGCTCTGGCTGGCGACCGTGCCACTGACCTCGGGCCTTGTCGCGCAACTTTACGGGGTGCGCTACATGGGCACGCTCTACGGCTTCGTCTTCCTGTCGCATCAGATCGGCAGCTTCCTCGGCGTCTGGCTGGGCGGCAGGATGTATGACCTGAACGGCGACTACACGCTGGTCTGGTGGATCGGCGTCGGGGTCGGGGCCTTCTCGGCGATTGTCCACCTGCCGATCCGGGAACGGGGGATGGTGGCGCAGGCAGCCTAGTCTTGCGTCATCGGCTGAACGATCAGCACCTCCAGATCGCGGTCGGGTGCGTAGTCGGTCTTCTCGATCACAAAGGTCGTCGGGCCGGTCTTCCTCACCCCCTCGGCACAGAGCGAGATCACGTTCTTCGGATCGCCCTTGTCCAGCGTCAGGGTGAACTTGCCGATCGGCCCGGCCCAGCTGTTCGCGGTGCGCAGGACGTAAGCGATGTTCCAGGCGGTGCCGTAATTGCCGAACTCGTCGCCCTGCGGATTCTGCAGCGCCCTGGCCATCGCCTTCGAGGTGCCGGTATCGATGCAATACTGGCCGACAAGATAGGTCTGGTAGTCCTCGGGCGGGTCGGTCCAGTAGAACAGTCCCCCCGGCGGGCGGTTGGTATAGCTGTGGCTGACCGTCACCGCTTTCCCGGCGGGGAAGGTCTGCGTCCAGTGATAGCGCGTGACGATGGACCAGGCACCCCAGACGTCGGGCGGGACGTTTTGCGCCGGATCGCCTGCGTAATATTCCGCCAGCCCCAGCGCGGCGAGTTCACTGCGCTTTTCCTCGGGGAAGGACAGGAGCAGGTCGCGGACCGTCATGTAGTCAAGCGTCAGCGGGATGCCCAGACGTTCCAGCTCTGCCGTCACCTCGCGTCCGGGGTTGTCATATTGCTTCGAGGGAGGATCGGCCTCGTCGTAACCTGCTTCCAGCACCGCGATCCGGTCGATGGTCACGGCGACCGGCTGGCCGTCGACCATGGCAGTGAAGCCCACGACATCGGGCCGGGTCAGGTCTTCGGGCAGGTTCATCATCGACTCGTAGCCGGACCAGACGGCAATGGGCGGCAGGGGGAAGATCACCTCTCCGGTGACGTCGGTGTCGGTGGTGTTGCGGAAGACATAATCGACGGCGACAGTGTCGATGCCGATGAAAAGCCGTTCTTCCTCCATCGCCACGGCCTCGGTCTGGTCGAAGGTCAGGCCGGTGGCCGAAAGCCCGCCGAAGCCGTCATTGGCAAGACCGGGCGTCGCGAGGATGAGGGCGGGGACAAGCGAGAGACGCATCGAAACCTCCACAGGCATTGCGCGCATCTGACGCCGGGTTCGGAATTCCCGCAAGCCCTGCCGATGCCGGAGTCTTCGTTGAAATCGGCCTTGCGCCCGGACTGCGCGCTTGCCACAACCGGAAGGCATCGAAAGGCCCGCCCCATGCGCATCGGCATTGCCGCCCTGATCCTGGCCTATGTTCTCAGCCAGTTCTACCGCGCCTTTCTGGCCGTGCTGACCCCGGTGCTGAAGGCGGATCTCGGGGTCACGGCGGCGGACTTGGCCTCGGCCTCGGGCTGGTGGTTCCTGGCCTTTGCCGCGATGCAGGTGCCCATCGGGCTCTGGCTGGACAAGGTGGGACCGCGGCTGACCACCGGGGTGCTCATGGCAGTGGCGGCGGGCGGGGCGGTCGTGTTCGGGCAGGCCACCGGAGCCTTGCAGATCAAGCTGGCGATGGTGCTGGTCGGGGCGGGCTGCGCGCCGGTGCTGATGGCCAGCTATTTCATCTTCGCCCGCCAGTTTTCGCCCGCCGTCTTCGGGACGCTGGCCGGAATCACCATCGGCATCGGGTCCCTGGGCAATGTCGCGGCCTCGCTGCCGCTGTCGGCGGCGGTTGCGGCCTTTGGCTGGCGCGAGACCGTGCTGGGCCTTGCCGCGATCACCGGAGCCGTCGCGCTCGCGATCCTGGTGCTGGTGCGCGATCCGCCACGGCTGTCGACGGCGCGGAACGGCTCGCTTCTGGACCTGCTGCGCATCCCGGCTTTGTGGCCGATCCTGGCGATGATGGTGGTCTGCTACATGCCCATCGCCGGGCTGCGCGGGCTATGGGTCGGCCCCTATTTCGCCGATGCCCATGGCGCGGATCAAGCCGAGATCGCCAGGATCAGCCTGTGGATCGGGCTGGCCATGGTCGCCGGTAACTTTGCCTATGGGCCGATGGACCGCTGGCTTGGCACTAGAAAGTGGCTGATCTTCACCGGAAATGCCCTGACCCTGGCCTGTCTTGTCGGCCTGTGGTGGTTCGCCGCCGGCTCACCGGCCATTTCAACCGGGCTTCTGGTTGCCGCCGGATTCTTCGGCGCGAGCTTTCCGATGGTCATCGCGCATGGCCGGGCGTTCTTTCCGCCGCAGCTTATGGGCCGGGGGGTCACGCTTCTGAACCTGTTTGGCATCGCACCTGTCGGGATTGCCCAGATCCTCACCGGGCGCATCCATGCCGCGACCGAGGCTGTCACCCCCGCCGCGCCGTTTCAGGCGGTGTTCCTGTTCTTTGCCATCGCCACAGCCGTCGGCCTTGCCGTCTATCTTTGGTCACAGGACCGGACCGACTGACGCGGCGGCGTCGAATCCGCTTCCCCCTCCGCACCATTCACGCTAACAGCCGCCCGTCCCGAGGTCCGGGACAGACAAAGGAGAACCCCGATGGGCTACAAGGTCGTCGTCGCGGGTGCCACGGGCAACGTGGGCCGCGAAATGCTGAACATCCTCGCCGAGCGCGAGTTCCCGGTGGACGAGATCGCCGTTCTGGCGTCGCGCAAGTCGCTCGGCACTGAAGTCAGCTTTGGCGACAAGACTATCAAGACCAAGGACCTGGACACTTTCGACTTCACCGGCTGGGACATTGCCCTGTTCGCCATTGGCTCGGACGCGACCAAACTTTATGCCCCGAAGGCCGCTGCGGCGGGCTGCGTGGTGATCGACAACTCCTCGCTTTACCGCTACGACCCCGATGTTCCGCTGATCGTGCCGGAAGTGAATGCGGACGCGATCCACGGCTATGCCAAGAAGAACATCATCGCCAACCCGAACTGTTCGACCGCGCAGATGGTTGTCGCGCTGAAGCCGCTGCATGACCGGGCGAAGATCACCCGCGTCGTGGTGTCCACCTACCAGTCCGTTTCGGGCGCGGGCAAGGAAGGCATGGACGAGCTTTGGGATCAGACCAAGGCGGTCTACAACCCGACCTCGGAAGTGCCGCCGAAGAAATTCTCCAAGCAGATCGCCTTCAACGTGATCCCGCATATCGACGTCTTCCTCGACTCGGGCGAGACCAAGGAAGAATGGAAGATGGTGGCCGAGACGAAGAAGATCCTAGACCCGAAGATCAAGGTCACGGCGACCTGCGTCCGGGTTCCGGTCTTCGTCGGCCATTCGGAAGCGATCAACATCGAGACCGAAGAGTTCCTGGACTGGCAGGAAGCCCAGGACATCCTGCGCGAAGCCCCCGGCATCATGCTGGTGGATAAGCGCGAGCCCGGCGGCTACATCACCCCCATCGAATGCGTGGGCGAATTCGCCACCTATGTCAGCCGCGTGCGGCAGGACAGCACCATCGAGAACGGGCTGAACCTGTGGTGCGTGTCCGACAACCTGCGCAAGGGGGCGGCACTGAACGCGGTGCAGATCGCCGAGCTTCTGGGGTCCAAGGTTCTGAAGAAGGGCTGATCCGTTCGATCTTGAACCAATGGGGTCCCGGCGAAAGCCGGGGCCTTTTTCTTTGGCGGCGCCTGATCCAACCCGTGACGCAGGCCACAGGCCGATCCTTGGGACAGGTTTCCCGCCCTTGCCGCGCGCGTCACCCCCGGCCTACCCTGCGCCCGACATCAACCGAAAGGCCCCGCCGATGCGCGCGCTTGTTGCCGCCCTGCTTGCCACCACCGCCCTGCCCGTCTGCGCCGACACCATCGCGGCGACCAGTCGGATCACCGCCGTCACCGTCTACCCCGATGGTGCGAAGCTGACGCGCGAGGTGACGTTCACCGCCCCGGCTGCCGGAAGCCATGAGCTTCTGGTCACCGACCTGCCCTATGACAGCGACCCCGGCCTGATCCGACTGGCCCCGTCCGAGGGCCTGCAAGTCGGAGCCTTCGCCTTGCGCGCCGACCGCCTGCCCCCGCGCGAGGACCCGCTGACCCCGGAACAACAGGCGGCAAAAGCTGCCGTCGAGGCGGCCGAAGCCGTTGCCGACCAGACCGCACTGGCGCTGGAGGCGGTCAATGCCAGGGTCGAGGCGGCGGATGCCCAGGTGCGGTTCCTGTCGTCCTTCTCCGGCGCGCTGCCGGACGGGGCGACACCCGACACGATCAAGTCGATGGCCGCGATGATCGGCACCGAGACGCTGATCGCCCGTCAGGCCGCACTGGCCGCCAAGGCCGAACTGTCACCCGCCCGGAAGGCTCTGACCGAGGCCCAGGAGGCCTTGGCCAAGGCGCAAGCGGGCTATGACGCGCTGCCTTCGGTGGACATGGATTACACGGCGCTGTCGGTGGCCGTGACGGCGGCGGCGGCGGGCGAAGAGACCGTCACCGTCACGCAATATGTCGGCAACGCCAGCTGGCGCCCGGTCTATGACCTGAACCTGACGCGCGCGGACGGCGATGCGCTGACCCTGAACCGCGCCGTCCTTGTCACCCAATACACGGGTGAGGACTGGGCGGGCGTCGCGCTGACGCTTTCGTCCTCGCGCCCCGCCGAACAGGCCGCGCCCTCGCAGCTCTGGCCGGAGTTGCGCAGCATCGGGCCGGAGGTTGAGGCCGAGGATCTGGCGCGCAAGGCGCTGGGTGGCGCGGACATGACCATGCTGCCCGCACCCGTCGCCGAGGCTGCCCCTGCCTCCATCACCGCCGGCATGGCCATCGAAGGCGATACCGTCGTCTACACCTATCCCGAACCCGTCACTGTCGCGACCGGGGCCGAGGACCTGCGGCTGGCGCTCGACAGCCTGGACTTCACCCCGGTGGTCGAGGCGGTCGCGGTCCCGCGCCTCGACAAGACCGCTTTCGTCATGGCGAGCTTCACCAATGCCAGCGACGAGCCGCTGTTGCCCGGTCAGGCGATGCTGTTCCGCGAGGGGGTGTTGGTCGGTTCGACCTGGCTGGATGTCATCGCGCCCGGCGTCGAGACCGACGTGGGCTTCGGCGCGATCGAGACGCTGACCGTGAAGCGCGAGATGCCGAAGCGGGCGGGGGGCGAGACGGGGGTGTTCACCAGCGCGAACCAGCAAAGCGAAAGCGCGGTGATCACGGTCGAGAACACCGGCGATCAGGCCTGGCCGGTCCGCATCCTGGACCAGGTGCCCTACAGTGAACAGGACGACCTCGAGATCGAGGTTTCCGCCAGCCCCGAGCCGACCGAAACCGACGTGGAAGGCCAGCGCGGCATCCTCGCCTGGGAATTCGACCTTGCCGCCGGGGGCAAGGAGACGATCACGCTGGAGCAGGTCCTGACCTGGCCCGAGGGCATGGTCCTGCGCTGATCCCTGGCGCCAAAGCGCGAAGGCCGGGCCGCAACGCCCGGCTTTTTCCGTTGCGTCACCCGCCCGACGTGTCGGCACGCGATCTGACTTCACGTCAGCCGCAATCATGACGTGACGTCACAGTGACGTTAACGTCAACTGCTCTGGTATTCTGATCCTGGGGTTCGCATCTGCGCCGCAGCGATGTTTCCCAATGACGAGTTGACCATGAAAAGCGATCTGCCGAACGACGTGATGACCATCCGCGAAATGTGCGAAGCCTATGATGTGACCCCGCGCACGCTGCGGTTCTACGAATCCAAGGAGCTGCTGACCCCGATCCGTGTCGGGACTAAGCGGCTGTTCACCCGGCGCGACCGGGCGCGGCTGGCGCTGATCCTGCGCGGCAAGCGTTTTGGCTTCAGCCTGGAGGATATCCGGCAGACGCTGGACCTGTACGACCGCGACGGCGGGAAGACCGCCCAGCGGCAGAAAGCCTATGAGCTGGCCATGAAGCGGTTGGCCGAGATGGAGGCCCAGCGCGCCGAGCTGGATGTGGCCATCGCCGATCTCAAGGCCGAACTGGGCGATGCCGAAGCCAAGGGCCTGGTGCCCCGGCGCGCGGCCTGAACGACCCGCACCTCCGGGTGCGGCACCAACAAGGGAAGAGGAGCCTGCAATGCCGACCTATACCGCCCCCGTGAAGGACATGCAGTTCCTTCTGCACGATCTGCTGAAGATCAGCGAGGCCGGGATTCCGGGCTACTCCGATCTTGACCGCAGCTTCACCGAGGCGGTGTTCGACGAGGCGGCGAAGGTCGCGCAGGACATCCTGACGCCCCTGAATGCCGTGGGCGATGTCGAGGGCTGCACACTGGAGAACGGCGTGGTGCGCACGCCCAAGGGGTTCAAGGAGGCGTTCCACACGCTTTCGCAAGGCGGCTGGATGTCGCTGGACGCAAGCCCTGACTATGGCGGGCAAGGCCTGCCCTATCTGATGCATACGGCGGTGAACGAAACCTTCGTCTCGGCCAACATGGCGTTCAACATGTACCAGGGTCTGACCCACGGGGCCTATTCGGCAATCCTGGTGCATGGGACCAAGGAGCAGAAGGCGAAATGGCTGCCGAAGCTCGTCACCTGCGAATGGACCGGCACGATGAACCTGACCGAGCCGCATTGCGGCACCGATCTCGGGTTGCTCAGGACCAAGGCGGAACCGCAGGCGGATGGGTCCTACAAGATCACCGGGCAGAAGATTTTCATCTCGGCCGGCGATCACGACATGGCGTCGAACATCGTGCATCTGGTGCTGGCCAAGGCACCGGGCGGCGGCGAGGGGACGAAGGGGATCAGCCTCTTCATCGTGCCGAAAGTGCTGGTGAACGACGACGGCTCGCTTGGTGCGCGCAATGCCGTGTCCGTCGGCAAGGTCGAAGAGAAGATGGGCATCCACGGCAACGCGACCTGCGTGATGAACTATGACGGCGCGACCGGCTGGCTGCTGGGCGATCTGCACAAGGGCATGAAGGCCATGTTCACCATGATGAACGAGGCCCGGCTTGGCGTGGCGCTGCAAGGCTATGCCGTGGCCGAAGCGGCGTATCAGAACGCGGTGGCCTATGCCAAAGACCGCCTGCAGGGCCGCGCGGTGACGGGGGCGGTGAATGCGACAGCGCCCGCCGATCCGCTGATCGTGCATCCCGACATCCGCCGCAACCTGATGGATCAGAAAAGTTTCGTCGAAGGCGCGCGGGCGCTGACACTATGGGGGGCACATCTGATTGACCGATCTGTCCGGCAAGGCGATGCTGCGGCGGAAGCGATGATTTCGCTGCTGACCCCGGTGATCAAGGGCTATCAGACCGACAAGGGCTTTGAGATGGCCGTGGCCGCACAGCAGGTCTGGGGCGGGCACGGCTATATCGAAGACAGCGGCATGAGCCAGTTTGCCCGCGATGCACGGATCGCAATGATCTATGAAGGGGCGAACGGCGTGCAGGCGCTTGATCTGGTGGGGCGCAAACTGGCGGCCGATGGTGGCAAGCCGGTGATGGCGTTCTTTGAGATGATCAAGGGGTTTATCAAGGAAAATGAAGCCGATACGCGGATGGCAGGGTTCCTTGACCCGCTGAAACGGGCCAGCAAGGATGTGCAGGCGGCGGGCATGTATTTCCTGCAGAACGGCATGAAGACCCCCAACGCCGCACTGTCGGGGTCTTATGATTTCATGCATATGATGGGGCTGACCTGCCTTGGCCTGATGTGGGCGCGAATGGCGAAAGCCGCTTATGCGGGCTTGGAAACCGGGGCCGACCCCGCATTTTACGAGACGAAACTGGCCACCGGGCGCTATTTCATGGCGCGCCACCTGCCCGGCACGGCGCTGCATCTGACCCGGATTGAAACGGGGGCCGACGCGGTGATGGCGCTGGCACCTGAGGCGTTCTAAGGGGGAAACCATGTCGTTTCAGGCCTATCTTGACAATATCCAAGCCAAAACCGGCAAATCCGCCGAAGACATGAAGGCGCTTGCTGCCGAGAAGGGCTTTCTGACCCCGCTGGTCAAGGCGGGTGTCATTATCGACTGGCTGGCCCGCGATTTTGATCTGGGGCGTGGTCATGCCATGGCAATCTATGCTTATCTCAAGGGCAAGAGTGCATAACCCGGAGACACCGATGCCCAAACGCTTTCGCCTGACCCGCCGCTTTCCCGTTGCCATGACCGAGGATGGCTATCGCCGCCTGAAGAAATTCGCCGCCGAGGCGGGCCTGGACGAGGGCGAGGCGCTGTCGTTCCTGTTTGAAAACTTCACCAGTGTGATCAATCAGGACAACCTGACCCATCGCATCCGGCTGTTCAACGCGGAACTGGAGGATCGCAAGGGATGACGCCGCACGGGCTGCCAGATCGGATTGAGTATTTGGGCAAAGAAGAAATGCAAGCAATTTTATCAAAAGGCGCGCCCCGATCCCCCAGTGCTTGCGCATCTGCATGGCTGTTAACCGACGATCGGGGCGACTTATCCTTCGACGGTCATCGGCTCTCCAGCCTGTACCGTGCCACCAGACATGCCGCATTAACCTTAATAGGCCGTTACTTTTCGGCTTCTTCTTTGAAAAAATACTCTCCGGGGGCGGCATTGGGTTCGCCATCGGTTCAAGAACCGAAGGTCGCGGGGTGGCCCCCCCCCGCTTCTGTGCTTCCGCTTGGAAAGGCTTCACAATGACCGCGAAACTTTACTGCTTTGGCGAATCCGGCAGTGCCTACAAGGCCGCGCTGGCGATGACG
>DAORUY010000046.1:11801-16306 GCA_035433445.1 Paracoccaceae bacterium
GACGCTTGCCGAGATGGACTGGGAACCGGTCTTTGTCGATTTCTTCAACGGCGAGGCCCGCAGCCCGGCGTTCCGCGCCATCAACGAGATGGGCGAAGTGCCGGTGCTGATTGACGGAGATACGACCCTGACCCAATCGGGCGTGATCCTTGACTATGTCAGCTCCAAAACCGGCAAGTTGGGGGGGCGGTCTGCGGCGGCACGGCGCGAGATTTTGCGCTGGCTGTTCTGGGATACCCACAAGCTTTCGGGGCAGATCGGGCCGACCCGGTTCATCGCCAATTTCCTGCCCGAAGCCAAGCGCCCGGCGGGTGTTGTGCCGTTCCAGCAGGGCCGCCTGAAGGCCGCCTATACTGTGTTGAACGACCATCTGGCGGCGACGAAATGGATGGTGGGCGACGCGATGACCATCGCCGATTTGGCCTGCTGCGGCTATCTTTATTACCCCGAACCCTTCGGCTTTGCCCGCGCTGACTGGCCCCATATCGACGCCTGGCTGGACCGTATTGCCTCCACCCCCGGCTGGAAACACCCCTATGATTTGATGCCCGGCAACCCGTCGGATCGGGCCTGAGGAGACGCCATGCAAGACGCCTATATCTATGATGCCGTCCGCTCTCCGCGTGGCAAGGGCCGCCCGGATGGCGCCCTGCATGAGGTGACTGCGGTGGCGCTGTCGGCCAGAATTCTGAACGCGGTCAAGGCGCGCAACGGGTTGCAGGGGCACGCGGTCGAGGATGTGATCTGGGGCAATGTCACCCAGGTGGGCGAACAGGGCGGCTGCCTTGCGCGCTCTGCCGTGCTGGCCTCTGACCTTGATCAATCGATTCCCGGCCTTGCGATCAACCGCTTTTGCGCCTCTGGGATCGAGGCGGTGAACCTGTGCGCCAACCAGATTCGCGGCGGCGCGGGGGCTGCCTATATCGCGGGCGGGGTGGAGATGATGGGCCGGGTGGCCATGGGCAGTGACGGGGCGGCGATTGCCGTGGACCCGTCGTTGGCGATGAAAACCTATTTCGTGCCGCAGGGCATTTCCGCCGATATCATCGCCACCGAATACGGCTTTACCCGTGAGATGGCCGATGCTTTGGCGGTGGAAAGCCAACGCCGCGCTGCTGTCGCTTGGGCCGAGGGGCGGTTTGCCAAATCCATTATTCCGATCCTGGATCAGAACGGGCTGACAATCCTTGACCGCGACGAATACATGCGTCCCGGCACCGATGCGGCCAGCCTTGGTGCGCTGCGGCCTGCGTTCAAGGATATGGGCGAAACCATGCCCGGCTTCGATAAAATCGCGCTGATGAAGTATCCACATCTGGAGAAGATCGAACATATCCACCATGCGGGCAATTCGTCCGGTATCGTGGATGGCGCGGCTGCGATCCTGATCGGTAACCGAGAATTTGGCGTGAAGAACGGCTTGCAACCCCGCGCCCGCATTCGCGCAACTGCGAAAATCGGCACCGATCCGACGATCATGCTAACGGGGCCAGTGCCTGTGACGGAAAAGATTTTGCGCGACAGCGGCATGTCGATTTCCGACATTGACCTGTTTGAAGTGAACGAAGCCTTTGCATCGGTCGTGTTGCGGTTTCAGCAGGCGTTCAACGTCGATCCGGCCTTGGTCAACGTCAACGGCGGCGCGATTGCGATGGGGCATCCGCTGGGCGCGACCGGGGCAATCATCATCGGCACCTTGCTGGATGAGCTGGAGCGGACAGGGAAATCAACCGGCCTTGCGACCCTGTGCATCGCCAGCGGCATGGGCGTTGCCACGATTATCGAGAGGGTATGATGGGTATCATTGACCAATCCAGATGCCCGGTGAAAACCGGCAGCATTTATCCCGAACCCTATGCCAGCCAGATGGCGGGCCGGTCCAGTCTGCGGCTGGGCGATGCGGGTGGCTTGACGCAGTTTGGCGCGAACCTTGTGATCCTTGCCCCCGGCGCGAAATCAAGCCTGCGGCATTGGCACGCGGTAGAGGATGAGTTTGTGATGGTGACGTTGGGCGCTTGCACCTTGGTGCAGGACGAAGGTGCTGCCGTGATGCAAGCCGGCGAATGTGCGGCGTTTCCGGCGGGCGACCAGAATGGCCATCATTTTATCAACCACACCGATGCCGAAGCGCGGTTTCTGGTGGTGGGCACCCGGTCCAAGCGCGAGGTTGCCACCTATTCCGACGTTGATCTGCGGGTGGAAATGGCCGAGGGCAAGGCGCGCTTCACTTACAAAGACGGCAGCGATTGGGTGGGGCCACGATGACCCTGCGCTGCATCCAGACATTCAACACGCAGTCCGGGCGCGGGTGATGCCAAAGATCACCCTGCCCCCGGTCGTGCATGACGACGCGCCGTTCCACCCTGTGCTTGGTGCCGGTGGCGGGCCTTATTCCTATCAGCTTTTGTCGGACCCCGGCGGATTGACGCAGTATGGTGCCTTCATCGAAACCCTGCCGCCGGGATCGAAGTCCAGCTTTCGGCATTGGCATGAGACCGAGGATGAGATGGTTTATATCCTGTCTGGCGAGGTGATCCTGGTCGAGGATACCGAGACGCCGCTGCGCGCGGGTGAGGCTGCGGCCTGGCCTGCGGGCCACCCGGTTGGCCACTGTCTGGAGAACCGCAGCGCCGCCGACGCCAGCTATCTGGTGATCGGCACCCGCAACCAGAAAGACATCTTTCACTATCCTGACCATGATCTGGTCACCCACAAGGACGGCGCAGCGCGCCAGTATTTCCACGCCGACGGCCGCCCCCGCGCCAAGCCGTAACGCCCGCAAAGGACTGACAAGATGAGCGATTTTTCCTATAGCGTTGATGCCGATGGTGTGGCGACCCTGACCTGGGATGTGCCGGGCAAGTCGATGAATGTGATGTCTCTGGCCGGATTTTCCGAGTTGAACCTGGCGATCAGCAACGCGATTGCGGATGCTTCGGTCAAAGGCATCATCCTGACCTCGGGCAAAAAGGATTTCGCGGGGGGGATGGATCTGAACGTCATCGCCGCGATGAAAGAAGAAGGCGGCGATCAGGCGGCGAAAGCGGTGTTTGACGGCGTGATGATGATGCATGGCATCCTGCGCAAGATTGAACGCGCGGGGATGGACCCGAAGACGCTTAAGGGCGGCAAGCCGATTGTCGCCGCCCTGCCCGGCACGGCGTTGGGGATCGGGCTGGAACTGCCGCTGGCGTGTCACCGCATCATCGCCGCCGACAATCCGAAGGCCAAGATCGGCCTGCCGGAAATCATGGTTGGCATTTTCCCCGGCGCGGGCGGCACCACGCGGTTGGTGCGCAAAATGGGCGCGATGATGGCCGCGCCCTATTTGCTTGAGGGGAAACTCTCGGACCCGAAATCCGCCAAGGTGGGTGGGTTGATTGACGAGGTGGTTGCCCCTGATCAACTGCTGGTGCGGGCGAAGGAATGGGTTCTGGCCGCGACCGACGCAGACCTTGTGAAACCATGGGATGCCAAGGGCTATAAAATGCCCGGCGGTGCGCCCTATCATCCGGCGGGGTTCATGACCTTTGTCGGGGCGTCGGCTATGGTGCATGGCAAGACCATGGGGGTTTACCCCGCCGCCAAGGCGCTGCTGTCGGCGGTGTATGAAGGCGCGATGGTGCCGTTTGATACCGCGCTGAAGATCGAGGCGCGCTGGTTCACGAATGTGATGATGAACCCATCGTCGGGGGCGATGATCCGCAGCCTGTTCATCAACAAAGAGGCGTTGGAGAAGGGCGCGGTTCGCCCGGCGCAACCTGACCAGTCGGTGCAAAAACTGGGTGTGATCGGCGCGGGGATGATGGGGGCGGGGATCGCCTATGTCGCGGCGAACGCAGGGATTGCGGTGGTGCTGATCGACGCGGCGCAGGACGCTGCGGATCGGGGTAAGGCACATGCCGAAAGCCTGCTGGACAAGGGCATTCAACGCCGCAAAGTGACGGTGGAAAAGAAGGCCGAAGTGCTGGGCCGCATTCTGGCCACCACCGATTATTCGGCACTTGCGGGCTGTGATCTGATCGTCGAGGCGGTGTTCGAGGATATGGGCGTCAAGGCCGATGTCACCAAACGGGTCGAGGCGGCAGTGGGGCCGGAGTGCATCTTTGCCACCAACACCTCAACCCTGCCGATCACCGATCTGGCACGCGCCAGTGCCCGGCCGGACCAGTTTATCGGCATCCATTTCTTTAGCCCGGTTGACAAGATGAACCTGGTCGAGATCATCAGGGGCAAAGCAACCGGGGATCGCGCCGTTGCCAAGGCCCTTGATTTCGTGCGGCAAATTCGCAAGACGCCGATTGTGGTGAATGACGCGCGGTTCTTTTACGCCAACCGCTGCATCATCCCCTACATCAACGAAGGCATCCGCATGGTGGCCGAAGGGGTGGAGCCCGCGCTGGTGGAAAATGCCGCCAAAATGGTGGGGATGCCGCTGGGTCCGCTGCAACTGGTCGATGAAACCTCGATTGATCTGGGCGTCAAGATCGCCAAGGCGACGCGCG
>DAORUY010000047.1:0-16085 GCA_035433445.1 Paracoccaceae bacterium
CGGGTCGCGCAAGAACACCCAATGCAGGTTCAGGTTGGCGATCAGGTTTGCCATCGTCTCGGCATAGTGGAGCCATTCCAGATAGGGCACTCGTTCGTCATGACCGGGCGGGCGGCCCAGACCGTACTCAGGCCGGGTCTCACACAGATATTCGGTGATTGCGCCGCTTTCAAAAAGGATGCGCCCGTCGATTTCCAGCGCGGGCACCCGTCCGGCGGGGGATTTTTCCAGATAACCGGGCTGGCGGAGGGAGCCGTCTGTGACGGAGTAGGTGATGATCTCGGCCTCCAACCCCATTTCTTCCAGCAGCCACAGAATCCGGAACGAACGCGACAGCGCCACATGGTGCAGGCGGATCATGCCTCCTCCTCCAGCCGGATAAGGGCCTGCCCGGCCTCGACCTGTGCGCCGGGGGCCACCAGCACCTCGGCCACCGTCCCTGCCCGGCCCGCGGTCAGCGTATGTTCCATCTTCATCGCCTCCAGCACCGCAAGCCGGTCGCCCGCCGCGACGTCCTGGCCTGCGGCAACAAAGACTGCCTTCACCAGCCCCGGCATCGGCGACAGGGTGATGTCGCTGGTATGCCCGTCGCTTTGCCGGGCCAGGGGATCGGCCGGGCGGCCATGCAGGGTGACGGCGCCGAACAGGCTGATACCGCCCGCATGATGGACAAGGCGCGCCTGTGGCTTGTGCCCATCCACCCACCAGCCGTCGTTCCATTCGCAATCGACCGGCGCGCCATCGACCCAGATCCGGCGGGTCGCGGGGCCGGTCACTTCGATCTGGGCGGCATAGTCCCCCGTCTCGACCGTACGCCGCAGGGGTGACCAGAGGGTAAATCCCTGATCCTCGCCACCCGGCGCATCCAGCCCTGCCACCCCAAGTGCCAGAAGTGCACGTGCCGATGCGGGCAAGGACGACGTGGCAAGCAGTGCCGCAAGGTCGCGTCCGATCAGGCCGGTATCAACTTCAGCCGCCCGAAAGCCCGCATGGCGGGTCAGCGCCGCCAGAAAGGCCAGGTTCGTGACCGATCCCGCCACTTCGGTCCGGCCCAGCGCACGTTCCAGCTGCCCAAGCGCCGCTGCACGCGTGGGTCCATGGGTGACGATCTTGGCGATCATCGGATCATACCAGGGGCTGATCACATCGCCCTGCCGGACCCCGGTTTCAACCCGAACATCTTCGGGGAATTTCAGATGGGCCAGGGTTCCCGTCGCGGGCAGGAAACCGGCGGGCACATCTTCGGCATAAAGCCGCGCCTCGAATGCATGGCCGGTGATCGTCAGATCCTCCTGCCGGGCGGGCAGTGGCGCGCCGCTGGCGACGCGCAATTGCCATTCGACCAGATCGACGCCGGTGATCGCCTCCGTCACCGGATGTTCGACCTGAAGGCGGGTGTTCATCTCCATGAACCAGAAGCGGGCAGGGCTGAGGCCCTGCGATCCGTCCACGATGAATTCGATGGTACCTGCGCCGCTATACCCGATCGCCTCGGCCGCACGGACGGCTGCCTGCCCCATGGCCGCGCGCATCTCAGGGGTCATGCCGGGGGCAGGCGCTTCTTCGATCACCTTCTGATGGCGACGCTGAAGCGAGCAGTCTCGTTCGAAAAGATGCACCGCGCGCGTCCCGTCGCCAAAGACCTGCATTTCGATATGCCGGGGGCGCTGGATGTATTTCTCGATCAGGACGGCGGGGTTGCCGAAGGCAGTCCGGGCCTCGCCCCGCGCGCTGGCCAGATGCGCGTCGAAATCCTCTGCCCGCTCGACCAGCCGCATCCCCTTGCCGCCCCCGCCCGCGACGGCCTTGATGAGGACCGGATAGCCGATCCGGGTGGCCTCACGGGCCAAAAGCGCGTCCGACTGGTCCGCCCCGTGATAGCCAGGCACAACCGGAACGCCCGCCTTTTCCATCAGCCCCTTGGCGGCATCCTTCAGCCCCATGGCGCGGATCGCCTGTGCCGACGGGCCGATGAAGATCAGGCCCGCTTGCGTGACCTGATCCACGAAATCGGGGTTTTCAGACAAAAAGCCATAGCCGGGATGGATCGCCTCGGCCCCCGTTGCCTTCGCCGCCGCGAGGATCGGATCGCCCCTGAGGTAGCTGTCCTTGGGCGCAGACCCGCCGATGTGGATAGCCTCGTCCGCCATCGCCACATGGCGGGCGTCCCGGTCGGCATCGGAATAGACGGCGACGGTCGCCACGCCAAGACGACGGCAGGTGTCGATGACACGGCAAGCGATCTCGCCCCGATTGGCGATCAGGATCTTGCGGAACATGGCGGCTCCTTTCGCAAGGGCCGGGGGCGCTGCCCCCGGACCCCCGGGATATTTAGAGACAGAAAATGAGGCGGGCAGGTCATTCGCACCAGCCTTGTCTTTGGCCACCTTCATAGGGTCGTGCGTGACCATCGGCGATCATGCGCCGGGCGACGGGACCCGTGTCGGTCGCGAATGCGGCAAGCCTGCGCCCGTATCTGTCTTGCCCGGCGAAGCGCACGGTCAGGCTTTCGGCCTGGAAAAGCAGGCGGCGCAGGTGCCAGGTCGCGGCCAGGCCGCGCGTCCATTCAGATGGGCAGGCGGGGCTGAACACTTCTGGCGCATCAAGGCCGGTCAGGCGCACTTTGGCAAACCCGGTTGGGGCCAACCCGGTTGCCGGGCACCACAGCAAGACCGTATCGCCGTCGATCACCTTGGTGACGCGGCAGCCCTCGGCACTCGCGGGCGCAAGGGCCGCGTTTACGCCATCCGCAACGCCGGGCAGGACGATCAGGCCAAGGCCTGCCCCGACGATCACCAGACCAAGCCAGCGCCTTGGATCGGCCCAGCTCTGCGGCGCCGCAGGGCGGTAGCCATGGGCCCGCCGCCGCCCATAAGGCCGGTTGAAGCGAAAGACCGTTTTCGGGGCGCGGGTCACGCTCACATCCTGAACAGGCCGAACCGCGTGGGTTCGATGGGCGCGTTGAGCGCCGCGGACAGCGACAACGACAGAACCTGACGGGTCTTGCGCGGGTCGATGATCCCGTCATCCCAAAGCCGGGCGGAGGCATAAAGCGGATGGGACTGTTCCTCGAACATCCGGGTGGTGGGGCGCTTGAAGTCGGCCTCCTCCTCGGCCGACCAGGTGCCCCCGGCGCGTTCGATCCCGTCGCGTTTCACGCTCGCCAGCACGCCCGCCGCCTGTTCGCCGCCCATCACGCTGATCTTGCTGTTGGGCCATGTCCAGAGGAACCTCGGCCCGAACGCGCGCCCCGCCATCCCGTAATTGCCCGCCCCGAACGAGCCGCCGACAAGGCAGGTGATCTTCGGGACGTTCGTGGTGGCCACGGCCGTCACCATCTTGGCCCCGTGCCGCGCAATCCCTTCGTTTTCATATTTGCGCCCGACCATGAAGCCGGTGATATTTTGCAAGAAGATCAGTGGGATATGGCGCTGGCTGCACAGTTCGATGAAATGCGCGCCCTTGATCGCGGCTTCCGAGAAGAGGACTCCATTGTTGGCGATGATGCCGACCGGGCAACCCTCGATATGCGCAAACCCGGTCACCAGCGTCTCGCCGAAGCGGGCCTTGAACTCATCAAGCCTTGATCCGTCGACCACCCGGGCAATCACCTCGCGGATGTCGTAGGGCGTGCGCAGGTCGGTCGGCACCACGCCCAGGATTTCCTCGGGGTCATAGGCCGGGTCTTCCGGGCTTTGCCACTGGACGGTCGTGGGTTTCGCCCGGTTCAGGTTGCCCACGGCGCGGCGGGCGAGTGCCAAAGCATGGGCATCATCCTCGGCCAGATAATCGGCCACGCCCGAAAGGCGGGTATGGACATCGCCGCCGCCCAGATCTTCGGCCGTCACGACCTCTCCGGTCGCAGCCTTCACGAGCGGCGGACCAGCCAGGAAGATCGTGCCCTGCCCCTTCACGATGATCGTGACATCCGACATGGCGGGCACATAGGCGCCGCCCGCCGTGCAGGACCCCATCACGACCGCAATCTGGGGGATGCCCTTCGCGCTCATCTGCGCCTGATTGAAGAAGATGCGGCCGAAATGATCACGGTCGGGGAAGACCTCGTCCTGATTGGGCAGGTTGGCGCCGCCGCTATCCACGAGGTAGACGCAGGGCAGGTTATTCTGTTCGGCGATCTCCTGCGCGCGCAGGTGCTTTTTCACCGTCATCGGGTAGTAGGTGCCGCCCTTGACGGTCGCGTCGTTGGCCACCACCATCACCTCTTGCCCCATCACCCGCCCGATTCCGGTGATCAGACCCGCGCCGGGCGCATCGCCGCCATAAAGCCCGTGCGCCGCCGTGGCGCCCACTTCAAGGAAGGGTGATCCGGGGTCCAAGAGGTTCGCCACCCTTTCGCGCGGCGCCATCTTGCCGCGGGAGGTGTGGCGGGCCAGCGCCTTTTCCCCGCCGCCCGCAGCGGCCAGGGCCGCGGCCTCGCGCGCGGTTTCGAGGTGGGCGAGGTGGGCGGCCCGGTTGGCTCGGAAGGCGTCGGATGTCGGAAGGGCGGAGGAGAGGAGTTTCATTGGCCCACCGTTAGCGCGCTGCTTAAGCGTGAGAAATCCAATTTTCCGTTCTTGCTTGCCCGCCACTCGTCGAAGCGTGGGTTTGGATACTCGGTCGCTTTGGACTTGGACTTCCCGTTCATCCAGATTGAGCGATTACCTTCGTGCAAGCCCGACTTCGTCGTCACGCACTTATCGATGAAATCAGACGAAGACATGATCCACAGGTCATTGAGACGCTCAGAATAGAAAATGAAGAAATAGTCGGCTCGCACCTCTGGATGCGACTGACCCACGGTAAAAAGTGCAGATGAGCCAAACTTGACCCCTCCGGAGCGAGCTTTGATCTGGATGTCCAACTTTCGTCCGTCATTTCCACGGATGATGGCATCTATTCCGTCTTCATCGACCAACGGTATGAATACATCGAAGCCTTCCTTAAGCAGAAGGCCGATAATCCAATACTCTATTCGTTTGCCAAATGCGGCGGCGTTTCGGAAAGAGGTGTCCCTCATCACACCGCCCCCATCAGCTCCCGCCCGATCAGCATACGCCTGATCTCGCTCGTCCCGGCGCCGATCTCCATCAGTTTCGCATCCCGGAAGAGGCGGCTGACCACCGAGTCATTCAGGAACCCCGCGCCGCCCAGCGCCTGCACCGCCTGATGGGCCTGCACCATGCCCTGTTCGGAGCAATACAGCACACAAGCCGCCGCATCCTGGCGCGTCACCGCGCCCCGGTCGCAGGCCTTGGCCACTTCGTAAAGGTAGGCGCGCGCAGTGTTCAGCGCGGTATACATGTCGGCGACCTTGCCCTGCATCAGTTGAAAGTTCCCGATCGGCTGGCCGAACTGCTTCCTTTCGCGGACGTAGGGCATGACCTCATCCAGGCAAGCCGCCATGATGCCGGTGCCGATGCCCGACAGAACAACGCGCTCGAAATCGAGGCCGGACATCAGGACCCGGACGCCCCGCCCCTCCTCGCCCAGCACATTCTCGAACGGCACTTCGCAATTCTCGAAGATCAGCTCGCCGGTGTTCGAGCCCCGCATCCCCATCTTGTCGAAATGCGGCCCTTGGATGAAGCCCTTCCAGCCCTTCTCGACCAGGAAGGCGGTCATGCCCTTTGATCCGGCCTCCGGGTCGGTCTTGGCATAGACGACCAGCGTATCGGCGTCCGGCCCGTTGGTGATCCAGTATTTCGACCCGTTCAGCAGGTAATAGCCGTTGCGCCGGTCGGCGCGCAGCTTCATGCTGACCACGTCCGACCCCGCGCCGGTTTCAGACATGGCCAGCGCGCCGACATGCTCGCCGGAAATGAGTCCCGGCAGATATTTGCGCTTTTGCGCCTCGGACCCGTTCAGCTTGATCTGGTTCACGCACAGGTTCGAATGCGCCCCGTAGGACAAGGCGACCGAAGCGGATGCCCGCGCCAGCTCCTCGACCGCGACAGCATGGGCCAGATAGCCCATCCCCGCCCCGCCATATGCCTCGGGCACTGTGATACCCAGAAGCCCCAGATCACCCATCTCACGCCAAAGGGCGTGGGGAAAGACATTGGTGCGGTCGACCTCCGCGGCAATTGGCTTCACGCGCTCCTGCGCCCAACCGTGCACCATATCGCGCAAGGCCGCGATATCTTCACCCAGATCGAATGCCATGGATGCGGTGAACATAGGCGGCCCCCGGTTTAAATGAACATATGTTCAATTCATGCCAGAATCAGACCTGCCGGTCAACAAAAAGCGCCCCGCTCTTGAAAGTCTGACCGTCCCGTACGACCTTTGACCATGACAAGACCGGAGGGTTCTGATGTTCAGGTGGTTTGCAATGATTCTCGGCCTCACGGCCAGCGCGGCTTCGGCCGAAGTCATCGGCAAGGTCGGCGTCGACTGGGTCGGCAATGACATTGTGGTTGAGGCGGTGCCAGACCCCAAAGTTCAAGGCGTCACCTGCCATGTTGCTTATTTCGAGCGGTCCTTCTACGACCGGATCAGCAATGGCAACTGGTTCGAAGACCCGTCCTATTCCGCCATCGACTGCCGCCAGACCGGGCCGATCACCGTGGGCGACATCGACAAGGGAACCTCGGGCGAGAACATCTTCTCCGAAGACACCTCGCTGATCTTCAAGAGCCTCAAGATCACGCGGATTTACGACGCACAGAGCCAGACACTCGTCTATCTGGCGCATGCGTCCGAACTGACACAGGGATCAGGCAAAATGTCGATCTCGACCGTGCCGCTTGGCGTCGCGGCGCCACTGCCCTGAGAAGTCAGCCCTTCGATTTTCTGTCGTTAAATATCCCCGCCGGAGGCCCCGGGCCGCGCGCGATGTGCGGCACCACGCAAAGACATGGCGGGCATCGCCCGCCGCAATCGGATCACGCCCCGCCGGGGGCACCCAGTCGGCCCAGCACCCGCGCCGCAGCCTCGGACGGGGGCAAACCCTCTTCGACCGCGCGGCCCAGCGCCTCCATTTCCGCGCGGATCACCGTATCGGTGCGCAAGCGCGCCAAAAGACCCTGACGCACCTCCTCCTCGAACCAGTGGCGGGCCTGCGCGGCGCGGCGGGCTGCAAAAATACCCCTGTCCCGGCGCCAACCATTCAAAGCCTCCAGATCGGCCCAGACGTCGTCCAGTCCCCGCGCCTCAGCGGCGGACACGCATATGGCCTTCGGATACCCTTCAGGATCTTGCGCCCGCTTGCGCAACAGCCTGAGCGCGCCCGCATAATCCGCGCAGGTCCGCGTCGCCGCCGCAAGCAAGTCGCCATCGGCCTTGTTCACCAAAATCAGGTCGGCCATCTCCATGATGCCGCGCTTGACGCCTTGCAATTCGTCGCCCCCCGCCGGGGCCAAGAGCAGCACGAAGAGATCGACCATATCGGCCACCAGCGTCTCGGACTGGCCCACGCCGACCGTTTCCACCAAGACTACATCGAACCCCGCCCCTTCACACAGAGCGATCGCCTCGCGGGTGCGCCGCGCCACGCCGCCCAGATGGTTCTGGCTGGGCGATGGCCGGATGAATGCCAGTGGATCGCGCGACAAACGTTCCATCCGCGTCTTGTCCCCCAGGATCGAGCCCCCCGACCTGGCCGAGGACGGATCGACCGCCAGCACCGCAACCTTCAGCCCCTTTGCGGTCAGAAACTGGCCAAACGCTTCGATGAAACTCGACTTGCCCACCCCCGGCGTGCCCGACAGCCCGATCCGCAGCGCCTGCCGCCCTGAGCGCGCCACACCCTCCGCCAATCGCAACGCCGTGGCCCGGTGATCGGCCCGCCCGCTTTCGGTCAGCGTGATCGCCCGTGCCAGCGCCCGCCGGTCGCCTGACAGAAGTTTCGGCAACAGATCGTCTGACGTCATGTTTCGCTTCCGGCAAATTCCCGCGCGCCCCGCTGTGCAAACAGCGAAACCGCCCTGCCGTTTCTTGCCTTTTTGCCCCCCCTCCTGTCCAGTGGGGGCGCAAAAATAACGCAGGTTCCCATGGTGCGCCCATCTCTCATCTCGTTGCTTCTGTCTGGCATTCTGTGCCTGACCCTTGGCCTGCCCGCCGCGGCCGATCAGAAGGATGCGGCGGTTTTCGACATTTCGATCAGGGGCATAACCGCGGCCACGCTTTCGATCAGCGGCGCGGTAAAGGGCAAGAGTTATGCCGCGTCGGGCGTGCTGAAAAGTTCCGGCGTCCTCGGCATGCTCAAACGCATACGCTATGACGCCAGCGTCAATGGCACGCTGACCGGCGGGCGTTTCACCCCCGCGCGCTATCTGGAAAAAGCCGACACCGGCAAACGCCAGTCCGAAGCGGTCATGACCTATCGGCGGGGCGTGCCGCAGGTCAAATCCTACAGCCCGCCCCGCCCCCCTGCCAAAGGCGATATCGACCCGGCTACCCAGGGCGGAACGGTCGATCCGCTGACCGCACTTTACGCCGTCCTGCGCGATGTGCCCGCCACCGAGGCCTGCAAACTCAAAGTCTTCCTCTTTGATGGCCGCCGTCGCAGCCAAGTGGTGTTGAGCGCCCCAAAGGCAGACGGCGAAACCATTTCCTGCCGTGGCGAATATCGCCGGCTTGAGGGGTTTTCGCCCGAGGATATGGCCGAAAAAAGCCGCTTTGCCTTTGCTCTTACCTATGCGCCAGCCGACCATGGCATGGTGCATGTGACCGAGATTTCGATGGACACGATCTATGGCAAAGGGCGGATGATCCGGCGATAAGGGGCCATGTCCGCACCGCCACCCACCCTGCCCCCCCTGCCCATTGACCCGGCCTTGCCCGACCTTCTGGCCGCGCTGCACGCCAAGGGCCGGGCCGTCCTGCAAGCGCCGCCCGGGGCGGGCAAGACGACGCGCGTGCCGCTGGCGCTTTTGGCCGACGGCCAGGTCAGGGGCCGGATCGTGATGCTGGAACCTCGCCGCCTGGCCGCCCGCGCCGCCGCCGAACGGCTGGCCGAAACTCTGGGCGAGCCGGTCGGCCAGACCGTCGGCTACCGCATCCGGGGCGAGGCGAAGGTCAGTGCCGCAACGCGGATCGAGGTGGTGACCGAGGGCATCTTGACCCGGATGATCCAGTCCGACCCCGAACTGACGGGCGTGGGGGTACTGATCTTCGACGAGTTTCACGAACGATCCCTGCATGCCGATCTGGGTCTGGCTCTGGCGTGGGAAGTGCGCGGCGCGCTGCGCCCCGATCTTCAGCTGCTGGTGATGTCGGCCACGCTTGACGCGGGGCCAGTGGCGGCGCTTCTGGACGGGGCCCCGCTCATCACCTCCGAAGGGCGCGCCTTTGCGGTCGAAACCCGCTGGCTGCCCCGCTCGCCCGCGCCCGGCCTGAGGTATGAGGCCGCGATGGCCGGGCTGATCACAGATGCGGTGCGCGACAGTGACGGCGGGCTTTTGGTCTTCCTGCCCGGTGAAGGAGAAATCCGCCGGGTGGAGGGGCTCTTGTCCGGGCGGCTGCCCGCAGATTGCCGGGTTCTACCCTTGTTCGGGGCCATGGATTTTGCGGCCCAGCGTGCGGCACTCGCGCCGATGGCGGGGGGGCGCAAGATCGTGCTTGCGACCTCCATCGCTGAAACATCCCTGACCATTCCCGACATCCGCGTGGTGATCGACGGTGGCCGGGCGCGGCGGGCGCGCTTCGATCCCGCCTCCGGCATGGCGCGGCTGGTGACCGAACGGGTCACGCGGGCGGAAGCCGAACAGCGCCGGGGCCGTGCGGGCCGGGTGGCCCCCGGCATCTGCTACCGCCTGTGGACGAAGGGCGAAGAGGGCGGTCTGGCCCCCTTTCCCCCGGCCGAGATCGAGGCCGCGGATTTGACCGGCCTCGCGCTTGAGCTGGCGCTTTGGGGGTCGGAGGGGGCGGATCTGGCCTTCCTCACCCCGCCCCCTGCCCCGGCGTTGGCCGAGGCGCGGGCGCTTTTGCTCGATCTGGGCGCGCTGGATGGCGGCGGGCGGATCACAGATCACGGCCGGGCACTGGCCGCGCTACCCGTGCACCCTCGTCTTGGCCATATGCTGATCCTTGCAGGGCCCGCAGCCGCGACCCTGGCCGCACTGGTCGAGGAGCGCGATCCGGTGCGCGGCGCCCCTGCCGACCTGATGCGCCGCCTTCACGCGGTGCGCGACCCCAAAGCCTATGAGAATGAGCATCCCGAGCGCGTAGACCGGGCCGTCGTCGAACGGATCAGGGCCGAAGCGAAACGGCTTTCCCGTCTGGTCAGGCCGGGAACCGCGCGACTGGACGCGGCAGAGATGGCAGCCCTTGCCTATCCCGACCGGATCGGGATGAAGCGGGCGGGGGATGGGGCACGTTATGTCCTGTCCGGCGGCAAGGGGGCGGTGATCGACAATGCCGATCCCCTGGCCCGGTCGCGGATGATCGTGGCGACCGACCTTGACGGCGACCTGCGCGAAGCGCGGGTCCGGCAGGGCATCGCGATCGGAGAAGAATCCGTCCGCCGACTCTTTGCCGACGAGATCCAGTGGCAAGATGTCTGCGAATGGTCGCGGCGTGAGGGTCGCGTGGTGGCGCGACGGCAAGAACGGCTGGGCGCGCTGGTGCTGGCGGATCGCGCCTGGGCCGATGCGCCGCCCGAAGCGCGCGCCAGGGCCGCGCTTGACGGGGTGCGGCATCTCGGCCTGCCCTGGTCGGATGCCGCGCGGCGCTTTCGCGCGCGGGTCGAGCTTTTGCGCCATGAAGGGTCCGACCTGCCGGACTTCACCGACGAGGCTCTCATGGCCCGCGCCGAAGACTGGCTCATGTCGCATCTCGCCCCGGTGCGGTCAGAAGCCGACCTGCGCGCGCTCGACCTGACGGAGGCACTGAAGGCCGCGCTGACGTGGGATGATCAGCAACTGGTCAACCGCCTTGCTCCGGCGCATTTCACTACCCCGCTCGGACGCACGGTGCCGATCGACTATGACGGCGATCATCCCGCCATCGCGGTGCGCTTGCAGGAACTTTTCGGGGTCAAGACCCATCCGACGGTTGGGCCAAAACGCCTGCCCTTGCGCATCACGCTCCTCTCGCCCGCCCAGCGCCCGGTGCAGGTGACGCTGGACCTGCCGGGCTTCTGGGCGACGTCCTATGCCGATGTCAGGAAAGACATGCGCGGCGACTACCCGCGCCATCCCTGGCCCGAAGACCCGACCGAAGCCGAACCGACGCTGCGCGCCAAACCGCGTGGCACCTGAGGCAAAGGCCGGGGAGGCGCTGCCTCCCCGGACCCCACCGGGATATTTGGGCCAGAATGAAAGCAGGGGCGAAAGGCCGCGCTTGCCCGAGGGTGAGCCTGTCAGCCGCCCAGGAAATCAGCCTTGCCGAGTTCGACCCCATTGTGGCGCAAGATCGCATAAGCAGTCGTGGCGTGGAAATAATAGTTCGGCAAGATCCAGCGGCGGATGTAATCGGCGCCGGTAAAGGTGATCTCGCGCGGGCCGGCCTTGAAGGTCACGCTGCGCGCCTCGGCACCGACAAAGTCGGCGGGCGTCAAGGCATTCAGCGCCTCGATCGTGCGGCCGATCCGTGCCCGAAGATCGGCGAAACTCGCCTCGGTATCGGGAACCGAGTCCGGCTCTGCGCCTTTCAGGCGGAGGGCGCCGCGACGGGCCTGATCGCAGGCGATCTGCACCTGCCGGGTCAGCGGGAACATGTCGGGGTAAAGCCGCGCACCGAGGAAGATGCCCTGATCGATCTTGCGCGCGCCAGCATGGGCTTCGGCCTTTTCCAGAACCCGCGCCAGGGCGCCAAGACTATGGGCCAGCGGCGGGACGAATTCTTCGTAAAGGGACATGGCACTCTCCTGTCTGCGCGCCGACCCTAGGACCGGCCGAGGGAAAGGGAAAGGGGTCCTTTGCCCCCCACGCCCGCCCGCGTCAGATCAGCGCGGCCATGTCACCGGCCCGGACGAGCTGCGCGAAATCGGCACCCAAAAGCGAAAGTGTCACCCTCAGAACGGTTGCAGCGTCGATCCGGCCACCGTCATGGGCGGCAATGTCGAAGCCCACCAGAGCATCGCCCGGCAGAAGGACCGTGAAACCCAGATCACTCGCCATGCGGGTGGTCGAGGTCACACAAAAGGCCGCGACCGCGCCGACAAGGACAAGCCGCCCGATCCCTTCGCGGCGCAGCCAGCCATCAAGGCCCGTACCGGCAAAGGCCGAGGAGCCGGTCTTCACGAAGACCTTTTCGCCCGGTGCGGGGCGGGCACAGGCCATCACCGCGCCGCCCGGCTGGTCGAACGCCACGGCGGTGCCGGGCTCATCGTGATGGACATGGACGACAGGCAGGCCCCGCGCCCGGAAAAGCGCCAGAAGCGCCGCGATATGGGTTTCGGCCTCCGGGTTGGCCCGGTCGCGCCCGGCGCGGGTGCGGATGGCCATTTCTTCTTGCATGTCGATGATCAGAAGGGCGGTGTTCATCTGCTCTGCTTCAAACCTCCGACCATCATTTCCCTTTATACCACAAAGGATGCAGCTTGCGTCGACGCGGAAAAGAACAGTGCGATCTGCCCCCGAACCCGCTTTCAGAGGAAGGCAGCGTGCAATTCACTCAGAACCGCGACTACCCCGGTGGTGACATCAACATCACAGGCTCGGTAGACGCAAGAGGCTCCTCCCCCTTCCGTGGCGTAGCAAAACGCAACTGAAGCAATAACGCCGGTTGCCCTGTCGGATGGCCCAAGGAGATCGGCAATCCACATATCGTCAGCCTCATCAACCCGCTGCAATTTGGATAGCGTCGTTACCGCCGCCCCATCTGCCAGTCGGAACCGTCTGAGATTTTTCCAGTCGTAGCCGATACCCACCTCGCCGCTCAAAGTCGCATATCTGCTTTCGCCGTGGAAGTTCACGTCGAGAAACCCGCCACCCTTTGGGACTATCGCGTTGCGGCACAATATCTCGCCTTCTTCATAGACGAAAAGGCGCCGGTAACGTCTCTCGTCGAACGATCTGACCCAGAAAGTGGGACAGAGGGGGCCCGATTTGTCGGCAAACCGTGCTATCAGATATCGGCCCGCAGAGTCGGAGATAACTCGCTAGAGCTAAGCCCCCGCATCAATGCCCAGTTCAGCATAAGTCGGAGACTTCGATGGGTTTTGCCCGCCCATCTACACGCCCAGACACCAGCGCAGGATCGCCTTTTGCGCATGAAGGCGGTTTTCGCTTTCGTCGAAGATCACCGATTGCGGACCATCCATCACCGCGCTCGAGGCTTCCTCGTTCCGGTGGGCAGGCAGGCAATGCATGAAAAGCGCATCGGGTTTGCCCTTTGCCATCATCTCCTCGGTCACCTGATAGGGGCGAAGCTGGTTGTGGCGGCGTTCGCGGGCGCTTTCAGGGTCGTGCATGCTGACCCAAGTGTCGGTGACGATCGCATCGGCGCCCAGGGCCGCTGCGAGGGGATCGCGCGAAATTTCGATATTCGAGCCTTTGGAACGGGCGAAGGCGACAGCCCTTGGATTGGGGTCCATCGTCTCGGGCCCGGTGAAGGTCAGGTCAAAGCCGAACTGCCCTGCGGCATGCAGCCACGAGGTGCAGACATTGTTGCCATCACCCGACCAGACAAACTTGCGGCCCCTTATGTCACCGCGATGTTCTTCGTAGGTCACGATGTCGGCCATGATCTGACAGGGATGGCTCGCGTCGGTCAGCCCGTTGATGACGGGAACGGTCGCATGTTCGGCCATTTCCAGAAGCGTTGCTTCCTCGAACGTTCTGAGCATGATCAGATCGACATAGCGCGACAGGACGCGGGCGGTGTCGGCGATGCTTTCGCCATGGCCAAGCTGCATGTCCTTCCCAGAAAGCACCATCACCTCGCCCCCCATCTGGCGGGCGCCCACGTCGAAGGAAATGCGGGTGCGGGTCGAGGGCTTCTCGAAGATGAGCGCGATCATCCGGCCCGCAAGCGGCTGGGTCGCATCCGGCGCGCCCTTGGGCTGGCCGCGGCGCGCATCCTTCATCGCGCGGGCCTGAGTGATCATGGCCCTGAGATCGGCTTCGGGCGTGGTGTGCAAGTCAAGAAAATGGGTCATTGCGGTTCCCTTCCGGGGCGAAGCCGGGGGGCTGTCTGCCCCCCGGCCCCCCCGAGGATATTTATGGACAGAAAAGGACAGCGGGGCTGGCGGGATCGGATCGTCGGCGGGTGTCGGTCATGCAAGAAGCGTCCCTTCAAGCGCGGCCGCGGCCTGCTCGAGGCGGGCGATCGCCTCAGCGATTTCATCGTCACTGATCGTGAGGGGCGGCAGAAGCCGCACCACATTGTCGGCGGCGGCTATGGTGATGAGATGGGCGTCATACCCGGCGCGCACCAGATCGACGGGGGCAGGCTTGCAGCGCAGACCAAGCATCAGCCCATGGCCGCGCACCTCCTCAAACACCTTGGGGTGGGAGGCCACGAGCGCCTCGAGCCGCTGGCGCAAAAGTGCGGCCTTGCGGTTCACCTCGGCCAGGAAGGCAGGGTCGGCGATCAGTTCGACGACTTTCGCCCCGACCGCGCAAGCCAGGGGATTGCCGCCATAGGTCGAGCCATGGGTGCCCGCGACCATGCCGGAGGCGGCATTTTCGGTGGCCAGGACCGCGCCCAGCGGAAAGCCCCCGCCAATGCCTTTCGCGACCATCATGATGTCAGGCGTGATCCCCGCCCATTCATGCGCGAACAGGCGCCCGGTGCGGCCCATCCCGCATTGCACCTCGTCCAGGATCAAAAGCGCGCCCGTTTGGTCACAAAGCTGGCGGATCAGCTTCAGGTCGGCGTCCGAAAGCGGGCGGATGCCACCTTCGCCCTGGATCGGCTCGACCATCACCGCGCAGGTCTGATCGGAAATCGCGGCGCTGAGCGCACCCATGTCACCCCAGGGCAGGTGGCGGAAACCGGGCATCAGCGGGCCGAAGCCCTTGACCATCTTTTCGGACCCGGCGGCGGCGATGGCTGCGGTCGAGCGACCATGAAACGCCCCTTCGAAACACAGGATCTCGCTGCGCGGGGTGCCTTTTTCATACCAGTATTTGCGCGCCATCTTGATGGCGAGTTCCGCCGTTTCCGTGCCGGAATTGGTGAAGAAGACCGTATCGGCAAAGGTATGCGCCACCAGAAGATCGGCGAGGCGCTTCTGTTCGGGGATCTCGAACACGTTGGAGACATGCCAGACCTTCTCAGCCTGATCGGTCAGGGCCTTGATCAATGCGGGATGGGCATGGCCAAGCGCATTGACCGCGATCCCCGAACCGAGGTCGAGATATCGGCCCCCGTCCGTCGCGATCAGCCAACTGCCTTCGCCTTTCTCGAACGAAAGGGGAGCGCGGTTGTAGGTGGGCAAGACGCTGGGGATCATCAGAACCTCCGAAAGGGGGGAAGCCAATCCGTGCCAAAGGCCGGCGGTTTAGTCAACGAGGGGCAGACGGGACTGTGGCGGTTGGCCACGGCAGATCGGACGCGGGCGCTCGGTCAGCGGCGGCGTCGGGGACGGGCGAGGAAGGCTGCGGTCCGGGTGATCATGGGCGCCCCTATAATGGGATGCGGCGCCTGTGTAAATCCCGGTTGCGCGGCACGGCTGCGGGCCGCATCCTTGGCCCATGGCACTGACGCTTTTTGGATATCGCTACAGCATCTACACCCGCATCGTGCGGCTGGTCCTCTATGAAAAACACCTCAGGGCGACGCTGGTCGAGGTTGATCCTTTCGCCGAAGGCCGGGACCCCTCCTATCTGTCGCTGCACCCGTTCGGCCGCGTGCCGGTGCTGACCCACGGCCCGTTCACCCTTTACGAAACTGCCGTCATCTGCCGCTATCTGGACGAAGCACTTCCCGGCCCGCCTCTGCAGCCCGACGATGCACGGGACCGCGCGCGCATGGGGCAGGTCATCCAGACCGCCGACGCCTATGGCTACCTGCCGATGGTTCGCGGGGTCTATGAACATCTGGTCTTTCGCCCGGCAGAAGGCAGCATTGCCGACCGGGACGTCGCGCTCAGGGGGCTCGCACAGGCAGGTCCGGTCCTCGACGCGCTGGAAAAGGTCGCGGCAGAGGGGCGCATTCTGACCACCGCCACCCTGACGCTGGCGGATCTGCATCTG
>DAORUY010000048.1:0-15948 GCA_035433445.1 Paracoccaceae bacterium
TCCTGGCCCTGGTATCTGGCGACCACCTGAAAACATCAGGCTCTCGGGAAATTCACGCCGGCACGATTGCTGCGGTTCCCGCCACTTTCCGCCGCCACGACGACAGGCACCCCGTCGCACACAGGCGCGCGGGTGCCGCCGCCTTTGCCATCCTCTTCAGCCATGCCCATGACCGCGATGCCGAACTGGACGCCGGAAAAGACGATGGCATTGAAGATGACGAGCATCACCACCGCCAAAGGCCCCACATCGGTCGCTTGCACCAGATGCCAAAGGTTCCCGACGTTCAGCCACAAGAGCGCTGCCGTGAAGATGCAGGCCAGAAGAAAGCCGATCGCCACATGACGGATATACATGCGCACCAATTCGGGCATCGCTTCCTCCTGACTTTTACTCAGAGACGCACGAGCGCCGCCTTATGTCTATTGCGCAGTTTGACGCGGGCTATTCGATGGGCTGCGCGAACTCAAGCTGGTGCCCACCGCCGCTCAAGATCAGCATGCCCGGCATTCTTTCGGCGTGATCGACACCGCCCAGCATCGAAAGGAAGGTGGCCTCTGCTTCAAGGTCAGGGCAGGCCATCTCTGTCGAAAGTAGCGGCCCTGCCTTGAACGCTGTTCCGTCCATCACCACAGGACCAGAGAAGGTGTTGCAAGGGGCCCGCCCGCTGATCTGCCCGGGTTCGCCGAGGTTAAGCGTGGCGTTGAAACCTGGCGCTTTGCCATCAACGCTGTTCAAAACCCAGTCCATCTTGCTGAAATCCGGCGCAAGCATCGCCTCGTTGACGGCGGCGGGCGTTCTGTCAACGCATGCGCCAAGGAACAAGACCGCCACCCCGGCAACAGGAACGAAACGGATCACGCCTATCTCCCTGAAATCATGAAAGCACTTCTACAGAAAGACGTCTTTCGGACAGACAAGCAATAACAGCCATTCTGTCAGGCCAGATAAAGCGCCAAAATGGCCAAGGCCGCGGGCACGGCCTGCACATAAAGGATACGGCGCGACGCCGTCATCGCCCCGTAAATCCCGGCCACAAGCACGCACAAAAGCACATAGGTCGCAACCGGACGGGCGAGCGCGGGATCCGCGACCAGCGACCAGATCAGGCCCGCCGCCAGAAAGCCGTTATAGAGCCCTTGATTTGCAGCCAGCACTTTCGTCGGCGCAAACAGGCTGGCCGGGAACTGGCGAAAGACCTTCGGCCCCCGGCTCTCCCAGGCGAACATTTCCAGCCACAGGATATAGAGATGTAACGCGGCAATCAGTGCGATCAGGATCTGGGCAATCAGCGACATCAGAACGCCTCCGGCTTGGCCTCCCTGGCCATATGATCAAGGACAGCATTGACGAATTTCGGTTCGCGCCCGTCGGGGAAGAAGGCATGCGCCACATCGACATATTCGGTGATGACCACGCGCGGCGGGGTTGCGGGCAGGATCAGTTCGGCCCCAGCCGCGCGGAAAAGCGCGCGGATGACCGGGTCGATCCGGTTGATCGGCCATTTGGCCACCAGTGCCCGGTCGGTCATCTGGTCGATCTTCGCCTGCCAGTTCACCGCTTCCTCGATGATCTGGCGGAACAGATGGGTATCGCCCTCTGCCAGTTCCTCATCCTCGATCATCGCGCCGAAACGGTGGCTTTCAAACTCACGGCGCACCTTGTCAACGGTTTGACCGGCGGCTTCCATCTGGAACAGCGCCTGAACGGCGTAAAGCCGGGCGGCGGATTTCATCTGCCGCTTTTCTTCCAATGTCGGCTTCCGAGGTTCGTCAGTCATGCGCAGGTCGGTCCTTCGGTCTCTCCGGCGATGCGGAATGCGCCTGCGGGGCGGAAACCGATGCCTTTGGTCTGGCGGGCCCATTTGCGCGACAAAGCGATCAGATGCAAGGCCGCCGCAGCGGCACCGCCGCCCTTGTTCTGGCCCTGGGGGTCGGCGCGCACTTCGGCCTGTTCGCGGTTCTCGACCGTAAGGATGCCATTGCCAACGCAGGCGCCCGACAGGCCCAGCATGGTGATCCCGCGCGAACTGTCGTTGCAGACCGTGTCGTAATGCGTCGTCTCGCCGCGGATCACGCAGCCAAGCGCCACGAACCCGTCATAGTCGGCCATGCGAAAGGCCATGCCGATGGCGGTCGGCACTTCCAGCGCACCGGGAACCTCGATCACATCGACGCTCGCGCCGACCTCAGCCGCCGTGGCCTTCGCCCCCGCGATCAGATTGTCGGCGATGTCGCGGTAGTAGGGGGCGACGACGATCAGCAGCTTCACCGGCTTGTCGAACGCGGGCAGCAGCAGGGTATAGTGATTTTCATTCGCGGCCATGATCACTCCATCACGATCGGGCGGGTGCCGGCGATCTCTAGCCCATAGGCATCAAGGCCAACTATTTTCGGTGTCCCGGAGTTCGACAGAAGCTCGATCCGGTGCAGGCCAATCGCGGCAAGGATTTGCGCGCCAAGACCATATTGGCGCAGCTTGTGGGGATGGGCTTCCTCGTCCAGCGCCAGTTTCATCGACGTGTCACGCAGCATCACCACTGCACCTCGCCCTTCGGCGGCAATTGCACGCATCGCGGCGGGCATCTGCCCGGCATGGGCGGGATGCAGACCGAGCACATCCTCAAGCGGGTTCAGCGCATGCATCCTGACCAGAACCGGTGCTCCGGTCGTCAGATCGCCCTTCGTCAACACGATATGTTCAGCGCCCTGGGCCGCATCCGCGAAGACGCGCATCATCCAGTCGCCGCCATGGGTGGACGTAACCGGCCGCTGGGCAATTTCGCGCACCAGACTGTCGTGGCGCAGGCGGTAAGCGATCAGGTCAGAGATCGTGCCGATCTTCAGCCGATGTTCGCGCGCATAAGCCACCAGTTCCGGCAGCCGCGCCATGGTGCCGTCCTCGTTCATGATCTCGCAGATCACGCCCGCCGGGTTCAGCCCGGCCAGACGGCTGACATCGGTCGCAGCCTCCGTATGACCAGCGCGAACCAGCACGCCGCCCTCACGGGCGCGCAGAGGAAAGATGTGGCCGGGGGTGGCAATATCGGTCGCGCCCTTGGTCGGGTCGATGGCGACGGCGATGGTGCGCGCGCGGTCATGGGCGGAAATGCCGGTCGTGACCCCTTCGCGCGCCTCGATCGACAAAGTGAAAGCGGTTTCGTGGCGCGAGGAGTTCTTGGTCGACATGAGCGGCAGGCCCAAAGCGTCGATCCGGGCACCTGGCAAGGTCAGGCAGATCAGACCGCGCCCGTGCTTGGCCATGAAATTGATCGCCTCGGGCGTGGCCATCTGCGCGGGGATAACGAGGTCGCCTTCGTTTTCCCGATCCTCATGATCAACGAGGATGAACATGCGCCCGTTACGCGCTTCCTCGATGATATCCTCAATGGGGGAAATCGCCTTTTTCAGTTCTTCGGTCATGGCCAGCCAGTCGGGGATTATACAGGCGCGGCATAGACCATGGGGGCGGGAAAGGCCAGAGCCTAGGCAGGTTGCGCGCTCTGTGTCCGTGTGGGGGCCAACGCATCTTGTCGGACGATCCGCACCAAGGACGCCAGACGCTGGCGCGTTCCGCCCGGCCTGTCACATCTGAAAGAACCGTTCCGCCGGAAGATAGCTCGCCAGACGCCCCGCCGCGCACCAATCTTGTTCAAGCCCATGCGCTCCGATCAGCAAAACGGCGTCCGAAGGCACATCCCCCAGCGCGATGCGGAGGCTTGACCGGATGGCATGATGGGGGGCAAGCAGGCCGGGCGCAGGACTAACCCCATCCAGCATCGGGGCCGCCACAAGAACCTGTTCCGGGGTCAGCGGCAAATGCGCAAGCGCAATCCGCCCGCAGCCCGCGATCCTGGTCAGTTTCGCCGCACGTTCAGCCGCCAGCACGGGCGGCGGCGCCCCTAACCCAAGGGCGTTCGAGGAAAAGAGAAAGGCCACCAGATCGCGCCCCGTCGTGGCGCGCACCCCGGCATAGGTCTTGTAATCCAGCCCCAGCTCCGTCGCGCGCCTCACCCGCAGGCGCACGATCTCGACCGGCAAATGCGGCAAAAGCTGCTCCCGCGCCACCCGCCAGCAATGGGTCTTCCATCCCTTCGCCGCGGAAAGGGAAGGCCCGCCATTATGGCCGATCAGAGGAAACGGGTCAGGCACGTTTTGCATGGCCAAAAACTGCCACGGGTGCTGCGCCTTCGCAATCGGGCGGGCCGGGCCACAGCGGTTTTCCGTGCGCGATCAAGCCCCAACGCCGCTTTTTTCAGCGAAACCTTGCGGGATCAGGCGCCCTGCCCGGCCCAATCGCGCATCCGCGCCACGTATCGCGCCAGCGTGTCTATCTCGAGGTTGACCTGATCGCCGACCCGCGCCTGACCCCAAGTCGTGACGCCCTTGGTGTGGGGGATGATGTTCACACCAAACTCCGCGCCGTCCACCTCGTTCACGGTCAGCGATGTGCCATTCAGCGCCACCGACCCTTTGGGCGCGATGAACCCGGCCAGCGCGCCCGGCGCGCGAAAGCGAAAGCGCGTGCTGTCGCCTTCGTCCTGCATGGCCACGATCTCGGCCACGCCGTCGACATGTCCCGAGACGATATGCCCGCCAAGCTCGTCGCCCACCTTCAGCGCACGTTCAAGGTTCAGCCGCTTGCCGACCGTCCAGCCCACCCGGCTCGACCCGATATTGGTCTTGGCGATGCTTTCCGCCGAAATCTGCACGTCAAACCAGCCGCGCGGCTCCGCGCCCTTGGCGACGACGGTCAGGCAGCATCCGTCACAGGCGATCGAGGCGCCGATGTCTATGCCTGCCACATCATAGGCCGTCGCGATGCGCGCCCGCAGATCGCCCTGACGCTCCAGCGCCATTACTTCGCCCATATCGGTGACAATGCCTGTGAACATGGCCTTCTCCCTTTTCTGCCTGCCTAGCCGCCCACGAGGGTCGACGCAAGCGCGCCACCCTGAGCCGGTCGCCAATCTTCCGTGACATAGTGCCGGGAACCTGCGAAAAACAGCCCCGGACCAGACCGGACCACGGGCAAGACAGAGTACAGAGTGTGAAGCGCAGTTTCCTTTTCCTTCAAGGCCCGCATGGCCCGTTCTTTAGCCAGCTGGGCAAAAACCTTCGCCTTGCCGGGGCCAATGTCCACCGCATCGGCTTCAATCGCGGCGATCAGTTTTTCTGGGGCGAAACCGGCTATCTGCCCTTCACCGCGCCACGAGAGGACTGGCCTGCATTTCTGGCCCGCACCCTGCGCGAACTGGCCGTCACCGATCTGGTCCTTTACGGCGACAGCCGGCCCATCCATGCCGAGGCCATCACCCAAGGACGCGCGGCGGGCCTTCGCATTCATGTGTTCGAGGAAGGCTACCTTCGCCCCTACTGGATCACCTACGAACGCGGTGGCGCCAACGGCCAGTCGCGGCTGATGACCATCCCCGTCGCGGCGATGCAAGCCGCACTTGCCCGGCCCGGCGCCGAACAGCCGCCCGCGCCCGTGCATTGGGGCGATATGCGCGAACATGTGTTCTACGGCGCGCTTTATCACTTCTTCGTCTTGGCCCGGAACGGCGCCTATCCGCATTTTCGCCCGCATCGCGCGCTTGGCGTCGCCGCCGAATTCCGCCTGCATCTGCGCCGCCTGCTGATGCTACCCGTTCACCGGGCCCAGCGACGGCTGGCGACCCTACGGATCCGACGCGGCGGCTTTCCTTATCACCTCGTGCTTCTGCAACTCGAACATGACGCGAGCTTTCGGGATTATTCGAGCCTGCGGTCCATGTCGGAATTCATCGACATCTGTCTGGACGGTTTCGCGAACGGCGCCGCCGCACACCATCACCTCGTTTTCAAGGCACACCCACTGGAAGATGGCCGCGTGCCGCTCGCCCGCCTGATCCGCGCCGGGGCCACAGCGCGCGGGCTACAGGGTCGGGTCCATTTCGTGCCGGGCGGCAAGCTCGCACCGCTTCTGCGCGAAGCGGCAAGCGCGCTGACCGTCAATTCCACCGCCGCCCAACAAGCGCTCTGGCGTGGCCTGCCGGTGAAGATCCTGGGGCAGGCCGTCTATGACAAACCCGAATTTGTTTCCCCTCAGCCGCTGCAAGCCTTCTTCGCCTCGCCCGCGCGCCCAGACAGCAGGGCTTATGCCGATTACCGCCAGTTCCTGCTCGAAACATCGCAGGTGCCGGGTGGTTTTTATTCGGCGGGCGGGCGCCGTAAGGCCCTGCGCAAGCTCGTCGATCTGATGCTGCATGACCAAGATCCCTATGATGCGCTTCTGTCGCCAAACGCGGCAGAGCCGCAACATGTCCGTGTAATTACGTGAACATGCTGTATTTTTCCAAAAAGCCTGGTTATTCCTACGCTCGAGATTGCTGGGCAACCGCAACAGGGGCAGAGGTTTGAGTATGATCAACAGTCGGTTGACCAGAGCGCTGGTCCTGTTTTCATGTGTGGCGGGCACAGTATCTTGTGGCTTGCCGCGTTCTGGCCCCAACCGGAATGAAATTCTCTCCGGCAGCGTCGAAAAACAGGGCAACTCCTTTGTCGTTCCGGTCGATGCGCGCGTGGCTCGTCTGACCGCCGTCGAAGGGGCAAGCGGTTTTCCCGCCTCCTTCCGGCAGGCGGGAATCGTCGGGTCCGACGATGTGCGTCCCGGCGACAAACTGAGCATCCGGATCTGGGAAAACGTCGATCGGGGTCTGCTGACGATGGAGGGCACCAACGCGACGGGGCTGGATGAAGTTCAAGTCGACGGCGGCGGCTTCGTCTTTGTGCCCTATGCCGGGCGCATCAAGGCGGCCGGAAACTCGACCGAGGAACTGCGCCGCATCATCACCGAAAAGCTTGCAGAACAGACCCCAGACCCGCAGGTCGAAGTGGCCCGCGTGGCGGGTGACGGCGCGACCGTTTCCGTCATGGGGGATATCGGCGGTCAGGGTGTCTATCCGATCGAGCGTCCGACACGCACCCTCTCGTCGATGATTGCCCGTGCTGGCGGGGTCGAGGTTGACCCCCAAATCGCCCAGGTCACCGTGACGCGCGGCAATCACAGCGGCACCGCCCGCCTGATCGACATCTACGACAATGCCGATATGGACATCGCACTCCGCCCTGGCGACGTGATCCTGGTGGAAGCCGACCCGCGCTCCTTCACCGCGATGGGCGCGACGGGTGCCCAGACCCGGGTCAAGTTCGAAAGCGCCGAACTCACCGCGATCGAAGCTTTGGCGCAAGTCGGCGGACTTCAGACCAACAGCGCCGATCCCAAGGGCATCTTCGTCTTGCGCGATGAAACGGCCGCCATCACCAATGCGGTTCTCGGGCGCAAGGATCTGAACGGCACGCAGCGCGTGGCCTACATCCTGAACCTGACCGAACCCGACGGGCTCTTTAACGCGCGTGATTTCATGATCCGCGACGGCGATACGATCTATGTCACCGAAGCGCCCTATGTCCGTTGGCAAAAGACGCTGGCGGTGTTGATGGGCACGGCGAATTCGGCGAATTCCGTCAGCCAGCTCGCGCAGGGCAACTGACCAGATGGCAGACGGCAGTGCCGCCGGTGGCCCCGCGCCCCGGCGGCTTTTCGTTTATAATGGCGGCTTTCTGACCCAAGGCCGCGTCCGGCGGATCCTGACACTCGCGGGCTATGACATCCGCCTTGGCGCGCCGGGGCCGGGTGATGCGGTTGGCGTCTGGGGCAAAAGCCCGACCGCACCACGCGGCGAAAAGGTCGCCGATCACCTAGGCCGCGATGTTGTGCGGGTGGAGGATCCGTTCCTGCGCTCGGTCCGCACCGGGCGCGAAGGCGCGGCCCCCCTTGGCCTCCTGATCGATGGTTCGGGCGTGCATTTCGATGCCTCCACCCAGTCCGACCTTGAAAAACTGCTGACCAGCCATCCGCTCGATGACACCGCCCTTCTGGACCGCGCGCGGGTGGGGATGGCGCGGATCAAGGCCGCGCACCTGTCCAAATACAACGCCTGCGATCCCGCCCTGCCCGCCCCCGCGCCCGGTTATGTTCTGGTGATCGACCAGACGCGGGGCGATGCCTCCGTCACGCACGGCGGCGCACGCGCGTCGACCTTCCGCGAGATGCTGTTTGTCGCACAGGAAGAACATCCAACCGCGCGCATCGTCATCCGCACCCATCCCGAAACGGCGGCGGGCGGGCGGGCTGGCCATTTCGGGGCCGAGGATGCCGCCGGGCGGGTCAGCCTGTGCGGGGCCGACATTTCGCCCCACCTGCTGCTTGAAGGCGCCGTGGCGGTCTATACCGTATCCTCGCAACTGGGGTTCGAGGCGATCATCGCAGGGCACCGGCCACGGGTCTTTGGCCAGCCGTTCTACGCGGGCTGGGGCCTCAGCGAAGATGAAAACCCGGTCTGGCGGCGTCAGAGAAAACTGACGCGCGCGCAGCTGTTCGCGGCGGCGATGATCCTCTATCCGACCTGGTATGACCCCTGCCGCGACCGGCTCTGTAGCTTCGAAGAGGCGCTTGATCAGCTGGAAGCCGAAGTGCGCGCCTTCCGCGAGGACCGCGCCGGCCATGTCGCCGCAGGCATGCGCCTGTGGAAACGTCCGCATCTGCAACGGTTCTTCGGGCGCGAGCATCCCATGCGTTTCGCGGCCGATGGCCCGCGCGCCGCGACCCTCGCCCGTCAGAGGGGCTGCGGGCTGCTCATGTGGGGGGCTGAGGGCGAAGGCCCGACCGACCTGCCCCTGCGCCGTGTCGAGGATGGTTTCCTGCGCTCGCGCGGGCTCGGTGCCGATCTGGTGCCGCCCCTGTCGCTGATCGCCGACGCGCGCGGCCTCTATTACGACCCGTCACAGGCCAGCGATCTGGAGGCGCTGATTGCCGCACCGCCACCGCCGGGCGCAACAGTGCGGGCCGAACGACTGATCGCGGCGCTGATCCGCGCGGGCCTGTCCAAATACAACCTGCCCGCCACCGCCCTGCCCCCCTTGCCCGCCGGGCGGCGCATTCTGGTGCCCGGACAGGTGGAGGATGACGCCTCCGTCCGGCTTGGCGCAGGCGAGGTGCGCACGAATATTGCACTCCTTAAGGCGGTGCGTGCCGCAAACCCCGATGCGGTCCTGATCTGGAAACCGCATCCCGATGTGCTGGCGGGTCTGCGACCGGGACGGGTGGCAGAGGCGGACGCACGGGCACTGGCCGATGTGATCCTTGAAAGCGGCGATGCCGCCACCGCCATCGCTGCGGCGGATGAGGTCTGGACCATCACCTCTACCCTGGGGTTCGAGGCGCTTCTGCGCGGCAAAAGCGTGACCTGCCTTGGTATGCCCTTCTATGCGGGCTGGGGCCTGACGCGGGATCTGGGACGCCCCGCCCCCGCCCGCCGGACCGCGCGCCCGACGCTTGCCGCGCTGGCTTACGCCTGCCTGATCGCCTATCCGCGCTATGTCGATCCGGTCAGCGCCCTGCCTTGCCCACCCGAAGTGATCGTCGAGCGGCTTGCCAGCGGCAAAGGGCTGCAGAGGCGCGCGGGACTGCGGCTACTGGCAAAGCTGCAAGGGCTGCTGGCCAGTCAGAGCCATCTGTGGCGCTGATCGGCCATCGCGCGCCGGTCGACCCTGCGGGAGCCTCCGGCGGGAATATTTTCAGACAGAAAATGCGGAAAGGTCGGACCAGAGGCTGTAAAGATCGGCTCCGACCCTCCGGCTTTCGACCAGGCGAAGGCGGGACGCATCTGCCAGATGTGGCAAGGCGAGCGGCCCGATACCTGGGCGCGCGCCGGCGCCAAGCGCAAGTCCGGCCGTGAAAAGCGCCAGGTCATCGACCAGACCGGCCTTCAGAAGCGTTGCCGCCAGTTGGCCACCCCCTTCGCAAAAGACCCGGGTCAGCCCGGCCTGCCCAAGCTGTGCGAAGGCCGCGGCCATGTCGAGGCCACCTGCCTCCAGCGGCACCTCCCACAGGTGCGCGCCGCGCGCCGTCCAGACCTCCCGCGCTGCGGGCGGGGCATCGGGCCCGTGCAAAAGCCAGAGAGGCACTTCGCGCGCGCTTTGCGCCAGAGCGCCGTCGCCGGGTAGATCGAGCCGCCGCGCCACCACGATGCGCACCGGCTGGGCTAATGGGCCGAGGCCGCGCACGGTCAGTTGCGGATCATCGGCGCGTGCCGTGCCCGCGCCCACTAGGACCGCATCATGGCGCGCGCGCATCAGATGCACGAAACGCCGCGCCTCTGGTCCGGTGATCCACTGGCTTTCGCCGGTTTCCGTCGCAATACGGCCATCGACGCTCATCGCCAGTTTCAGCGTCAGCATCGGGCGGCCGCGCTGGATGCGGCTCAGAAAACCTCGTTGAAGGCGGTGCGCTTCGGCGGCCAGAAGGCCGGTTTCGACCCTGATCCCCGCATCGCGCAGCATCCGATGGCCGCGACCGGCAACACGCGGATCGGGATCTTCCTGCGCGCTGATCACGCGGGCAAGACCGGCCATCCGCAGCGCGTCCGCGCAGGGCGGGGTCTTGCCGTGATGGGCGCAAGGTTCAAGACTGACATAGGCCGTGGCCCCGCGCGCGGCAGGGCCCGCTTCAGCCAGTGCCATGGCTTCGGCATGGGGCCGACCGCCAGCCTGCGTCCAGCCCCGTCCGACGATCCGCGTGCCTTGCACGATCACGCAGCCGACCGCGGGGTTAGGCCAGACCCGGCCCAGACCCCGCGCGCCAAGATGGATGGCCAGCGCCATAAAGCGCCGGTCGTCTTCGCTGGTCACTCGTCGCCCGCAGACGTGGGGCGCAGCTCCGATACGAACTTATCGAAATCGTCTGCCGCCTGGAAGTTCTTGTAAACGCTCGCAAACCGCACGTAGGCGACCGTGTCGATCCGGGCGAGACTTTCCATCACGATCTCGCCTATGACTTTCGACGGGACGTCGGTTTCGCCAAGGCTTTCCAGCCGCCGCACGATGCCCGAGATCATCTGATCGATCCGTTCCGGCTCGATCGGGCGTTTTTGCATGGCGATGCGGATCGAACGCTCCAGTTTCGTGCGATCAAAATCCTCGCGCTTGCCGCTGGACTTCACCACCACCAGATCGCGCAACTGCACCCGCTCGTAGGTGGTAAAGCGCCCGCCACAAGCCGGGCAGAACCGGCGCCGACGGATCGAGACATGATCTTCGGCCGGACGGCTGTCCTTGACCTGCGTATCAACGTTGCCGCAAAACGGACAGCGCATTCCCTACTCCCCAAATCCGCACTAGACGCCATGACTATAGGCCCCCACCCATGGGATGGGTAGGGGGTTTGACGGGCTACAAGATTTGGCGCGGAACCTGTGGCGGCAAAGACTCAGGCTGCCGCTGCGACAGGGTTGCGGATAGGCGCCCCCGTCAGCCATAGTCGGGGCGCCTGAACATGCAGGAGGTATGAATGTCAGTCGCACGTGTTACGGAAATTTCCTCGACTTCGGAAAAAAGCTTCGACGATGCGATCCAGCAAGGGATCGCGCGCGCCACAAAGACCCTCAGGGGCGTATCGGGGGCCTGGGTCAAGGAACAGAAACTTGCCGTCAAGAAGGACAAGATCGTGTCCTATCAGGTCAACATGATGGTCAGCTTCGTTCTGGACGACTGAATCTGTTAGCGCCGCAGGCTGTGCCAGATCTTGCGCGCAGCCTGCCATAGCCGATGCTTGCGCGGAAAATCCGGGGTGCGGTGGGCGCGATCCAGATGGTCGTGCCGGACGGTTTCCTTCCAGTCGAGGCTGTCGATCGGCGCATAGTCAAACCCGCGTTTCCACACGAGATAGGGAAAGGAGATCTGGTCGCGCCGCGAAAAGCGGCAGACGTGATCGAACCATTCCTCGCCAAAGGCCACCACCGCCGGATCATGATGGCGGCGCAAGATGAAATGCCCCTCGATCAGGCCCGCATGTTCGGGCATCCCTTCAGCCCGATAGGCCCGTTCCCGTTCCTTCAAGGTACGGTAATCGTCCAGCCCGTTTTCCCAGCAGGTCTGAAGTTCCTGATAGACGCAATCCCGTCGGAAATGGCGAAAGGCGAAAAACGCCTTGGGCGACTGGGCTTGGAGGGTCGCGAGGATCTCTGACGGATCGCGCCGCAACCGGGATTTGTTGTCCAGCCACAGCGACCAGTCTTCCGTCAGATAGCGGTGCGGCATCAGCTTGGCCCGGCGCGAGGCGCGGGCCGGATCAAGCCCGTCGGCAGGCAGCCGGACGATTTCAACACCGGGAAAATCCAGATCGTCGCGGTCGGTAAACAGCACCCGCCGCACATCGGTGAACGGGCCGAAAACTTCGGTGTTCAGCGGTTCCTTGCGGCCATAGAGCGCGCTGTAAAGAACAAGGCTCATGACGGATCCTGTGGCGGGCGGCTCATGGGTCGGTAAAGGTCGGACGGATGGGGCACGCGGCGGCGCTCGGCCCCCAGGGCCGCACTCTGGCGCAAGAAAAGACGCAGGCTGATCGCCAACCGCCGCCCCTTGTGCCGCAACCAGGCCAGCGGGCCGGAATAGTCTGGCACCGGGCTGGCTGAGATATGCGACGGGCTGATCCCCTGAAAGGCGGGTTCAGCCATTCCCAGAAACATCGCCTGCACGGCTGCGGCGGGTTCGATCTGGTGATGGCGAAACCCGGCGGCAAGATCGATCGCGGCATCGGCCAGCGGCGTCTGCCGTTCGGTCGCGGCAAGCAAACGGGCCGCAGCCTTCGGCCAGAGCAGATAGGCCGCAGCGCCCCCCCGGTCGCGGTAAAGGCGCGACAGGCGAAAGGGCGTGCCCGCGACGGGTTCGCTGTGCGCCGAGAGGAGTTTCGGCAGGGCGTAGGTTTCAAGCGTCACGTAATCCAGGTCACTGCGCGGCAAGAGCGCCCTGAGCAATATGCCCACGCTGTGGCTCAGGATCACGTCGTCCTCAAGGATCAGACGCGGTCGGCCTGACGCGACAACCTCCGCCCAGGCGCGGCGATGGCTGAGGGTGCAAGCCACTTCGGCCGGGCGCAGGGGCCTGGCCCAGCTTGCCCGCAGCCGCTCCATCTCAGGTCCGGGCACATCGGCAACCGTCGTTGCCGGAAACAGACGAAAGGGAATGGCCAACGCCATGAGCTGGCGTTCCTGAAAGGCCCGCCGTTCCACCGCGTTCGGCATGTTGATCAGCAGCGCCAGATCTGACGGCAGACCCTGTTCCTCAAACGTCACCTATAGCCCCGCATCCGCCCGTTCCCGCGCCAGTAGTGCGGGCGGGCCGGCGGAAATTCAAGCGCGGACTGCGGGCCCGGGCGGCAGTGTCAGATCCCCAGATGCAGCGCCACCTCGCCCGACCAGGGTTCGGTCACGCCGCGTCCGCCGCCCAGATCTTCAAGGATCGGCCTGAGCCTGTCGAGGTTGCCGATCATCGCCGGACGGGCGGCGACCATCGCTTCCTGATTGTCCCACTCGCCCACGACGATGAAACTGCGCTCGCCCGAGCGGACCAGCCAGAAATTCCGCGCCCCGGACAGTTCGGAGAGCTTGAAGTCCCGGTGAATACGGATGAACTCGTCCTCTTTACCCGGCTTCACGCGCATATGGACCACATTCATGGCAGTCATGGCTCGCCCCCCCTGTAAAAGGATGGGGAGAGAATACCACGGATCGGGCCGGAAGCAGCGAAAGAACGTCCCAGCGTGGGGCGCTTTTCTGATCGAGGAAAATCAATGGCTTGCGGGCGCGGATTTACCGGTTTTTAAGAATGCGGGCCGCGCGGACGCGCGACGGCACACTACTGTGCGAGCACGATTTCCTCCGGGAAGAGCCCGAGGCGCGTCCCTTGCCCTGTCACAGTGACACTTTCTCCCTTGCGCAGCCTGTCACGCACGCTCTGTGGAAAGCCGCAGAGTTTGTCGAATCCCAAAGGCAGGCCTTTGAGTTCTATCGGACGGCGACACTTGCCGTCGCTTCGTCGGTCCAAATTCTCGATGACGTAGGTCAGTTGGACCGGCTTGCCAGAAGCAATATGTGTTGCCAACGGCACCCCGACAGTCACAGACACGTAGCCGATCCAGTAGAGCAAAAGAGCGCCGAAAGGGGTGATCAGCATCCATTTGAACCCCAGGCCGTCAGGGTTTTGTCTTTTCGCCCCCACCAACATCAGTGGGATTCCCACGGCCAGCATCGCCCAGCCCAATACGGTCGCGCCCCAGTGGCTTTGCGCTACCCATTCCGCGCTCGGCAGAAAATGAAACCCTAAACGGGCGACGAATACAGGTATGGCGGTGAAGAGCATGAGAGCCACAAAGACACTACCCGCAAGCAACCGGCACCAGCGCACCGCCCGTCGTTCCGGTCGCTTCGGCAGCCCGCTATCGCGCGGCTCCTGCAAGTCTACTGATCCAAGAAACTCCTTAGCTTCCGCGACCTGCTCGGATGCTTCAGCTTCCGCAGTGCCTTCGCCTCGATCTGCCGGATCCGTTCGCGCGTCACGCTGAACTGCTGGCCAACCTCTTCCAGCGTATGGTCGGTGTTCATGCCGATGCCGAAGCGCATGCGCAGGACGCGTTCTTCGCGCGGCGTGAGCGAGGCCAGCACCCGTGTCGTCGTCTCCTTCAGGTTTTCCTGAATGGCGCTGTCCAAGGGCAGGATCGCGTTCTTGTCTTCGATGAAGTCGCCAAGCTGGCTGTCTTCCTCGTCGCCGATCGGCGTTTCCAGTGAAATCGGCTCCTTGGCGATCTTCATCACCTTGCGGACCTTTTCCAGCGGCATTTGCAGCTTTTCGGCCAGTTCCTCGGGCGTGGGTTCGCGGCCGATCTCGTGCAGCATCTGGCGGCCGGTGCGGACCAGCTTGTTGATCGTCTCGATCATGTGGACCGGGATGCGGATCGTGCGGGCCTGATCGGCGATGGAGCGCGTGATGGCCTGACGGATCCACCAGGTCGCGTATGTGGAGAATTTATAGCCCCGGCGGTATTCGAATTTGTCCACGGCCTTCATCAGGCCGATGTTGCCTTCCTGAATAAGATCAAGGAATTGCAAGCCGCGGTTGGTGTATTTCTTGGCGATGGAGATGACGAGACGCAGGTTCGCCTCGACCATTTCCTTCTTGGCCTGACGGGCCTCTTTCTCGCCCTTCTGGACCTGGTTCACGATCCGGCGGAATTCGGAAATGTCGACGCCGACATACTGGCCGATCTTGGCCATCTCGCTGCGCAGGTCTTCGACCTTGTCGCGGCTCTTCTCGATCAGCGCCTGCCAGCCGCGGCCGGCCTTGGCGGCCATCCGGTCGAGCCAGGCAGGGTCAAGCTCATAGCCGCGATATTCGTCGATGAATTCGCGGCGGTTGATGCGGGCGGCATCGGCCAGCTTCACCATATTGCTGTCGAGCTGCATGATCTTGCGGTTGATGCCGTAAAGCTGGTCGATCAGCGCCTCGATCCGGTTGTTGTGCAGGTGGAGTTCGTTCACCAGAAGCACGATTTCGGAGCGCAGCTTTTGATAGGCGGCCTCATCGGCCTTCGAGAAACTGCCATCCTCGTTCAGCGTCGCCGACATGCGCAGGTCCTGCATCTCGGCCAGCGTCGCATAATCGCGCGCGATGATTTCCAGCGTTTCCAGAACCTTGGGCTTCAACGCCGCTTCCATCGCCGCAAGCGACATGTTGGAAGCTTCGTCATCCTCGTCATCATCTTCGGCGCTCAGGATCGGGTTGCCGTCAGCGTCGAGTTCGGGTTCGTCCCCCGCCCGGCGCGGGGCGGCGGCCGGGGCCGCCGCGGTGACATCCACCCCGTCCAGGACCGGGCCGTCCAGCTCCACTTCGCCATCGAGCGAGCGGCCGAAGGTCGCCTCAAGGTCGATCACGTCGCGCAGCAGGATGTCTTCGTTCAGAAGTTCGTCGCGCCAGATCGTGATGGCCTGGAAGGTCAGCGGGCTTTCGCAAAGCCCCGCGATCATCGTGTTGCGGCCGGCCTCGATCCGCTTGGCGATGGCGATCTCGCCCT
>DAORUY010000049.1:0-15709 GCA_035433445.1 Paracoccaceae bacterium
CGATCCGTTCGGGTTCGGACCCGTGGTAGGTGACTGTCAAGGGCATGCCGAGGCCGCGGCGGGCGAGATCGGCGACCAGTGCGGGGGCGCTGTCATGGGCGTGCAATATGTCGGTGGGGTTTGCCTTCAGCCAGCGCCTGAGCCGCCAGGCGGCGCTGGCCAGCGCCAGAAGCCGGAAGGGCAACGCCCCGCCGCCGCCCGCCACACGGTTGATCGGCAGATCGAGATAGGGGATGCCGGTCGTCCTGTTCACCCAGACATCGGGGGAACCGGCGAGCGTGACCTGATGACCGTTTTCCACCAGCCATGACCGCAGCGCGAGGATATGGCGGGTGATGCCGCCGACGCCCAGCTGGGTGCCGAGTTCGAGAATCTTCAGGGGTCTGGGCGGATTTGTCATCTATCGGGTCCAATCCTGCCTTTCTTGCCGGGGGTGTTTCGCGCTGGCAAGGGAAAGTGGCGTGGGCGTTGCGATCGGGGGGCGGGCGTTGCATGGTCCGCTCAGGCGGGGCGGATAGGTGCGCGGACGTGATCAATCAGGGGGCGGGGCGTGATTCACGTTGGCATTGATGCGAGTTCCTGGGGCAATGAACGGGGATTCGGGCGCTTTACCCGGTCGCTGGTCACGGCGCTTGCGGAGCGGGACCGGGGCTATCGCTATACGCTTTTGTTCGACACCCCCCCCGACCGGCCGGTGCCGGAAGGGGTTTCGGTGGTCGTGGCGGGGGCCGATCAGTCGATGGCCGCTGCGGCCAGCGGGACCGGTGCGCGCGGCGGCGCGGACATGTGGACGCAGTCGAAGGCGGCGGCAAGGCTGGGGGCGGATGTATTTTTCTTTCCGGCGCATTATTCGTTCTTTCCGATCCTGTCGCGGGTGCCGAAGATCGTCTGCATCCATGATACGATCCCCGAACGCTTCCCCGACCTGATCTTCCCGACAAAGCGCAACCATTTGTTCTGGAATGCAAAAACCGCTCTGGCCAAATGGCAGGCCACGCGGGTGATGACCGTGTCGGATGCATCAGCGGCAGACATATCGGCGCTGTTGAAGGTCCATCGCGACAAGATCGATGTGGTGACGGAAGGGGCTGAGGCGGTCTTTCGCCCGATCCCTGATGCCGCCGTGCGCCGCGCTGCGCGGGCGCGATATGGTCTGCCCGAAGGCGCGCCGCTTCTGGTCTATGTCGGCGGGTTCAACCGGCACAAGAACGTGCTGCGCCTGATCGAGGCGATGCCCGCGATTGTGGCAGCCTGCCCGGACGCGCATCTGGCCATCGTCGGCCGCACAACTGGCGAGCGGTTTTGGGACAATATCGACGAGTTGAAGGCGGGCGCGAGCCGGGATGCGCGGACCTCCGACCGGATCGTCTTTACCGGAGAGATATCGGACCCCGACATGGCGGAACTGCTGAATGCGGCACAGGGGCTGGTGATGCCGTCGCTGTGGGAAGGGTTCGGACTTCCGGCGCTGGAGGCCATGTCCTGCGGCACGCCGGTTCTGGCGGCCAATCGCGGCAGCCTGCCGGAGGTGGTGGGCGACGGTGGTCTTTATTTCGAGCCGGAAGATGGCGTGGAACTGGCGGCGCGGGCGGTGGACGTGCTGACCGGGCCGGGGGTGCAGGCGCGGCTGGCCGCGAATGCCTTGCGGCGCGCGGGGACATTCGGCTGGGACCGGGCGGCCGATCTGGCGGAGCGGTCGTTCAGGAAGGCGCTGAGGCGGTAGGCGGGTCGGGCGCTCTACGGGCCGGGCTGGCAAGGACAATCAGACAGGCCGCGGGACTGCTGCACGGCGGGCGCGCAAGATCCTATTGCCTTTGATCTGACCCAGCATTGGCCCCCGCCCGGTCGCCCCAAGCGACCGGGCCGCGCCCGACCCGCCCCCAGGCGGGCGCGATGGCGCCCACCTCGGGTCAGGCGCGGCCCTACCGTGGGGTGGCGTTGAGATGTTTCAGCTTTCCGCCTCGTCCGCGATCTTGGCCAGATAGCGGCCATACTGGGTCTTGAGGTATGGCTTCGCCAGATCACGCAGCTGGGTGGTCGTGATCCAGCCGTTCTCAAAGGCGATCTCCTCGGGGCAGCCGACCTTCATGTTCTGGCGCTCCTCGATCGTGCGGATGAACTCTGCCGCTTCCAGCAGGCTTTCATGGGTGCCGGTGTCGAGCCAGGCGAACCCCCGGCCGAGCTTCTCGACATTCAAGGCACCTTCGGCCCGGTAGAGGTTCAGAAGATCGGTGATCTCCAGCTCTCCCCTCGGCGAGGGTTTGATGGTCTTTGCGCGCTCAGGTGCATCGCCGTCGAGGAAATAGATGCCGGTGACGGCATAGGAGGATTTCGGCTTTTCCGGCTTTTCGACGATGGAGAGGACCGTGCCCGACTTGTCAAACTCAACCACGCCATAGCGTTCAGGGTCCGACACGCGATAACCAAAGACAGTGCCGCCAGCGGTGCGCGCATCCGCCGCCGCCAGACGGTCGGGCAGGCCTTCGCCGAAAAACACGTTGTCGCCCAGAACCATGGTCGAGGGCGCGCCAGACAGAAATTCCTCGGCCAGAACATAGGCTTGGGCCAGCCCGTCGGGCGAAGGCTGGACGATATAGTCAAACGACATGCCCCAATCGGACCCGTTACCCAGGAGCGACCGGAACTGCGGCAGGTCGCGCGGAGTGGAGATGATCGCGACCTCACGGATGCCGGTCAGCATCAGGGCCGACAGGGGGTAATAGATCATCGGCTTGTCATAAAGCGGCAGCATCTGTTTGGACACCGCATGGGTGATCGGGTAAAGCCGCGTGCCCGAGCCGCCCGCCAGAATAATGCCTTTGCGGTTGGTGGCTTTCATGGCGTTCTCTCCAGTTCACTGATCACGGTTTTCAGGTTCGTGCGCCAGTCGGGCTGGCCGATGCCGTAGATGTCGCGGATCTTGGTGCAGTCCATGACCGAATTGCCGGGGCGCTGTGCGGGCGTCGGATAGGCCGACGACGGGATGCGGCTGACGGTTGGTTTTTTCGGCAGGGATGAGGTGGCGAAGATCGCGTCCGCAAAGTCGGCCCAGCTGCAGGCGGGCTGGCCGGCGAAATGGAAGATGCCGGAGGTGCCGCGCCCTTCGTGAAAGGCGCAGGCGATGGCGATCAGCGTCTTGGCGATTTCATGCGCGGCGGTCGGGCCGCCCCGCTGGTCATCGACGACCGACAGGCTGTTGCGCTCGGCGCCAAGGCGCAGCATGGTTTTCACGAAATTCTTGCCATGCGCGGAATAGACCCAGGCGGTGCGCAAGATCACATGCGGGCCGCCCGCCGCCGTGATCTGCCGTTCGCCGTCAAGCTTGGTCGCGCCATAGGCGCCAAGGGGGGCGACGGGGTCTGTTTCGAGCCAAGCGCGGGAGCCAGATCCGTCGAAGACATAATCGGTGGAGATATGCAGGAAGGGCAAGCCGCGTGCCGCAGCGGCGCGGGCCATCGCGCCGGGCGCATCGGCATTGACCAGTTGCGCCGTGGCGCGATCCGATTCCGCCGCATCCACTGCCGTGTAGGCGGCGGCGTTGATCACAAGGTCAGCGTCGGTCGCGGTCACGGCGGCGGCACAGGCGGCCGGGTCGGTCAGGTCGGCACGGTCGCGGCCCAAAGCCTCAATCCGCAGGCCGACCAAGGGCGCGTTGCGGGCCAGTTCGATGGCCACTTGGCCGGTGGTGCCGAAAACGAGCGCTTTCATCCCTGACCCAACCGCTTCCCGACACCCTCGCGGCCTTCCAGCGCGCGCCACCAGCCTTCGTTGTCGAGGAACCACTGGATGGTTTTCTCCAGCCCCTCCTCCAACGTGACCGAAGGCCGCCAGCCGAGTTCGCGCGAGATGCGCGATGGGTCGATGGCATAGCGCTGATCATGGCCGGGGCGGTCGGTGACGAAGGTGATCTGTTCGGCGTAGGGCCGGTTGCCGGGGCGTTTTTCATCAAGGATGGCGCAGATCGTCTGCACCAGGCTCAGGTTCGTCGCCTCATTCTCGCCGCCGATATTGTAGCTGCGGCCCAGCTTGCCTTTCTGCACCACGGTGAGAAGGGCGACCGCGTGATCTTCGACATAGAGCCAGTCGCGGATATTGTCGCCCGCCCCGTAGATCGGGATCGGCGCCCCGGCGAGCGCCTTGAGGATCACGACGGGGATCAGCTTTTCGGGGAAATGGTAGGGGCCGTAATTGTTGGAACAATTGGTCAGGACGACCGGCAGGCCATAGGTCTCATGCCAGGCGCGGACCAGATGGTCTGAGGATGCTTTCGAAGCCGAATAGGGCGAACGCGGGTCATAGGGCGTGTCTTCGGTGAACTTGCCGGTCGGGCCGAGCGAGCCGAAGACCTCATCGGTGGAAATATGGTGGAAGCGGAAGCTTTCCGGCCTGCCCTGCGCGTTCCAATAGGCGCGGACGGCCTCCAGCATCGTGTAGGTGCCGGTGATGTTCGTCTCGATAAACGCCGCCGGGCCGTCGATGGAACGGTCGACATGGCTTTCGGCGGCCAGATGCATGATCGCGTCTGGCCGGTGTTTGGCCAGGATCGCGTCGATGCGGGGCCGGTCGCAAATGTCGGCTTGTTCGAACGCGTAAAGCGGGCTGTCCGCGACCTCGGCGACATTGGTCAGGCTGCCCGCATAGGTCAGCTTGTCAAGGTTGACGACCGCGTGGCCATCCCGGACCGCACGCCGCACCACGGCGGAGCCGATGAAGCCCGCGCCCCCTGTCACCAGAAGTTTCATGATCAGGCCTCGTAAGTGAAGGGTGTGGCAAAATTTTGGAAGAGCGGCGCGGCGCGGTCCTTGACGGACAGGATCGCGGCTGCGGGGTCGATGCCCCAGTCGATTGCCAGGTCTGGATCGTCAAAACGCACCGCGCCGTCACAGGCGGGGGCATAGACGTCGGAGCATTTATAGAGGAGTTCGCTGTCGGGTTCGCGGGTGACGAACCCGTGCAGGAACCCGGCCGGGATCAGCAGTTGGCGGCCATCTTCGGCAGATAGTTCAATACCAAACCATTTTCCGAATGTGGGTGAACCCTTGCGGATATCCACGGCCACGTCAAAGACCCGGCCACGCCCGCAACGGACGAGTTTGGTCTGGGCGTGGGGGGGCGACTGGAAATGCAGGCCGCGCACCGTGCCCACATCGCGCGAATAGGAATGGTTGTCCTGCACGAAATCGTACCGGACCCCGGCCTTGTCCAGCGTCTCCTTGTTCCAGACTTCGGAGAACCAGCCGCGGTCATCACCAAAGCGGCGCGGTGTCAGGATCAGAACGCCGGCAAGAGGGGTTTCATCAATCTGCATGGGTAACCTGCACTGTAAAACTGGTCAGGTCATAGTCTTTCGCAGGTGGGCTGAAAAGACCCATCGCGCTGGCTCGTCCGGACTTCGGCGGAAAGCGGGCGGGGGACACGTTGTGCGCCGCTCACGCGGTGGCGGTGTTCCCTTGCGCCGGATTGGCCATGTCGCCCGGGAAGCGCCAGCTTCCAGTTTCTGCGGCAATCCGGGCGGCGGTGGCTTTGACCCGCTCTGCATGGGCTTCCAACGCCTCGACCGTGGTGCGCGCGGTGGAGGAGGTGAGCGACAGCGCCCCCAGAACCCGGCCTTGCGCCGACAGGATCGGCGCGGCCACGCAGATGATGCCGGGCTCGTGTTCCTCGCGATCAAGCGCATGGCCGTTCTGGCGGATCGCAGCCAGTTCGCGCATCAGCGCGGCGGGGCTGGCCAGGCTGCGGGCCGTATAGGGGTGGAAGGCCATCTGCGGCAGAAGGCGGGACAGATGATCAGGCGGCAGGAAGGCCAGCATCGCCTTGCCGACCCCCGTGCACCAGGCCGGGCCAACCTTGCCCGCCTGCGAGAACATCTCGATCGGCACGCGCGCGTTGCGCTTGTCGACATAAAGCACATGTGCGCCGTCAAGCTGCGCCAGATGCACGGTTTCCCCCAAGTCGGCCGACAGGGCATCAAGAAAGGGCCGCGCGAGCGGCGCAAGCGAGGCCTTCCGCCAGGCCGTGTGCGCGAGCCGCATCAACCGCCCCCCAAGCATGTAGGCGCCATTTTCGGGATCATGGGTCAGCATCCCCTGACTGACGAGGGTTTGCAGGAACCGAAAGAGCGTGGCTTTGGGAAAGGGGCTGGCGGTCAGGAGTTCGGAGAAGCGCACGGGCCGCCCGAAACCCGCAACCTGATCGAGCACATCGAGCGCCTTTCCCACGGTTCCGTCGCCGGGCTGCTGATATGTCATGCGATCCCCCCCTCCGCCGGTGGGCGATGCCCATGCTGGTCGTTGACAAGTGTAGCGGGAGTGCGGTTAAAGTTTCAATATGCAAAACCAAGGTCCATATAATGGAACTTGGTTTGATCGCAGGGCGGACGCTGGCGACGGAGGACACGACGATGAACCAGATGCCGGTCTATCCCGACCTGAAGGGTGCTTCGGTCTTCATAACCGGGGGCGGTTCCGGAATCGGTGCGGCCCTGACCGAAGGGTTCTTGCGTCAGGGCGCGCGGGTGGTATTCGTGCAAAGGTCGGATGCCGAGGCCTTTGTCGACCGGATGGCGGCGGAAACGGGAAACCGGCCGCTCTTCATCGCCTGTGACGTTACCGATGCGGTGGCGCTGAAGGCGGCGATCGGGCGGGCGGCAGCGGCGCACGGGCCGGTAACCGTTCTGGTGAACAATGTCGCAAACGACCAGCGTCATGATGTGATGGAGGTGGATGAGGCGTTCTGGGACTGGTCGATGGGGGTCAACCTCAAGGCCTATTTCTTTGCCACGCAGGCGGTTGTGCCGGGAATGCGTGCGGCGGGTGGCGGGTCGATCATCAACTTTTCGTCGATCAGCTACATGATGGGGGCGGCGGGCTATTCGCTCTACACGACCGCGAATTCGGGGATTAACGGCATGACCCGCAGTCTTGCCCGCGAATTCGGCCGAGACCGGATCCGGGTCAACGCGCTCGCCCCCGGCTGGGTGCTGACCGACAAGCAAAAGAAGATGTGGGTGACGCCCGAGGCGCTGGCGGCGCATCTGGCCCGGCAGTGCCTGAAAGAGACGCTCGCACCCGAAGATATGGCCGGCGGCGTGCTCTTTCTGGCGTCGGCTTCATCGCGGATGATGACGGGGCAGGCGCTTGTCATTGACGGCGGCGTGGTGGTGACAGGATGACGGGCTTGGCAGGGCTGGATTGGATCGCGGTCGATTGGGGCACGACCCGGCTGAGGGTTTGGGCCATGGACAGGGCCGGACAGGTTCTGGCGCAGGCCGCAAGCGACCGGGGCATTGCGGCGCTGGACGGGGCCGGGCATGAGGCCGCTCTGCTGGCGCTGATCGGCGGCTGGCTGCCCGATCCTGCGTTGGTCCAGGGGCGCCTGCCGGTTCTGGCCTGCGGGATGGTCGGCAGCCGTCAGGGCTGGATCGAGGCGCCCTATCGCGCGGTGCCGTGCCTTCCGCTCGCTGCGGTGGGTCTGGTGGCAGCGCCGGTCGCCGATCCGCGTCTGGCGGTTTGGCTGGTGCCGGGACTGATGCAGGCACAGGCGGCGGATGTGATGCGCGGCGAGGAAGTGCAGATTGCGGGGTTCCTGGCGGCCGCGCCGGACTTTGACGGGGTGCTGTGCCTGCCGGGCACTCATGCGAAATGGGCGCGGATCAGCGCAGGCGAGGTGGTAAGTTTCCAGACCTTCATGACGGGCGAGCTGTTCGCGCTTTTGTCGGAACGGTCGGTTCTGCGGCATGGGATGGCGGGCGAAGGTTGGGATGAGGCGGCATTTGACGCGGGCGTCGAGGTGGCGCTGGCGCGGCCCGAACGGTTGGCGGCGCGGCTCTTTTCCATCCGGGCCGAGGGGCTGTTGCAGGGGCTGACGCCGGGCGCGGCGCGGGCGCGGCTGTCGGGGCTGCTGATCGGGGCGGAACTGGCGGGGGCGAAACCCTATTGGCTGGGACAGGATGTGGCGCTTGTCGGGGCGGAGGCCCTGACGGCGCTTTATGGGCGGGCACTGGCGCAAATGGGCATGCAGGTGCGCCAGTGCGACGGTGGGACGGCGGTTCTTGCCGGGCTGACCGCGGCGCGGGCCATCCTGAGAGAGAAAGAAAGATGAACCACAGACCACTGATCGCTATACTGCGCGGCGTACGCCCAGACGAGGCGACCGAGATCGGCAAGGCGCTGATCTCGGCGGGGATCGGCCAGATCGAGGTGCCGCTGAACTCGCCAGATCCGCTGAACAGCATCGGGCGGCTGACCAGCGCGTTGGGGCAAGATGCTCTGATCGGCGCGGGGACCGTGCTGTCGGTGTCAGAGGTGGCGGCAGTCGCCGACGTGGGTGGGCGGCTGATCGTGTCGCCCAATTGCGATCCACGGGTGATCGCCCGCAGCCGCGACCTCGGCCTGGAAAGCTGGCCGGGGGTGATGACGCCCAGCGAATGTTTCACGGCTTTGCAGGCGGGGGCGAGCGGCCTGAAGCTTTTCCCCGGGTCGCTGATCGGTCCGGTTGGGCTGAAGGCGATCCGGGCAGTTCTGCCCCCCGGTACGCAGGTCTATGCGGTGGGGGGTGCGGGGCCGGAAAACTTTGCCGACTGGCGGGCGGCGGGGGCGGACGGGTTCGGCATCGGCACGGCGCTTTACCAGCCAGGCATGGCGGCGGACGAAGTGGCCGCGCGGGCGCGGGCGGTGGTGCAGGCTTTCGACGCGGCCTTGGGGCGCGGCGCCTAGCGCCGTTCGCGTTCCTGGGCAAGGCGCAGGCGCGCGATGTCTTCATGACGGTCGGCGCGGCCCAGATCGGCCAGCGCGGATTGCACATAATCCATATGCGCGCCGACGGCGGCACGGGCGGCATCGGGGTCCCGCGCCATCATCGCATCATGGATCGCGCGATGCTGATCCAGAAGCACATCGCGGGTCTGCCGATGCCGGAAAACCGCCTGACGGTTATAGAACACCCCTTCGCGCAGCATGTCGAACATCGAGCGCATCATGTGCAGCAAGATCACATTATGGCTCGCCTCGATGATGGCCATGTGAAACTCCGCATCGAGTGCCGCCTCGTCCGCCGGGTCGCGTTTGGCATGCGCGGCGAGCATTTTCTGGAAGATGCTGTCGATGACCTGAAGGTCGGTGTCCGAGCCGAGCCGCGCGGCGCGTTCGGCGGCGATCCCCTCCATATCCCGGCGGAAGGCGACATAATCGGCCACCGCGTCATCATGCGTGGAAAAGAGCCGGACAAGGGCGGGCGAGAAGGCGGAGCCCAATACATCGGCCACGTAGATGCCCGAACCCGCGCGCGTGACGAGCAGACCTGCCTCTTCCAACTCGGCCACTGCCTCACGCAGGGAGGGGCGCGACACGGCCAGCCGGTCGGCCAGTTCGCGTTCGGAAGGCAACCGTTCGCCGGGACGCAAGATGCCCTGCAAGATCAGATGTTCGATCTGCCGGATGACAGAGTGCGACAGTTTTTCGGAATCAACTTTCTGAAACGGCATGAATCCCCCACAATTGGTCAAAATATATGACCGCAATTGACGGTGGGCAACAAAAAAGGGCCGGGAGAGCCGGCCCTTCTTGCTTGTCGTCCAGCGAGCGTCAGCCGTTCGGAATGATGACGATTTCGACCCGGCGGTTTTGCGCCCGGCCTGCCTCGTTCAGGTTCGAGGCGATGGGCTGGTTTTCGCCCGCGCCGATCGGCACCAGACGCGCGCCCGACACGCCCGCATTGCGCAAGATCGCGGCGACGGCACCGGCGCGACGCTGCGACAGATCCTGATTGTAGGCTGCGGCGCCCGTGTTGTCGGTATGGCCCACGACCTGCACCCGGCTGTTGGGGTAACGGTTGAGGCTGTTTGCGACGGTGTAGAGGTCGTTCATGATCCCGCCGTTCACCGTGGCGCTGTCGACCGCGAAGAGGATGCCTTCGGGCATGATCACGCGCAGCTGGTTGCCTTCGTTCACGATGCGCACACCGTTCGTGGTGATGTCGCGCTGCAGTTCCGCCGCCTGCTGGTCCAGCGCATTGCCGATGCCAGCACCGACCAGACCGCCGATGACCGCGCCGCCCAGAACCCGGTCGGAGGTCTTGTCATTGGAATCGCCCGTCGCTGCGCCGAGGGCGGCCCCGGCCAGCGCGCCGATCACCGCGCCATTGCGCGTGCGCTGGTTCGGGTCATTGGGGTTGTAGGTCTGCGGTGCCACGCAGGCACTGAGCAGCATGGCCACCGACAGGGCGCCAAGAGAAAGGGTTTGGATACGCATTGAATAGCTCCGGTCAACAGATGATCTCTGAAGTGGGTATAATCGCTTTGATAGGCAATAACGAACCGCCCAGACGCAGGTCTGAGCGGTTTTTTGCGCATGGATTGCGAACCGCAGGGCACCAGCCCGGTGATCACAGCCCAAGTTCGGTGGCAAAAAGGTCGATCAACTCGTCATGCAGGGCTGCGCGATTGGTCCCTTCGGGGTCGGTGCAAATCGGATAGGGTTCGCCTTCGTCGGCGAGAATGGCCGCGCCGTCGGGTTTGCAGAGCAGCAGCGCCGAGTAGTGGGCGGCAGGGGCCAGAGTGACACTACGCGCCTGTGGGACCAGCTCGTCAAAGCCACTTTTTGTGAAGTCTGTCTCATAGAGCCGGTCCTTGCCCTGACCAAGGCCGACGAGCAGGACTTTTGCAGGCAGAGCCGCGACATTGCCTGGCGTCAAGCCCCAGATGAGCGCAGGGTCAATCGCGACGACCTGCGTGACCCTCGGATCGTGGTATGACGCGTTCCAGGTGGCGGCATCATAGTCCGCCAGTTTGATGCCCGCATTCGCAATGTCTGCACAATGGGTCGAAATGGCCAGTGCTTCGGCGCAGTGTGCGGCATAGGCGTCGCGGTTTGCCGTGGCCCCGCCAAGTGACAGGGCCGTCCAGCCTCCATAGGAAAAACCCGCAGCCACAATCTGGCTTTGATCGAGCTGCCCAGCAAAACGCGGATCTGCCAACAACCAGTCGAGCGCCGCCGAAAGGTCACGGGCCCGCGTGCCATGTTCCAGCCCCGGCCCCAGATCGAAGTCGCGGGTGGTGCTGTTGGGGTGGTCAACCGCCACGACGATGGCCCCGCGCTTCGCCAACCCGACGGCCAGCCAGGCAGAGGAGCGGATATTTCCACCCAGCCCGTGTGAAAAGAGAACGACCGGATGGTTACCCGCCTGCGGCGGGGCGTCGCGCAGAACATCGACGCCCTGAAAAACGGGATTGTCGGCGAAAAGTTCGGGTTCGCCGCCACCGTCCGTCGGATACCAGACAGCCCCTTCAACCGCGCGACCATGCCAAGCCGCATCGAACGAAAGGTCTGACATGCCGGCAAAGGTTTCGGCGAATGCTGCATGGGCAGAGAGAGCGATTGCAGCGAGTGAGGTTAGCGTAAGTTTCATCGACTTGTTCCTTATGTGGGTCTTCGGTAACTGCGTGATGAACGGGCAAAACCTGCGACGCGTCCTGAAACCGGTTTTCGGACGTCAGGAACCGATTTCAGGACGTCATTGCTTCAAGACGAGGGCAAAGGAACGATGCCGACATTTCCGATACCGATCTTTGTGGCGGTGCTGCTGGCCTTTCTGGCGATCTACCTTCTGATGCGGCAGAATCGCGCCGGATGGTTGGCGGTGTTATGTGCCGTCTGCGCGGTTCAGGCTCTGATCATCAGCCTTGTGCAACATTACGGGCTGGGTGCATTGCGCCCCTTGCAACCTGTAACGGCGGCACTGGTGCCTGGCTTGGCTTGGCTGGCGTTCAAGGCGACGGCGGTGCGGCCCGTTACCTTGCGCCGTGACTGGCCTCATATGGCCGGTCCGGCGCTCGTTCTTGCGGCCTTGGTGCTGGCGCCGGTTGGCCTTGATGGGCTGGTCCCTATGCTGTTTGCCGGCTACGGGCTGGCCTTGCTTCTGGCGGTCTTCCGCACGGATGACGGGTTGCCGCAGGCGCGACTGGATACCGGAAAGGTACCCGGACGGATCTGGGCGGCGGTTGGGGCGACTCTGATCGGGTCCGCGTTGAGCGATCTGGCAATCATTGGCGCGCATGGTGCCGGTTTGCCCGGTTGGCAGCCTTGGATTGTCAGTATAGCCACCACGGGGACACTTGTGGTTCTGGGCTGGCTTGTCCTGTCGCCCGGTCTGTTCACCACAGAGGGCGCCACCCCAGAGGCGGCGTTCTACGACGATGCGGCGGCAGAGCAGGATGCGCAGATCATGGCGCGGCTTGACGTGCTGTTGGACGAAACGCGGCTCTATCTTGACCCCGAGCTGACGCTGTTGCGGCTATCGCGGCGGATGGGTCTGCCGGTCAAGACGCTGTCAGCGGCGATAAACCGAACGACGAGTGAAAATGTCTCGCGGCTCATCAATAAGCGGCGGATCAATCATGCCTGTGAACGGCTCGGCGCTGGGGACAACGTGACGGCAGCATGGCTGTCATCGGGCTTCAACACCAAGTCGAACTTCAACCGCGAATTCGTGCGGGTGACGGGCAAGCCGCCAAGCGACTGGCTGTCAGCGCGGGGCTGACTTAGGCAGCCTCTGCCCCGTCGCGGCGGGCGGCTTCCCAGGCGAGCATGGCGCGTTTGACCGGCAAGCCCCAGTGATAGCCGCCAAGCCCGCCGGATTTCCTGAGCGCCCGGTGGCAGGGGATCAGGAAGCTGACCGGGTTGCGCCCGACGGCGGTGCCGACCGCGCGGACCGCCCGGGGATAGCCGGTGACGCGCGCAAGTTCGGAATAGGTCGTGACCTGCCCGGACGGGATGCGCAGAAGTGCTTCCCACACTTTGATCTGGAAAGGCGCGCCGATCATCAGAAGGCGTGCCTCGCCCTGACCGCCAAAGGCAGCGTCGACCCAGGGCCTCAGGCGGTCGGGATCGGCGTGGAAATGCGCGCCGGGCCAGCGGCTGGTCAGGTCGGTGAAAGCGGCCTCGCGCCCGCATTCTTCGGTGAAAGCAAGGCCGCAGAGGCCCCTGTCAGTGCCCATCGCCAGCGCCTCGCCAAAGGGGCTGTCGAACCAGCCATAGGCGACCGACAGACCCGCGCCGCCCTGCGCATAGTCGCCGGGGCTCATCGCTTCCCAGCGCAGGAAGAGATCGTGCAGGCGGCCAGAGCCAGAGAGGCCGGTCTCGGCTGCGGTGTCGAGCATGGTGAAACGGTCGGCCAGAAGCCGTTTGGCATGATCGAGCGTCAGATATTGCTGATAGCGTTTGGGTGACACGCCGACCCAGGCGGAAAAGATGCGCTGGAAATGCGCGGGGCTCATCGACAGGCGGGCGGCGAGCGCGTCCAGCGACAGGGTCTGCCCGCCCGGCGCGTCGATCTCCCGCAGGGCGCGGGCGATGACATTATAGTGGTATTCCTGTTCGGCTGTGCGGGTCTGCATGGCGCTCTCCTTTGTCTGTCAATGTAGAAGGGCGCGCGCCAGCGGGCGACCCGGATTTTGCGGCTTTTTGTTTTTGCTTGCCCGCAAAATTTCATCGGGGCATGAGGGAGTATGGCCCGTCAGCTTCCCTATCACACGATCCGCGAGATCTTTGCCCGCTTTCAGGCGGCGGAGGCCCATCCCAAGGGCGAGCTTCACCATGTGAATGCCTATACGCTTCTGGTGGCGGTGGCCCTGTCGGCGCAGGCGACGGATGCGGGGGTGAACAAGGCAACGAAGACACTGTTCCAGATTGCCGACAGTCCGGAAAAGATGCTGGAGCTGGGCGAGGAGGGCTTGACCGAGCAGATCAAGACCATCGGTCTGTTTCGGCAGAAGGCGAAAAATGTCATCAAGATGAGCCGCCTTCTGGTCGATGAGTTCGGTGGCGAGGTGCCGACATCGCGTGCGGCGCTGCAATCCTTGCCGGGCGTCGGGCGCAAGACGGCAAATGTCGTTCTGAACATGTGGTTTCACCACCCCGCGCAGGCTGTTGATACCCATATCTTTCGTGTTGGCAACCGCACCGGCATTGCGCCGGGCCGCGATGTGGACGCGGTTGAGCGCGCGATCGAAGATCATGTGCCAGCCGAGTTCCAGCAACATGCTCACCACTGGCTGATCCTGCACGGGCGGTATACATGCACGGCGCGCAGCCCCAAATGCCGGGCCTGCCTGATCCGCGACCTTTGTCTTTTCGAGGAGAAGAACCTGTGACCAAACGCTTCGAGGTCGTCGGCATCGGCAATGCCATCGTCGATGTTCTGACCCAGTGCGATGACAATTTCCTCGACTGGATGGGGATCGAGAAGGGCATCATGCAGCTTGTCGATCGCGAACGCGGCGAAATGCTCTATGCGGCGATGAAAGAGCGGACCGAGGCGCCGGGCGGATCGGTTGGCAATACGCTGGCGGGGCTTGGCAATCTGGGGCTGAAGACCGCCTTCGTCGGCAAGGTGAAGGACGATGCGCTGGGCCGGTTCTATGCGAAGTCGCTGGAAGGCGAGGGCACAGCTTTCCCGAACCCGCCCGCGGGCGTTGCGGAACACCCGACCTCGCGCTCGATGATCTTCGTGACGCCGGATGGCGAGCGGTCGATGAACACCTATCTGGGCGCAGGCGCGGATTTCGGGCCGGGCGATCTGGACGAAGGGATCGTGCGTGACAGCGAATATCTGTTCCTTGAAGGGTATCTTTTCGACAAGGACGACGGCAAGGCCGCGTTTCTGAAGGCCGCGCAGTCGTGCCACGAAGGCGGCGGCAAGGCCGGTATTTCGCTGTCAGACCCGTTTTGCGTGGACCGCCACCGCGCCGACTTCCGCAGACTGGTCCGCGACGAGATGGATTATGTGATCGGCAACCAGCATGAATGGTGTTCGCTCTATCAAACCGAGGATCTGGAGGCAGCGCTGCTGCAGGCCAGCGCGGAATGCCCGCTGATCGTCTGCACCCGCTCGGGTGCGGATGTGGTGCTGATTCGGGGCGAGGAACGGGACGAAGTGCCAGTGCGCCGCGTGGTGCCTGTCGATGCGACGGGTGCGGGCGACCAGTTCGCAGCAGGTTTTCTTTATGGTCTGGCCACGGGGCAAAGCCTGAAGGTCGCAGGCCGCATGGGCTGCATTGCGGCGGCAGAGGTGATCAGCCATTTCGGCGCGCGGCCGGAAGCGGATGTGAAGGCGCTCTTCCGGGCCGAAGGGCTGATCTGAGCGCCGCCTGACCGATCGGGCTTGCCCTTTGGGCTGCTGCGCCCCAGTCTGGCGCGGCGCTGCAAGAGGACAAGCCAATGACCAGTCATGCCGAAAAGACCGCCACGTTCGGGGCGCTGCACCGCAAGGGCGCGCCGGTCATCCTTTACAACATCTGGGATCCGGGTAGCGCGAAGGCGGTTGCGGGGGCCGGGGCCGCAGCGCTGGCCACCGGCAGCGCCCCGGTCGCGGCCGCACATGGATTTGCCGATGGCGAGAAGATCCCCTTTGCGCTTATGCTCGACAATCTGGCGCGGATCGTGGCGGCCAGCGACCTGCCAGTGACCTGCGATCTTGAAGCGGGCTTTGGTGCGGACGACGCGGCCATGTCGCGGTCGGTCGCAGCGGTGATCGGCGTGGGCGCGGTGGGCTTCAACTTCGAAGACCAGATCATCGGCACCACGGACTTGCGGCCGGTTGGCGAACAGGCGGCGCGTATTCGCGCGGCGCGGAAGGCGGCGGATGGGGTGGCGAAAGCGGCGTTTCTCAATGCGCGGACCGACATTTTCCTGAAGGTTCCGGCGGCGGATCATCG
>DAORUY010000050.1:0-15350 GCA_035433445.1 Paracoccaceae bacterium
TTCGAACCGCGCGGAATTTTCAAGCGCGGGCGTGCGCCCGCCCAGCCCGAACCATGTCTGGCCGACCAGAACCGTCAGGCCTGAAGCCAGAAAGTTGATCGCCACGCCAGAGATGAGTTGATTGCCGCGAAAGGTAATCGAGGCAACGCCATGGATCAGGCTGAAAAGGACCGAGATACCAATCGCCGCCAGCAGCCCTATCCAGGGCGAGCCGGAACTGAAAGCAACTGCGCCGGCCATGAAGGCACCGACGAGCATCTTGCCCTCCAGCCCGATGTCGAAAATCCCCGACCGTTCGGAATAAAGACCGGCCAGACATGCCAACAGCAATGGAACACCCAGGCGCACCATCGAATCGAGGAGTTGGAGAAGGGTGTCGTAGGTCATCCGCGGCCCTCCCTGCGCAGGGTCAGGAACAGTCGCTCGACCGGCGTGCGCACCATATTGTCAAGCGCACCAGTGAACATGATCACCAGGGCCTGAATGACGGTGATCAACTCTCGCGGGATCGAGGTCCAGAGCGCGAGTTCCGCACCGCCCTGATAGAGAAACCCGAAGAGAAGCGAGGCAAGAAGCACCCCGAACGGATGCGAACGGCCCATCAGCGAAACCGCGATGCCGATGAAGCCTGCGCCCTCGACCGAGTTCAGGATGAGTTTCTCCGAGTAGCCCATAACGGTGTTCAGGGCCATCATCCCCGACAGTGCACCGGAGATGATCATCGAAATCATGATGATCTTGAAGGGCGAGATGCCCGCGTATTTTGCTGCCGCTTCGGATTTGCCAAAGGCGCGGATCATATAGCCGAGCCGCGTCTTCCAGATCAGCACCCAGACCAGCACACACGCGGCAAGGGCAATGAAGAGGGTGATATTGGCTGGGGTGTTCTTGTCGAAGATCTGCCCAAGGATCGGCATGTCATGCAGCGTGGGCAGTTTCGCGCCGTCGGGGAAACGGGCGGAAGAGGGATCCATGGATCCCATGGGCCGCATCACGTTTGACAAAAGGTAGTTCAGCACTGACGCGGCGATGAAGTTGAACATGATCGTGGTGATCACGATATGGCTGCCGCGGCGGGCCTGAAGCCAGGCCGGGATTGCCGCCCAGACCGCGCCGAACAGCGCCGCCCCGGCAGTTGCCGCAAGAAGGGCGACCGTCCAGTGCGGCCAGGGAAAGGCGAGGCACACCAGCGCCACGCCAAGACCACCCATCGTCGCCTGCCCCTCGCCACCGATATTGAACTGGGCGGCGTGAAAGGCGACCGACACGGCCAGCCCGGTGAACATGAAGTTCGTGGCATAATAGAGCATATAGCCCCAGCCCTCGGCGCGCAGGAGGGTGCCCTCGACCATGGTGCGGAGCGCCATCCAAGGGTTTTCCCCGATGGCAAAGATCACGATGGCGGAGATCAGGAACGCGATCATGAGGTTGATGAGCGGGATCAGCGCAACATCAGCCCATTTTGGCATCTTCTGCATCACCGTGCCCCCTTGTCGGCCGCAGCACCACTGACACCCGCCATCAGCAGGCCCAGTTCGCGCTCGTTCGTTTCGTCCGGTAGGCGTTCGCCCATGATGCGCCCGTCGAACATCACCGCGATCCGGTCCGACAGGCTCATGATCTCATCGAGCTCGACACTGACCAGCAGCACCGCCTTGCCCGCGTCGCGCAATTCGACAATGCGTTTGTGGATGAATTCGATGGCGCCGATATCGACGCCACGGGTTGGCTGGCCGATCAGCAGAAGGTCGGGGTTACGTTCGATTTCGCGCGCCAGGATGATCTTTTGCTGGTTGCCGCCCGAAAAGCTCTTGGCCGCCAGCGTGGGGATCGGCGGTCGCACATCGAAACGTGCCATCTTGCCCTTGGTGTCTTCCAACAGCGCGTCATTGTCCATCAGAAGCGCGTTTTTCTGATAGGCCGGGTCATGGTGATAACCGAAGGCCACATTCTCCCAGGCGGAGAAATCCATGATCATGCCCAGATGTTGGCGATCCTCGGGCACATGGGCGATGCCATCGGCGCGGCGCGACTGACCGTCGGAATGTTTGCCGGTCAGGTCCAGCTCTCGCCCGTTCACGCGGACATGCCCGGTGCCGCGCTGAATGCCGCCCAAGACCTCCAGCAGTTCGGACTGGCCGTTGCCCGCGACCCCGGCGATGCCGAGGATCTCGCCCGCGCGGATCGTCAGGTCGATGCCCTTGAGCCGTTCGACACCTGCTTCGTCTCGCACCCTCAAGCCTTTGACCTCAAGCACGGTCGCGCCCGGTTTGGCAGGGCCCTTTGGAACGTTCAGAAGAACCTTCCGCCCGACCATCAGCTCGGCCAGCGCTTCGGGGCTGGTTTCCGATGTCTTCACGGTCGCCGTCATCTCGCCGCGGCGCATCACGCTGACTGTATCGGTAATTTCCATGATCTCCCGCAGCTTGTGCGTGATCAGGATGATCGTCTTGCCCTGATCCTTCAGCCCGCGCAGGATGCGGAACAGATGGTCGGCCTCGTCGGGGGTAAGAACGCCCGTAGGTTCGTCCAAAATCAGAATATCGGCCTGCCGGTAAAGCGCCTTGAGGATTTCGACGCGCTGCTGATGGCCCACCGACAGATCTTCGATCAGGGCGTCGGGGTCGACGTCCAGCTCATATTCCCTCGCCAGATTGGCCAGCGCGGCGCGGGCCTTCGCGATTGAGGGCCGCAAAAGCGCCCCGTCTTCGGCGCCGAGGATCACATTCTCGACGACGGAAAAATTCTGCACCAGCTTGAAATGCTGGAACACCATGCCGATGCCCGCCCGGATGGCGGCCTGGCTGTCGGGGATCTGCACGGGCTTGCCGCCGATCAAAATCTCGCCCTTGTCGGCTTTGTAGAACCCATAAAGGATCGACATGAGCGTGGATTTGCCCGCGCCGTTTTCCCCGATGATCCCGTGGACGGTGCCACGCATGACCTTGATCGAAATGTCCTTGTTGGCCTGCACCGGGCCAAAGGCTTTCGAGATACCACGAAGTTCGATGGCTGGAGCGGCAGTTGCCTGCCGCTCCTGTTGAATGCCCGCCCCCATGGCGTCCGCTCAGTTCACGGGGCAGGTGTTGTCTGCCATGTAGTCGTGAACCACGATTTCGCCGGACTTGATCTTTTCAGCCGCCGCTTCGACCGCCGCCTTCATTTCCGGCGTGACGAGGGCTGCGTTGTTGTCGTCCATCGCGACATCGACGCCCCCAGCGTTCAGGTCCATCACATTGATGCCGGTTGTCATCTCGGCACCTTCCTTGAAGGCGCTATAGACCGCATTGTCCACGCGCTTGAGCATCGAGGTCAGAACCTTGCCGGGATGCAGGTGGTTTTGGTTGCTGTCCACACCGATCGACAGGATGCCTTCGTCAGCCGCCGCTTGCAAAACACCGATGCCGGTGCCGCCCGCTGCGGCATAGATCACGTCCGCACCTTGCGATTTCTGGGCTTTGGCCAGTTCGGCGCCCTTCACCGGGTCGTTCCATGCTGCTGGCGTGGTGCCGGTCATGTTCTGGATGACCGTGGCGTCGGCGTTGGTCGCCTTGACGCCCTGGACATAACCGCAGGCGAATTTGTGGATCAGCGGAACGTCCATGCCGCCGACGAAGCCCACGGTTCCGGACTTCGACGCCATCGCCGCCATCACGCCGGCAAGGTAGGATCCCTGCTCTTCGGTGAAGACCACCGACTTCACGTTCGGCTGGTCGACGACCATGTCAACGATGGCGAATTTCGTGTCCGGGAAGTCGGGAGCGACGACATTCAGCACGTCGGCGAAGGCAAAGCCGGTCATGACGATGGGATTGGCGCCAGCTTCGGCCAGACGGCGCAGTGCCTGTTCGCGCTGGGCCTCCGACTGCATCTCCAGTTCCTTGAAGGTGCCGCCGGTTTCTTCTGCCCAGCGGGTTGCGCCGGCAAAGGCGGCTTCGTTGAACGACTTGTCGAACTTGCCGCCAAGGTCGAAGATGATTGCCGGGTCCGCCGATGCGATGCCCGTGGTCAGGGCGAGGGTTGCGGCAGCACCGAGGAATTTCTGCATGAGGGTCATTTCAAGCTCCCTGAATGACATTTATGTCCAAATATCGGACGCGCCCGCGCAAGTGGCGGGGCGATCTCTTTCGGATCAGTGCGATTAGGGCGGAAGGCTGCGAAGCGGTCAACAGGATTCTGAAAGGACAGAAAAAATATTTGACCAAACAGTAAAATTAGATAGGAAAAACAGTGGTAACCGGATCGTCGGCCGCCAGTTCCCGTCGCATGATCAGCGCGTCAATCGGGCGGCCGGCATCGGAATAGTAGGCTTTGCGAAGGCCCGCTTCGGCAAAATCCATCGTCCGGTAAAGTGCGATGGCCGAGTCGTTCTCTCGGCTGACCTCAAGGAACATCTCCCGCGCGCCACGGGTGGTGGCCTGGGTCATCAGGTCGGACAGAAGCGCCCGCCCTGTGCCCCTTCGCCGCGCGGCGGGATCGACCGCGATGGTCAGAAGTTCGGCCTCGTCCGAGACGACCCGGCCAAGGGCGAACCCCTGCGGCGCGGCGACCAGCAGAACCTGGGGTGAGGCCAGAAAGGTCGCGAATTCCTGCACCGTCCACGGGCGGGGGACGGTGAAGCAGGCCGCATGGAAGGCCGCAAGCTCGTCCGCTGTCATGGCAGGATCAGCGGCGGGGCGTCGCGCGGCGGTGCGGCGTCTGCGGGCAGAAGGTAAAGCGGCGCCGGGCGCGTCTTGGGCGGCGGGCGCCTTGCCGCGATCCGCGCCATCGCCTGCGGAAGAGACAGGGCGGCGGGCAGGTGCGGCAGGCCGCTATCTTCCGCGATCTGCTCTGCGCCATCGCCGGTCAGGCAGGTAGCAGTGCTGAGCAACCCGTCGGGGATTGCGTCGGCAGAGGCAATCTGGGGCGGCAGCGCTTGCCCGTCGAAAAGCTGAAGATAATTGCGCCCCAGACGGGCATCGAGCACCACCAGACAAGGCCGCGGCAGGCCATAGGCGGCGGCCTCCAGCCGGCTGACACCGTGGAGCGGGATTGCGAGCCCAAGCGCAAGCCCGCGCGCCGCCGAAACGGAAAGCCGCACCCCGGTGAAGTTGCCGGGGCCAGTCCCGACCGCCAGCGCGGTCAGGTCATGCCAGCCGAGGCCCGCACCCTTCAGGAGCGATTCCAGCATCGGAAAAAGATGCTCCGCTTGCCCGCGGTCCATCGGATCGTGGCGCTCCGCCACCAGCCGGTCGCCGGAAACGAGAGCGGCCGCGCAATGCGCGGCCGATGTGTCGAACGCCAGGATCAGTGGTTCAGGCGGCAACGGGCCGCACCTCGGTCACTTCGGGGATATAGTGGCGCAGCAAGTTTTCGATGCCCATTTTCAGGGTCAGCGTCGAAGAAGGGCAGCCCGCGCAGGCGCCTTGCATATGCAGATAGACAACGCCCCGATCGAAACCGTGGAAGGTGATGTCGCCGCCATCCTGTGCGACGGCGGGGCGGACGCGCGTGTCCAACAGTTCCTTGATCTGGTTCACGATGTCACTGTCCGGTCCCGAATGATCGGCGTGGCCGTCGCCCGCTGGGGCGGCCCCTTCGATCACCGGCGCGCCCGACTGGAAATGTTCCATGATCGCGCCAAGGATTGCGGGCTTGATATGCGCCCAGTCGACGCCTTCGGCTTTGGTCACGGTCACGAAATCGGTGCCGAAAAAGACGCCCGTCACGCCGCTGACCGCAAAGATACGGGTGGCGAGCGGCGACTTGCCAGCCGTGTCCACGCTTGGAAAATCCGCGGTTCCCAGATCGAGAACCGCGCGGCCCGGCAGGAACTTGAGCGTTGCGGGGTTCGGTGTGGATTCTGTCTGGATGAACATGTCAGGGCTTTCCTACTATTCCAGTCGGATATGCGCCCGAAGGGGGCCGAAGTCAAGGTTTGCCCGATGGCGGATTGCCGCAGGTCAGGTGATGCTTTCCAGCCGTTCCTTCGAAATGTCGCCCGGAACGATGGTGATCGGGATCGGCAGACTGCCCGAGGAGCGCGACATCTGCGTGACCAAGGGACCGGGGCCGTTTTTCTCCGTTCCCGCACCAAGGACCAGTACGCCGATTTGCGGATCGTCGCGGATCAGGGACAGGATTTCGCCGACAGGTTCCCCCTCGCGGATCACCAGCTCAGGGTTCACACCCTGTCGGTCGCGCATCCATTTGGCGAAGACCTCGAAATGGGCTTCGATCCGCTCACGGGCCTCCTGACGCATCAGATCGGCCACGCCCATGAAATGCTGGATCTCGTCGGGCGGAATGATCGAAAGGATCGTAACGCCTCCGCCGGTATGGGCCGCGCGCAGAGCGGCAAAGCGCATCGCATTCAGACATTCCCGGCTGTCGTCCAGCACGACCAGAAACTTACGCATCTTCATCCCCCGTGTCTGGCGCGATCATGGCGGCAGTCCGGGCGGAAGGCAACGGTCAGCGATCCCCTTCCGTCAGGGTCCGGCTGTTGGTTCGGGTCGGTCCGATGCCGGGTATCGGCGTTTCCAATCCCGCGTCAGAGCAGGAAATCTGTCGTTGCCAACATGAATGTCCCGTCAAGGCGCAGCGAATAGTCTGCAACGTTGTTGCCGTCGATATCGAGCCACAAGGTGCCCCCGGTTGCGTCACGGACAAAGCAAAAGTCCCCGGCCGTGCCGGTAAAGCTGCCGCCGACGAACCTGAGGCCAAGGCCGGTAAAATCCAGCTTGTCACTGCCCGAGGTGAAATCACGCAGCACGTCCGATGTGGTGCGCAGCCCCATGTCTGAGACATCTGAATAGACAAACCGATCCGCCCCGGCACCACCGCGCAGATTGTCGCGTCCTGCTCCACCGTTGAGCGTATCGTTTCCAGTGCCGCCGATCAGCTGGTCGTTGCCTTCGTCCCCCAAAAGATTGTCATTGCCGCTGCCGCCGGTGATCCAATCGTTGCCGCGCCCACCTTGGGCAAGATTGCTGCCATCGCCGCTGAAAATCAGGTCGTTGCCATCGCCACCGAAGAGCGTGTCATTCTGCGCGCCGCCAGAAAGCGTGTCCTCGCCCGTGCCGCCGTAAAGCACGTTGTTGCCCTGCTCGCCCATCAGCAGGTCATTGCCGGTTCCGCCGTCCAGACTGTCCGCTCCATCGCCTGCCCAGAGCCGGTCGTTGCCATCGCCGCCATAAAGCGTGTCCTGGCCTGCCTCGCCCACCAGCGTATCGTTGTCCGCCCCGCCCCAGAGCGCATCGTTGCCGAGCGAGGCCCACAGAAGGTCGGCCCCATCCCCGCCCTGGAGCATGTCATTGCCGTCGCCCCCCCATAGGATGTCTGTGCCCGACCCCCCATCAAGTGCGTCGGCACCGCCTTCGCCCCACAAAATGTCATTGTCGTCCCCGCCAGACAGCGTGTCATTGCCGATGCCCGCCCAGAGCCGGTCACTGCCACTGCCGCCATCGAGAAAGTCATTGCCCGCGCCTCCGACCGGCGTGTCGTTCTGCGCCCCGCCGAAAATCACATCGTCGCCGTCGCCACCCCACAAAAGATCTATACCCATGCCCCCGTAAAGGTCGTCCGCCCCGGCCTCGCCCCACAAGGTGTCATTATTGTCAGCGCCATAGAGCGTATCATTCCCATCCCCGCCCCAGAGCCGGTCATCGCCGCTGCCGCCGTCGAGCAGATCATTGCCCATCCCCCCGACCGGCGTGTCGTTCTGCGCCCCGCCATAAAGCGCGTCATCACCATCGCCGCCCCACAAAAGGTCGACCCCGGCATCCCCATAGAGGTCGTCCCCCCCCGTCTCGCCCCACAGGGTATCGTTGTTGTCCCCGCCAAACAGCGTATCGTCGCCATCCCCCGCCCAGAGCCGGTCATTCCCGCTGCCGCCATCGAGTGCGTCATTGCCTGCGCCACCGACGGGCGTATCGTTTTGTGCGCCGCCAAAGATGACATCGTCACCGTCGTCACCCCAAAGCACATCATATCCGTCGCCACCGAAAAGGCTGTCATTGTCGAGCCCGCCGTAGGCGCGATCGTCCCCCCTGCCACCGTCGAGACTGTCACCACCCGTACCGCCCATCAAAACGTCGTTGCCGACGCCGCCCAGCAGCCGATCAGCGCCGTCCGCGCCAATCAGCATGTCGTTGCCGTCCCCCCCGTCGAGCACATCGTCGCCTATGTTTCCGGTCAGGCTGTCGTTGCCCAGCAGGCCCATCAGGGTTGTCGGTTCGGTCGGTGCGGTCATTTGATCGTCAAGGCCACTGCCAAGTTCGACTTGCGTGGCGGTCGTGGGTGCAAACCGGGTCAAGCGCAGCATTTGCGACTGGGCGAATGCCGTGGCGGGAATCGGGTTGCCGTCGAAGCTTTCGATCTGGATCGTCGTCGTGTCAAAGGTGATCACGGCTCCGGTCGCGGTCGACGTGGTCGAAAGCTGGCCGATGTTGCGCAGCATCGGAAAGGCGGTCAGGTCCAGCCGGTCCACGCCCGCCCGATAGTCGCCGATGACAATCGTGCCCGCGTTGGGTGACAGGACGAACAGATCGCTTCCGGCGCCGCCAAATAGGCTCGCCGTGACCCCGGGACCGCCACCCACGATCAAGTCATCGCCGCCGCCGCCATAAAGGGCGGTGGTGGCCGGTCCGGCATAAAGCAGATCATTCGCACCGGTTCCTGTCTGGACGCCCGGCGAGCGAAAGAGCGTCGTGCCCAAAGGCCCAAGCGAAAGGTCGATCTGGGTGACCCCCGGTTCCGTGGCGCTGGCCACGAACATCTGGGTTCGCCCCCCGATCTGCGCCACGGCGATGGAGGTGACATCGGCCAGGGTGGCGGCGGCGGTGTCGGTGAGGGTCATGAGCTGCACCAGTCGCCCGTCGGGCAGAAGCGTCATCACCTCCAACCCGTCATCAGCGCCGCCCGCAAAAACGAAAACCCGACCGCCGGTTTCCAGTGTGGCCAGCGCGGTCGCGCCGCTGAAGCTGGTCCATAGATTGTCGACCACATGGTCGGCCTCATAAAGAAGGCCGCCCGGCAGCAGCCGGAAGGTGGAGAGCGACGAGCTTTCCGACGAGGCGACGATCACGTAGGTTGTTCCCTGGATCGTCACGGTCGCAACCTCGGTCGGTTTGGAAAAACCGATGCCGAAGTCGACGGACACCACATCGGTCAGGGACAGGCTGCCATCCGCGCCGATGGCATAGCTGGACAGGACATTGCCCGCCGCCGATGCCGTGACCAGATAGTTGCCCGACCCCGTGCCCCCTACGGCCATCGCATCTATGTCCGGGCCCGCGAAGGTTCCTGTGTTGGCCGAGGTTGGCGTGAGCGTGCCATTGTCCTGCAACCAGTAACCAAGCGGCACTGAAGCGCCATGGGGCGCGAGGTAGACGAGCGTGGCGCTGCCGGTGGAAAAGCCCGTGACCGCAGTCGGGTCGATGAACAGCGGGTTGTTGAGCGGCGCGCCAAAGCCATTCGCGCCCAGGCCGTAGCTGGCCCAGCCCCATGGCTCCAACCCTGCCGCGATCAGATTGGCGCCGGTGCCGCCCGCTGTGGGCAGGATCGTGATTTCGGGGCGGGTGCCGTGGTCGATGACGGCCGAGTAACTTTGCAGGGCCAGAAGTGTGGCTGGCCCTGTAGCTGCCGACAGGTCGTAGTAGGCATAGCCCGCACCCGGTCCGGGAAGCGCGGTGGTGATGAGCCTCGCCTGGCCGTTGATCCAGACTATGTCGAGGTCGGTCACATTGGTCGAAAAGGTCGGATTGGTGGATCCGAGAACTCCGGCAACGGAATAACTGGTCACAGTGACTCTCCCGGTCAGGCGCAACTGATAGGAAGGTTAGGGGCAGAGCCTTAAGGCTTCGCAAACCGGCTTGGTCAGGCAGCTTCGGCCAGAAGGGCGTTCAGATCGAGCCGCGCGGTGATCATCTTGAGGTTGCCTTGGGCATCGCGCGGCCATTCTGTTTCGGCGCGGTCGTGGTAAAGCTCCACCCCGTTGCCGTCCGGGTCGCGCAGATAGATCGCCTCGCTCACGCCGTGATCGGACGCGCCTTCCAACTGCCAACCGGCCTCGACCACGGATTTCAGAACCTGCGCCAGCGCCTGGCGCGACGGGTAAAGGATCGCAGTGTGATAAAGCCCGGTCGTGCCGGGGGCCGGCGGGTGGCCACCCTTGCTTTCCCAGGTGTTCAGACCGATGTGGTGATGATAACCGCCGGCCGAGATAAAGGCCGCGTCGGTGCCATAGCGCTGCATCAGCCGCATGCCGAGGATGTCGCAATAAAAGGCAAGTGCGCGGTTGAGATCGGCGACTTTCAGGTGGACGTGACCAATGCGCGTTCCGGCGGGGGCTTCGTAGCTCATCATGGGCTCCTGGGTTGGTTGTCCCAACATAGGCCCTCTGTCGAAATGTGCAAAGACCGCTGCGGCGCAAGGTTTCTGTGCGTGAGCGCGCAGCTCGAGCGACGACTAGCGCTGCCGTGATCGAATCATCCCGACGATATCCAGCGTCCGGGCCAGAATCGGCTCCGCGATTGCGGCGGCACGGTCGGCGCCGTCGCCTAGAATTCGGTCAATCTCTGCCGGGTCGGCCATCAGGCGCTTCATCTCTGCCGCAATGGGCGACAGCTTTGCCACTGCCAGATCGGCCAAAGCGGGTTTGAAGCTGCCAAAGCCCTGCCCGCCATATTGGGTGATCACCTGCGCCGGTGTCTGATCGGACAGCGCGGCATAGATATTGACCAGGTTCTTGGCATCCGCCCGATCTTTCAGCCCCTCGACCGTTTCGGGCAAAGGTTCGGAGTCGGTTTTGGCCTTGCGGAACTTCTGGGCGATCGTGTCCGTATCGTCCGTCAGATTGATGCGGCTGGCGTCCGACGGATCGGACTTCGACATTTTCTTCGTGCCGTCGCGCAAGGACATGACCCGCGTCGCCGCCCCTTCGATCACAGGTTCGGTGATCGGAAAGAAGTCGACGCCGAAGTCGTGGTTGAACTTCGCGGCGATGTCGCGGCAAAGCTCGACATGCTGCTTCTGATCTTCGCCCACTGGCACATGAGTTGCGTGGTAGACCAGAATGTCGGCTGCCATCAGCGAAGGATAGGCGAAAAGCCCAAGCGAGGCTTTTTCGGCATCCTTGCCCGCCTTGTCCTTCCATTGCGTCATGCGGTTCATCCAACCCATGCGCGCCACGCAATTGAAGATCCAGCCGAGTTCGGCATGGGCCGAGACCTGGCTCTGGTTGAAAAGAATGGAGCGTTTGGGGTCGATCCCTGCCGCGATGAACCCTGCAGCAGCCTCGCGCGTCTGATCGCGCAGGCGCGCCGGGTCTTGCCAGACGGTGATCGCATGCAGATCGACCAGACAATAGATCGTCTCGATCCCCTCGTTCTGCTTTTCGACGAACCGTTTCAGTGCGCCAAGATAATTGCCCAGCGTCAGCCCGCCGGAGGGCTGGATGCCCGAGAAGATACGGGGGGTAAATTTGGGCTTGGCGGCGGTCATCCGAAGGCTCCGGCTGGAAAAAGACTCGCGTCTCGCGTATCGCATGGGTCAGGGGCGCGTCAACAAGCGCCCGGAACCCAAGATGCGGACCCGAGGCGAGGGCTGACCATGCGTGACGGATATAATACCTCTCCGCTGAACCCGGTACCGCCGGTCGTCTGGCTGGTGCTTTTGCCCATCATCGCGATGGAGATTGTGATGAGCGCGGGTTCCCTGGGCTTTGCCGGGGGAGCAGGGGCCGTGGGCTGGCGTGCAGACGCGATCCAGCGTTTTGCGCTGTCACCGCTGATGCTGGACGAAATGGTCAAGACCGGGCGCTGGAACGGCGATTATGTCATGCGGTTCCTGACCTATGGGTTCGTGCATGCGAATTTCACCCATGCGGTCTTCGTGTCGGTCTTCATTCTGGCCTTGGGAAAGATGGTGGCGGAGGTGTTTCGCCCGTGGGCTTTCCTGATCATCTTCTTCGGGGCGGCGCTTGTGGGAGGGCTCGTCTATTCGATTGTTCCGGGCATCCGGGCCGGTCTGATCGGCGGTTATCCGGCGGCCTATGGGCTGATCGGGGCTTTCACCTTTGTCATCTGGGCGCGACTTGGGGCCGAGAATGCCCATCGTGCGCGGGCCTTTACGCTGATCGGCATGCTGATGGGTATTCAGTTGCTGTTCGGGCTTCTTTTCGGCGGCAGCCCCGACTGGATCGCCGATCTGGCGGGGTTTGCCGCCGGTTTCGGCCTTTCCTTCTTCGTGGCCCCGGGCGGGCCAGCACATTTGCTGGCGCAATTGCGCAGGCGCTGAGGTTCAGCGTTGCCGCGACAGCCCGGCCTTGAAGTCCGACAGGCGAAACGCGCCAAGCGCAAAGGCGCAAAGGACGTAGAACGCGAGCCCTGTGCCGCACAGGATGGCCAGCGCAATGTAGCGGTGGCCGGGGGCGAACAGGGCGCCATCCATCGCAGAGGCAACCGCCCATAGGAAAAGCCCCATGGCGGCAGACGCGCCCAGAATGCGGGGAAGACGGGTACGCAGCCGGTCGTCGGGGCGCGCGGCCTCGCCCATCTTGCGGCTGCCCCACCAAAGCTGCGCGACCATCGTCCAGCCCGACAGGGTGGTGCCAATCGCGGCGGCGATGAAACCCAGGAACGGGGCAAGACCGATGGCCAGCGCGGCATTGACCACCATCGAATGCAGCGCGAAGTTGAACGGCGTCTTGGTGTCTTCCCGTGCGAAATAAAGCGGTTGCAGCACCTTTTGCAGAACGAAGGCGGGCAAACCTGCCCCATAGACGGCCAATGTCAGGGCCGTGGGCCAGGTGTCGGCGGCGGTGAACGCTCCCCGTTCGTACAGGACCGAGATCAGCGGCACGGGGATGACCATCAGCGCCACGGCGGCAGGCACGGTCAGGAACAGCGCGAATTCTGTGGCGCGCGACAGGGCATGACGACTGCCCGCCACATCGTCGGCCTTCAGCCGCCGCGAGATGTCGGGCAAAAGGACGATGCCGATGGCTATGCCCACCACGCCCAGCGGAAGCTGATAAAGCCGGTCGGCATAGGACAGCCAGGCAATCGCGCCCTCAAAATAGCTGCCGACCTGACGGCCGACCAGAAGATTGATCTGCACGACCCCGCCCGCCAGAACCGACGGCCCGGCAATGGCCAGCAAACGGCGGATGTCGGTGGTGAAGCGGGGGCGGCGGAAGCGCAGGGGATAGCCCATCTTCCACGCGGCCAGCCAGACGAGCGCCAGTTGCGCCATGCCGGTCACAGGGGTGGACCAAGCGAGCGTCAGGCCCATGTCCCATCCGGCGCGATGGGCGTAGATCATCGCGAAGATGAAGATGATGTTCAGCAGAACCGGGGCACCCGCCGCCGCGACAAACCGCCCGCCTGCGTTCAGAAGGCCGGAGAGAAGCGCGGTGAGCGATATAAAAAAGATGTAGGGAAAACAGATGTTTCCATATTCGATGGCTAGTTCCAGCCGCGCATCCCCGGCAAAGCCGCCTGCCATCGCCAGCACCAGCCAGCGCATGCCCAGCATGGCAACCACCGAAAACAGCGCCACGACAATGGCTAGCCCGGTGAAGGCGTCTTCTGCGAATGCGCGCGCATCCTCGCCCGCTTCCAGCTTCTTGGAAAACATCGGGACGAAGGCGGTGTTGAATGCGCCTTCGGCGAAAAAGCGGCGGAACATGTTCGGCAGCGAAAAAGCCACCATGAAAGCTTCGGCAACCGCACCGGTTCCCAGATAGTTTGCCGTCAGCACATCACGGGCAAAACCTGCAATGCGGCTGAGAAGCGTCCATGCCCCCACCGTCAGGAAGCCGCGCACCAGTCTGATCGGTTTCATGCGCTTTGCGCCTCGGCCCTCTCTGCGCCCTCGGTGATCGCGGCGCGCAGTTTCTTTTCCAAGCTCTCCTGCTTCAGCTTGGCATGAAGTTTCAAGCCGAACATGTCCTTGACGTAAAAGCTGTCGACCACCTGCGCCCCGTAAGTCGCAATCACCGCACTGGCGATATAGATGTTGTTGGCCGCGAGCGTGCGGGTCAGATCATACAACAGGGCCGGGCGGTCGCGGGTGTCGACCTCGATGATCGTGTAGATGTCAGACCCTTCATTGTCGAAGGTGATATGGGTCGGAAAGCGGAACTGTCGTTCGCTCTTCTTGATCTTGTCGCGGTCCTTCAGCGCATCCCGCGCCACGACCTCGCCCTTCAGGATCTTTTCAATCATCTGTTTCAGGCGCGGAATGCGGGTCGGATCATAGGGATGGCCATCGCCATCCTGCACCCAGAAGATCGCGGTCGCATAGCCGTCTTTCGATGTGTAGGTGCGCGCATCGACGACGTTCGCCCCCGATAAAGCGAGCGCCCCCGCGAGCCGGGAAAAGATGCCCGGATGGTCGGCAAGCGCGAAACAGGCGCGCGTCGCATCGCGGTCATGATCGGGTTCGATGTCGATGCGGATTTCATCTTCGGGAATGTCCTGCAGAAGGCGCGCGAAAATCCGGTGGGCATCAAGCGACAGGCCCTGCCAGTAAGGGTCGTAATGGCGCTGGGTCTCGCGGCGCAGGTCTTTCGCATCCCAGTCGGGTAGCGCATCGCGCAGCGCACGTTTGGCCTCGTCCGTGCGGTTTTCACGGTTCAGGCTTTCAAGGCCACCTTCCAGCGCCGCCGTGGTATCGGAATGAAGCCGGCGCAAGAGCATGGCTTTCCAGTTGTTCCAGGTATTCGGCCCGACGCCGCGAATATCGCAGACCGTCAGCACCGTCAGCAGATCGAGCCGCTTTTTGGTTTTCACCACCTTGGCGAAATCACGCACGGTGCGCGGATCGGAAATGTCGCGCTTTTGCGCCATGTCGGACATGAACAGGTGATAGCGCACGAGCCATTCGACGGTTTCGCATTCCTCGACCGTCAGGCCAAGGCGCGGGCAGACCCGTCGGGCGATCTGGGCACCGAGGATCGCGTGATCTTCGGGCCGCCCCTTGCCGATGTCATGCAGCAAAAGCGCCACGTAAAGGATCTTGCGGTTGACCCCTTCCTTCAGGATCGAGGACGACAGTGGCAGTTCCTCGATCAGTTCCTCACGTTCAATCTGCGCAAGGGTCGAGATCGTCTGGATCGTATGTTCGTCGACCGTGTAATGGTGGTAGACGTTGAACTGCATCATCGCCACGATCGGTTCGAACTCCGGCAGAAAGGCCGACAGCACGCCCAGTTCGTTCATCCGCCGCAGCGCCCGTTCGGGGTTTCCGTGCTTCAGCATCAGGTCAAGGAAAATGCGGACCGCTTCGCGGTCTTCGCGCATCTCGTCGTCGATCAGATCCAGGTTCGCGGCGATCAGGCGCATGGCTTCGGGATGGATCAAAAC
>DAORUY010000051.1:0-15331 GCA_035433445.1 Paracoccaceae bacterium
CCGCTTTCGATCCGCGCCAGAACCCGCCGCGCGGCCTGTTCGACGGTTTCCCGCAAGGCCATGGCCCGACTGCGCAAAAGCCCGTAAGCCTCCGCCTCGGTTCTTCCCTCCGCCATCAGCAATGTCACGGCGCGCAAAAGGATCTGGCGGTCTGCCAGCCGGGCCCGCAGGTCGGTTATCTCGACTGTCAGGCGCGCCCGCGCCTCGAACGTCTGGCGAGCGATCAGAAGTGCGGAAAAGGCACCGCCATCGCCCACGGGCTTGAGAAGCTGCGCGTGGGCGCCTTGCGTCAGCGCCCATTCAATCCGGCCGGGTGCCTCTGACCCGATCAGGGCGATCATCGGCATCGGGCTGGTGCCCGCCGCCCAGGGAAACTGACCATCATACCCCATGTCGGCGTCAAAAAAGACGTAATCAAAACCAAGGATGTCCGCCCCGGGCTCGGGCCAGCAATCGGCGACGCTCAGACCGATGGCCTGCAACTGGCGGCTCAGGGCCTGCACGGTCGCGTGCGGGCGATGCACGATCAGTGCCCGCGCCTGCCCCAGATCGGGAATATGCAGCCCACGCCTCATGTCACGACCCTGAGTTTCGGCGGGGCGGCCATAGCGCGCGTGCTGCCCCGCGTCAGATAAGGATCACCCGCAACCGCAGGCAGTTCGGCCAGCACCTGAAAACGCCCCTGTTCCACCCTTGCGATCAGCACCGGCAAGGTCGTGTGGTGTGTGGTGGCATCAATCACGCTCGCACCACCCCTTTCGCTGCCAAGAAGGTCCGACAGTGGCAGCGTCTCGGCCTGCGGCTGACCCGACAAAAGCCGCGCCAGTTCCTTGACGGCGGCATAACAGGCGGCCTCGTGCGAGGAACCGAAAGTTCGCCCGCCGGGCGGCCAGGTGCGGGAACCGGCAAACCACGGGCCGGCTGCGATCAACCCTTCGGCTGCGGCACCCAGGGCAGGCAGTTCGCATTCGGTAAGGTTGCACGACAGCACCGGGCAGCGATCCGGTGCGAAGGCCGGATCGCGCGCCGCCAGCGCCGCAAGCGCGCGCATGAACTCATAAGACGACGGGCCGATCAGCATGTTCAGAACGAAATCCGGCCGCGTCGCCTGGATCTCGGCAATCATCCTTTCCACATCGGTCGACCCGATTGGCAGATAACGTTCGCCGGTGATCTCGCCGCCCTTCTCGGTGATGATCTGGCGGGCAAGGCGGTTCATCTCCCACCCCCAGATGTAGTTCGACCCTGTCAGATAGGCCCGCTTGCCGAAACGTGGGAAACACCAGTCGAGCAACGGCACAAGATGCTGGTTCGGGCAGGCGTGAGTATAGACGACGTGATCGGAAGCCTCGAACCCTTCGTAAGGCACGGCATACCAAAGCGTTGCACCGGCTTTTTCGACAACGGGGATCACTTCCTTGCGGCTCCAGGACGTTATGCAGCCGATCACGTGACGGGTGGCAGAGCTTTTGAGAATGTCTTCGCAAAACGGGGCATAAAGGTCGATGTTACCTTGTGGATCACGCTCGACTGGCAGGAACGTCAGGTCAAGGCCGGGGTCGGCGTTCACTTCGGCAATGGCCGACAGGGCACCCGTCCGGCACGCCTCGGAAATCAGCGCATAACTGCCACTGCGCGAGTAGAGCAGCCCTACTTCGATCCGCCGCCGCATGCCGCCCCCAAAACAAAAAACCCCGGTGCCGCTTCTGCTAGAAGCTGCGCGCGGGGCTACGATGCCGTTCGGAATCTGACCGATGTGTGTGCAGACTTGCGCGAAATCACACACCCGTCAAGCGGGCGGTTTAGTTTTGCCAACCCGAGACATGTCGACGAACGCGCAACAATCACCAACGAAAGATGCCTGTACGGTCATATCTCGCGGCAAAATCAAGGCTAAAACTCGTTAATATCAGGGCGAAGAGATAGTACTTCGACCGCCCCTCTGCATTTGCACGCCGCTGCGGCTCTACCCAAGTCTTCGGACGTGCCAAAGCCGGAAGATAGGGTGCTCCACGGTGCCCCGATCGAATCGCGGGGACAATATCCGCCGCCTTGTTTGATCTCGTTTAGGACTGCGACGCGGGCAAGTTGGCCTTTTGACCGACTTCCCGCAACCCGACCGTGCCGGAAAGCTGCCCCAGAGGCAACATCCGGCATTTCGTTGCTCTTTCGCAAGCGCAATCAGTTTGCCAATTACGGCAGGATTGTGGCAATTTGAGATATCTGCCGTGGGGGCGCACCAGCATATTGTTGACAGAACCCGCCATGCGACTAGATTCGGGGGAGTGGAGAAATTGTGTGTATAGTGGCCAGTGGTTCGGTTTTGGTTGCTCCTGTCGTCTTCGGCATGCGCCCAGTGTTTGTGGGTGGCGGCGAATGATGAGTGCTGGTGAGAATATTTCAGAACTGCGTGCCACGCCCTATTGGGGGTGGATTTGATGTTAGGGGATTTCGATCTGTTGAACGCCGGCGATCGGTTCGCGGTGACTTTTTGCAAACAGCCGAACAGCGTTTCTAGGATATTGGTTGATAGCGTGCGCCTTCACGGGCGGCGCCCGCCAAATGGATGTGACCCGTGCATAGGGTCTTGCGCCGCTAACCATCGGTTTACCTTGATCGAGCAGAATGGCCGTAACGCCATCCGGGTCGCGCTGGCGGCAGATATCACAGTTGCGCCAACCTGCCCGGCGGCACCGCCCGCATCTCAGGCCATCTCAGTGCATCCACTCGAAACCTCAACTCTTGGCGCAGCAAGCAGGCAGCAGCGGGTGCACCGTACGCCTGCGCTTCCGAAAAGGGAGTGCGGGCAATGAGCGTCCTGTCACGCATGCGGGTTCTCGTCACCGGCGGGGCGGGCTTCATCGGGTCACATGCCTGCAAGGCACTGGGCGAAGCGGGTGCGCTGCCGGTCGCTTTCGACAATCTCAGCACCGGACATTCAGATGTCGTGCGCTGGGGGCCTCTGGTGCGTGCCGACGTGCGCGACAGGTCTGCGCTCGTCTCAGCGATGGGGCAGTTCAACATCAATGCCATCTTGCATTTTGCGGCTTCCGCCTATGTCGGCGAAAGCGTGACCAACCCTGCGCTCTACTACGACAATAATGTGGGGGGCATGAGCGCGCTTTTGCAGGCGGCGCAAGAACGCCAGGTGACGCGGATCGTGTTCTCCTCCAGCTGTGCCACCTATGGCCGCCCCGAACTGCTACCGATCTATGAGACGACACCACAGGTGCCAATCAATCCTTATGGTCGCACGAAACTGATCTGCGAACAGATGCTTGAAGATTTCGGCGCGGCCTATGGGCTGCGGCACGTGGCGCTGCGCTATTTCAATGCCGCGGGGGCGGACCCGTCCGGTCAGCTTGGCGAACGTCACGATCCCGAAACCCACCTTCTGCCCCTAGCCCTGCGCGCGGCGGCAAACGGCCAGCCGTTGAATGTCTTCGGCAACGATTACGATACGCCCGATGGCACTTGCATCCGGGACTACGTGCATGTGAACGACCTGGCGCGCGCGCATGTTCTGGCGCTTCTTTACCTGGCAAGTGGCCAGAAGAGCGTGGCGGTCAACCTTGGCTCCGGGCGCGGTCATTCCGTGCTTGAGGTTTGCGAGGCGATCACCCGCGTGACCGGCCGGACCGTGCCGCTGACCTTTGGCCCCCGCCGCGCCGGCGACCCGCCGGTTCTGATCGCGGACCCGTCTCTGGCCCGCCGCCTGCTTGGCTTCGCGACCAATCTGTCCGACCTTGACACGATCGTGACCCACGCTGCCCCCTGGTTCGGCCTGACCGAACGCCGGATCAAGGTGGCCTGACCATGGCCGCCGTCGCCCGCTATTTGGCACCGATACTGACGGGACGGTCCCGCGTGAAATACATCGTGGCCGCGGTGTTTTGGGCGGTGTCAGCGGTGTTCTTCTGGCGCTGGTGGTTGCAGCCGTCCCATATGATCGAGCCAATTCGCTTCGGGTTGGCCACGCTCAGCCTGGGGTGGATCTATTTCCTGCAAGGGTATTTCGTGATCGTCTTCCTGAACGGAAGCCGCTCGGTGGCACCCGATCCGTCACCGGAGCAATGGCGTGTCGCAATGGTCGTCACCAAAACGCCGGGCGAGCCGCTTTCTTTGCTCCAGCGCACGCTGACGGCCATGCTTGCCCAGGACTATCCGCACGATACCTGGCTGGCCGATGAAGACCCCTCACCTGCCACCATCGCATGGTGCGAGGCGCAAGGCGTCAGGATTTCGACCCGCAAGGATGTAGCCGCCTATCATCAGGCCCTATGGCCGCGTCGGACCCGCTGCAAGGAAGGCAACCTCGCCTATTTCTACGACCATTTTGGTTATGAGAACTACGATATCGTGGCCCAGCTGGACGCCGATCATGTGCCGCAGCCCGGCTATCTGCGGGAAATGCTGCGGCCTTTTGCCGACCCCGACGTCGGATATGTCAGCGCACCCTCCATCTGTTCGGCCAATGCGAAGGAAAGCTGGGCGGCGCGGTCGCGGCTTGATACCGAGGCAGCGTTTCATGGGGCGCTTCAGTGCGGCTATACGACGCTTTTCACCTCGATCTGCATCGGGTCGCATTATGCCGTCAGGACGAGCGCGCTGCGTCAGATCGGCGGGCTTGGACCGGAACTCGCCGAGGATCACTCAACCTCGATGCTGATGGCCGCCGGTGGCTGGCGTGGCGTTCACGCGATCGACGCCATCGCCTATGGCGACGGTCCGGCGAATGTAGCGGACCTGGCGACCCAAGAATTCCAATGGTCGCGCAGCCTGGTGACACTGCTCTTGTCGCATACATCGCGTTACCTTCCGGCCTTGCCGGCCCGGCTGAAATTCCTGTTTCTGTTTGGTCAGTCCTGGTACGTCTTCTTCTCTTTTTTCATGTGTTTCCTCTATTTTTCTCCGATCTGGGCGCTGGCGCTTGACGCGCGTTACGCCGATGTGACCTATCCAGCTTTCGTCCTTCATATGCTGCCGACAACCCTGATCCTGTGCTGGTTTGCGACTGCGATCCGCCGAGATGGCCTATTCCGGCCCTATGATGGAAAAATCTTCGGCCTGTCGAAGATGATGTTCATCTTCCTGCAATGGCCATGGGTTCTTTGGGGATGTCTCATGGCAGTGCGTGACCGGGTCACCGGAAAGTTCGTGGATTTCCGCGTGACCCCCAAGGGCGAGGCGGCATCGCAACGGCTGCCCTCAAAGGTTGTGGCGGTTTATACCGCGCTCGCGCTTGGGGCGCTTGCCCCTGTGCTCTTGATGACAAATGTGGGCGAGGCACGTGGTTTTCATATCTTGTCCGGCCTCAATGCCTTGATCTATGCAGGCATCGTCATGTCCGTGGTCGTGCGGCATCTGCGCGACAATGCAAGTGAATGGCGGCGGCGCTGGCATGTCGCCGCGTTTCAGATGGGTTCTGTTGTGTCTTTGACCGTCCTGATAGGGATGGCGGTGACATCGCGGGGGGTTGAAAGTCTCTATGCGCTCAGCATCGGGCTGGAACCCTTTCAGATTGCACGCGCGGAATATTCCGTGGCGGGCGCAGGTATGAACGACTACAGACGAGTACACTTCAGGTTCGATCCGGGTTGGAACTGATCCGCCCGGAAGTATGCATAGGGGGCTTCCGATGAAGCTAGGCAAAGTGATGAACACCGATCAGGCGGCGCTGAAAGGCGCGTGCCTGCTGCTTGGCGCAGCCGCCATCGCAGCGGCGGTCAGCGCGCCGTCACTCGCCGCGCCACCGGGTACGGTTCCGTTCGGCGCCTACGATCCGGGTGGCGACTTCACTGACGATCCCGCACCGGTGATCGAGCATCTGTTCCTGCCCTGGGAGGACGTGTATCTGCCGTCGCTCAATGACGCAGACGCCTATGCGGTGGAACGTAACCGCGCCCTTCTGGTGACGCTGGAGCCTTGGACCTGGTCGCGCAGTGAACGCAACACGGCGCAATATCTGCGCGCAGGCGTTGCCCGTGGCGAATATGACCAGAACATGCGCGATATCTGCACGGTGATCGGCGGGCTGAAAAGCCCGGTCACGTTGCGTTGGGCGCACGAGATGGATGACGAATCGGGGCAGTTCATCTGGGCCGGTTGGCAGCCCGAAGACTACATCACCGCCTTCCGTCGCATGACCACTCTGTGCCGCGAGGTAGCGCCGAACATCAACGTGATGTGGTCCCCCCTGGGCGATGAAGGAATGGAAGCCTATTATCCGGGTGACGACTATGTCGACATCGTGGGCATCACCGTCTTCGGCCTTCAAGCCTGGGATCAGGCCAAATTTGGCCGCGACCGGACTTATGCCGAGATCATGGAGCCGCGCTATCGCCGGGCCGCCGCGTTCGGCAAGCCGGTGGTGGTGGCCGAACTCGGTTACTCCGGCAGCGAAACCTATGTAAACAACTGGGAGAACACCGTGCGTGTGGCCCGTCCGGACCTGCCGAACCTGGTGGGCGTCGTCTATTTTGATCAGCGCGAGGTCTATGCCTGGCCCGAAAATTACGGCTTGCCGGACTGGCGGATCAACACGCGCATCATCCGCTGAAGGCCGAACCGAACCAACCAACGCCGCGCCTCCAACAGGCGCGGCGTTTCCTGTTTATGAGGACCCGTCACTGACGCCAGATGCGACGAAAATGTGTAAGGGCATCCTGTTCCCACAAAAATGCCAGAATTGACTGGCCTTCAGGCCACATTCCCGGCGCATTGCCCCCTCATAAACTGACCCAGTTGCCATGGCTGACGGCACACGAAGACCGTTCTTTTTTCGCAACGTTGCTGTTGGGGAAGGTGAAGGGCTCAGTTGTCCCGGCCCGATGTTTGAAAGGTTCTGACTGTGGTCCGGATTTCCTTTGCGCCCGTTCTGCGCGTTTCAACTGTTGCCGCATTCGCCTTGAGCCTGTCGCTCGGCGCCGCCCAAGCGCAATCTGGTGCAACGCCCTCTGCGCCGCGCGCCGTCTCTGTGCAGCTTGCCAATGGCGTCACGTTCAACTGGCTCGCGAAAAAGGCAACCAAGGGGCGCATCGCCAACGCCGCTGTCGTCACCAGCGAGGGCGCCCAGCCCCGCAAGAGCCGCTTCTTCGGCAAAGGGTCTTACATTTGTTCCCCTGCCGGGTTCGGCAAGAAGTCGCGCTGCTTCGCCCGCTGAGCCTGCCTTACCCCGCCGGATCCTGAATGCTGCGCAGATATTCGGCCAGTTCGAATAACGGCACGGGCACCGGCGTTTCGATTCCGTCGCCCGTATCGACCATCACCTGATCCGCATCCTGAAAGACCTGGCCCATTTCCGGCATGGTTGCGCCATGCGTCCGGCTGCGACCATATCCGTCGATCTTGGTCATCACCTGCGCCAAGGGGAATTTGCCACCGTTGCGCCGGGCGATCCCGGTCAGATCTGCAGGCGGCTTTTCCCAGTCCCCGGCCAACGGGCCATCACCCTTGCCCTCTGGCCCATGGCAGGTCAAACAATAGTCAAGATAAAGCGCGCGTCCGACAGGGGTTGGCGCCTGTGTCGCGGTGCAGGCGACCAAAGTTGCCAGCCCGATTGCGCCGCCCACTGCCAGGCCTGCGCGGCCCTTGTATGATCTTTCCATGTCCATCCCCTCCACCTTCTGTCCATGACTGCACCGGAAACGCCCACCCATCCTTGATCAGGATCAGTTGGCGATCCGGCCGCCTTTCAAGCGCACGATCCGGTCCATACGCTCCGCCAGTTCCAGATTATGCGTCGCGATCACAGCCGACAGGCCGGTTTCGCGCACGATCTGCATCAACACCCTGAACACCTGATCCGACGTTGCAGGATCGAGGTTGCCCGTCGGTTCATCCGCAAGCAACAGTTTCGGCCCGTTCGCCAACGCCCTGCAGAACGCCACCCGTTGCTGTTCGCCGCCGGACAGGGCCGCCGGACGGTGCGCTGCCCGCGCCGAAAGCCCGACCCGCTCCAGCAACTCCGCCGCCCTCGTATCCGCAGCCTTGCGACCGACGCCATTGGCCAGTTGCGGCAGGACGATGTTTTCAATCGCCGAAAACTCCGGCAGCAGATGGTGGAACTGATAGACGAAGCCAACCTCAGCCCGCCGCACCGCCGTCCGCAGCCGGTCGCCCTGCCCCGCCAGATCGCGCCCGCTGATCCTGACAGACCCGCTGTCGGGCTGGTCAAGCAGCCCCGAGATATGCAAAAGCGTCGATTTTCCGGCCCCCGAAGGCGCGACCAAAGCCACGACCTCACCCTTAGCCACGGTCAGGTCCAGCCCGTCCAGCACCACGATTTCGGATGGGCGGCCGCTGTTGTAGACCTTGCTGATACCGGTCAGCTCCAGCACTGCCTCACTCATAACGCAGCGCCTCCACCGGGTTCATCCGTGCCGCGCGGCGCGCGGGAAAGATCGTGACGATGAACGACAGGGTCAGGGCCAGCCCAGTGGCGCGGGCCACATCCCAGCCCTGAAGTTTTGCGGGCAGCCGGTAGATGCCGCGGATCGACGGATCCCAAGCATTGCCGCCCGAAAACCAGTTCACCGCCGACATGATCTGATCCACGTTCCAGGCCAGCAGACAGCCAAGGATCACGCCAGCAATGGTGCCAATCACCCCGGTGAAGGCACCGCACAGGAAAAAGACCCGCAGGATCGACCCTTCGCTCAGGCCCATGGTGCGCAGAATGCCAATGTCGCGCCCCTTGTTCTTGACCAGCATCACAAGGCCAGAAGTGATATTCATCGTCGCAATCAGCACCACGAGCGACAGGATCACGAACATCACATCATCTTCGATCGCCAGCGCATTCAGAAAAGCGCCAGAGGCATCGCGCCAGGTCCAGAACTGCACGTCTTCCGCCGCTGCCTCTGCCAGCGGGCGGATCAGATCGTCTGCCCGTTCGGGATCGGCCACGTAAAGTTCGATCTCGTCGACCCAGCCTTCGCGGTTGAAGAAACTCTGCGCTTCGACCAAGGGCATGTAGATGCGTGTCTGGTCGATATCGTAGCGCCCCGCGCTGAAGATATAGACCACCTCATAGACATTCACCCGCGGGCTGGTGCCAAAGGCGGTGCGGGCGCCATTGGGCTGAATGAGCTTGATCTTGTCGCCCGGCATGACACCCAGATCGCGGGCAATGCCGGTGCCGATGGCGATGCCGCGATCGAAATCCGCGATCTCCCCCAGCGACTGGCTGGGATCGGCAATCCGCGGGATGGCCGCCAGATTGGCCGCCGTCAGGCCAAACACTTCGGCTACGTTCGACCGATCGCCAAAGGTCGCCATCGCTTGCCCGCGCACCACGGGCGCGGCCCTTGTGACGCCCGGCACGCCCGCAAGCCGTTCGGTCATCGCGTCGTAGTTCAACAGGGCTTTGGTCGTCACCCCATCGGCATTTTCATAATAGGGCTTGTAGACCGTCACATGCGCATTCGCGCCCAAAATCGTATCGACGAATTCGGCGCGGAATCCAGCCCTGACCGCCAGCGTCGCCACCAGCGCCATCACGCCCAGCGCAATGCCGATCAGGCTGATCCAGGTCATCACCGACACGCCGCCCTCGGCACGCCGTGCCCTGAGATAGCGCCAGGCGATCATGAATTCGAAAGCGGAAAAGGGCCTTGTCGATCCGGCCATGTTGCTCTCCGGGCACCGGGGGCCAGCCAATCCCCCTTCATTCTGGCTCAAATATCCCGGGCGCGCAGGGGCAGTAGCGCCCCCGCATCATCCGGCGGTCAGTAATGATCCGCGTAAATCGCGGCGATACGGTCCACAGCGGCTTCGGCCGACATCTCTTCGCTGATCCCGGTCCGACGGCTCGTCAGTTCGACCTTGCCGTTGGCCAGCCCGCGCGGACCGACGGTGATGCGCCAAGGCAGGCCGATCAGGTCCATGGTCGCGAATTTCGCGCCGGCCCGCTCGTCGCGGTCATCATAAAGCGGTTCCAGCCCCTTGGCTTGCAGCGCCTTGTAAAGCCCCTCGCAGGCCGCGTCGGTTGCGCCGTCGCCCTGCTTGAGGTTGACGATGCCGACCGGGAAAGGCGTCACCCCCTCGGGCCAGATGATGCCCTTGTCATCATGGCTCGCCTCGATGATCGCACCGAGAAGCCGGCTCACGCCGATCCCGTGGCTGCCCATCTCCACCGGCACGCGGCTGCCATCGGCCGTCACGACCGTGGCGCCCATTGCCTCGGAATATTTGGTGCCAAAATAGAAGATCTGGCCGACCTCGATCCCGCGACCGACCTTGCGGCGCGCCTCGGGGATCTGATCAAAGAGTGCGGGATCGTGGGTTTCATCCGTGCGCGCGTAAAGCGTGGTGAATTCCTTGCAGATCCCCGCCACTTCGGCGCGGTCGTCATAGTCGACAGCGCGCGCGCCCAGCTTCAGACCCACGACCGCATCATCATAGAACACCTCGGATTCGCCCGTGGATGCCAGTACCAGGAATTCATGGGTATTATCCCCCCCGATCGGGCCCGAGGCCGCGCGCATCGGAATGGCCGTCAGGCCCATCCGCTCATAGGTGCGCAGGTAGCTGACCATATGGCGGTTGTAGGCATGCAGCGCCGCGTCGCGGTCGATATCGAAGTTGTAGCCGTCCTTCATCAGGAACTCGCGGCCGCGCATGACGCCAAATCGCGGGCGCACCTCGTCGCGGAACTTCCACTGGATGTGATAGAGCGTCAGCGGCAGGTCCTTGTAGGAATTGACGTGCGCCCGGAAGATGTCGGTGATCATCTCCTCGTTGGTCGGACCGTAAAGCATGTCGCGGTCGTGTCGGTCCTTGATGCGCAGCATTTCCTGACCGTAATCGTCGTAACGGCCGCTTTCGCGCCACAGGTCAGCGGGCTGAAGGGTCGGCATCAGAACCGGGATATGCCCGGCGCGCACCTGTTCTTCATGCACGATCTGTTCGATCCGTTTCAGCACCCGGTAGCCCAGCGGCAGCCACGAATAGATCCCGGCCGCCTGCTGCTTGATCATGCCGGCGCGCAGCATGTACCGGTGCGAGACGATCTGCGCCTCGGCAGGGTTTTCCTTGAGGACCGGAAGGAAGTAACGGCTGAGGCGCATGGATGGCACTTTCGGCTGGCGTTGTTTGCCCCCGCTTAAGCGAAAGCGACCCATGAGGCAAGCCAAGGCCATCGGTGCAGGAGCCCGCATGCCCTTGTGCAGGAGGGTGTGCTGCGCTTAGATCGGGCGAACGACAAAGGAGTTCGGCCCATGGCTTTGCCAGCGCGGCAACAGGCGACCTATTGGGGCATTGCGGCAGCCGTATTCTTCGCCGCCCTGTGGGGGTTGGGCAATGTGATCCTGCCCTTCCTTGTCGGCGGCGCCATCGCCTATTTCCTCGATCCCGTTGCCGACCGTCTGGAAAAGACGGGACTGTCGCGCACCGCAGCGACCGCGACCATCTCTGTCATAGCGCTTCTGGTCTTCGTGCTCCTCGCGCTGCTGATCGTCCCGATGTTGGTGCGCCAGCTTGTGCAACTCGTGAACGCGGCACCAACCATTCTCGGCGACCTTCAAAACTTTCTGACCACCCGGTTTCCGCACATCATGGATCAGGAGTCAGTGGTACGCGACACACTGGTCGCCCTGGGCAAGACGATCCAGTCGCGTGGCGGCGAACTGGCTACCGGCCTTCTGTCCTCGGCCATGTCGGTCATCAACTTCATCGTCTTCATCGTCGTCGTGCCGGTCGTGGCCTTCTATATGCTCCTGGACTGGGATCACATGGTCGCCCGGATCGACGATGCGCTGCCGCTCGACTACCGCGACAGCATCCGCCAGATCGGCCGTGAGATCGACCGGGTTCTGGCCGGCTTCGTGCGCGGTCAAGTGTCGGTCTGCCTGATCCTTGGCACTTATTATGCCGTGTCGCTGATGGCCGCAGGTCTTCAGTTCGGCCTGATCGTCGGCGCGATTGCCGGGCTGATCACCTTCATCCCCTATGTGGGCGCGCTGATCGGCGGCGGGCTGGCCATCGGGCTGGCGCTGTTTCAGTTCTGGGGCGAGTGGGTGCAGATCGGCATTATAGCCGGCATCTTCGCCATTGGCCAATTCCTTGAAGGCAACATCTTGACCCCGCGCCTTGTCGGCAAATCGGTGGGTCTGCATCCGGTCTGGCTACTCTTTGCACTGTCCGCCTTCGGCACGCTCTTTGGCTTTGTTGGCATGCTGGTGGCCGTGCCGGTTGCCGCCGCGATCGGGGTTCTGGCCCGCTTTGGTCTGGCGCAATACAGGAACAGCCGTCTTTATCGTGGTCTCGTAGGTCAGGACGAAGGCTGATGCCCCGGCAACTGACCCTGAACCTGCCCGTGCGCACAGCACTGGGTCGCGAGGATTTTTTCGTCTCGCCCGCCAATGCGATCGCGGTGGCGATGGTCGACGCGCCCGAAAGTTGGCCGCAAGGCAAACTCCTGCTGATCGGGCCTGAAGGGGCGGGGAAAAGCCATCTGGCCGCAGTCTGGGCCAGCCGTGCCGGTGCGGCAACGGTCGACGCTGCCCGCCTGGCAGTGGCGGCAGTGCCGGGCCTCGCCGCTGCAGGCAAGGTGCTGGTCGAAGATGCCGATCAGATCGCCCGCCACCCCGAAGGCGAAACCGCCCTTTTTCATCTCCACAACCTTGTCTTGGCCTCGGGCGGCCAACTCCTGATGACCGCAGGCGACGGGCCATCGGGCTGGGGGCTGCGGCTGGCCGACCTTCTGAGCCGGGTGGAAGCGACGGCGCGTGCGACGATAGCTTTGCCCGATGACGCCCTCCTCAGCGCGGTCTTCCTCAAACTCTTCGCCGACCGCCAGCTTCAAGTGGCGCCCAACCTGATCGCTTACCTTCTGTCGCGCACCGATCGCTCCTTTGCCACGGCGCGGACGCTGGTCGCAGCGCTTGACGCGCGCGCGCTTGCGCTCGGCCGTCCGGTCACACGTGCACTTGCGGCGGAAGTGCTGGACAGCCGGGATAGTGACGGCCCATGATCGCGTCATCAAAGCCTTACAGTCAGTCCAGATAAGCCCAACATGACGCAAGCCGATTTTCTCAAAGCCCCCTTCCCCGCACCGGCAGTTCTTCCCACCGAAGAGACTGCCGGACCGCGCCGCTTCTTCAACCGCGAGCTCAGTTGGCTCGCCTTCAACTGGCGGGTTCTCGATGAAAGTCGCAACACGCGCGTGCCGCTGTTGGAACGGCTGCGGTTCCTGTCGATTTCGGCCACCAATCTTGACGAATTCTACACCGTGCGCGTCGCGGGCCTGCGCCAACTTGCGCGGGCGGGCAATGCGCTGCCCTCCGACGATGGGTTGCCACCGTCTGAACAACTGAGGCTGATCAACGACGACGCCCGCAGCCTGATGACAATGCAACAGACTGTCTGGAACAAGCTCAAGCGCGAAATGGAAGGTGCGGGAATCACGCTTCTCACCCGTGGCAAGCTCACACGCCGGGACGAGAGCTTCCTTGACGACTACTTCCTCAATCAGGTTTTCCCGGTCCTTTCACCCCTGGCCATCGACCCTGCCCACCCGTTTCCCTTCATTCCCAACACCGGCTTTTGCCTGGCGATGGAGCTGGAACGTGCCACTGATGGGCGGCGGATGCAGGCCATCTTGCCGATCCCCCAGCAGATCCGCCGCTTCGTGGCCCTGCCCGGCGCCACCCGTTTCCTGCCGATGGAGGAGCTTTTGCTCCTCCATCTCGGTTCGCTCTTCCCCGGTTATCGCGACATCGGCCATTGCACTTTCCGCGTCCTGCGCGACAGCGATCTGGAGGTGGAGGACGAAGCCGAAGACCTGGTGCGCGAATTTGAAACCGCGCTGAAGCGCCGCCGCCGGGGCCAGGTCATCCGCATGAAGATCACCGCGGGCGCGCCCGACGCGCTCCACAGCCTGATCATGGAAGAACTTGGCGTGTCGCCCGACGAAGTGATCGAGGTCAAAGGCATGGTCGGCATGGCCGACCTGAAGGAACTGGTGCTTGACCGGCGCCGCGACCTGCAATGGCCAGCCTTCACGCCACGCGTGCCTGAACGGGTGCAGGACCATGACGGCGACATGTTCGCGGCGATCCGGCAAAAGGACATGTTACTGCACCATCCGTATGAGACATTCGACATGGTGATCCGCTTCCTGACGCAGGCGGCGGCCGACCCGAACGTGCTCGCGATCAAGCAGACGCTCTACCGCACCTCGCAAGACAGCCCGATCGTCTCGGCGCTCTGCGAAGCGGCGGAGGCTGGGAAATCCGTCACCGCCCTTGTCGAACTCAAGGCCCGCTTCGACGAGGCCGCCAATATCCGCCAGTCGCGTCGGCTGGAGCGCGCGGGCGCGCATGTCGTCTACGGGTTCACCAACTACAAGACCCACGCCAAGATCTCGACGGTGGTCCGGCGCGAGGGCGACCAGCTGGTCACCTACACCCACTATGGCACCGGGAACTATCACCCGATTACGGCGCGCATCTACACAGACTTGAGTCTTTTCACCTGCAACGCTGCCCTCGGTCGCGATGCAACCAAGGTCTTCAACTACCTTTCGGGCTATGTGCAACCCGAACGGCTCGAAAACCTTGCGATCTCGCCGATCACGCTCAAATCCACACTCCTCGAACGGATCGCGGCAGAGGCGGACCATGCCCGCGCGGGCCGCCCGGCGGAAATCTGGGCGAAAATGAATTCGGTGATCGAGGCCGACATCATTGACGCGCTTTACGCCGCGAGTCAGGCGGGGGTGAAGATCAACCTCGTGGTGCGTGGCATTTGCGGGCTGCGCCCCGGCATCGCAGGACTATCCGAAAACATCCGAGTGAAGTCCATCGTCGGGCGCTTCCTTGAACATTCGCGCATCGTCTGCTTCGGCAACGGCCATGGCCTGCCTTCGAAGAAGGCGCGGGTCTTCATTTCTTCGGCCGACTGGATGGGGCGCAACCTGACGCGGCGTGTGGAAACCCTCGTCGAAATCATCAATGACACGGTCAAATCCCAGATCGTCAGTCAGATCATGGCCGCAAACCTCGCGGACGAGGCGCAGAGCTGGGTTCTGCAACCCGATGGCCGCTTCTTGCGCGACCTGCCCGATGGCGCGGACCTTTTCAATTGCCACCGTTTCTTCATGGAAAACCCGTCCCTCTCGGGGCGCGGCTCAGCCGGTGCCAAGGACGTCCCGAAACTCGCCCACAACAGCGACTGACCGCGCTAACCCAACCCCGGCGCAGCTTCATTTTCTGTCCCAAATATCCCCGCCGGAGGCCCCTGAGCCTTCGCGCGCCGGGGCGCGGAGGCGAGGCAATGTCCTGCCGCCGCACCCCGTGCGGCGGCTCCGCTTCGTCAGCAGACGCCATTC
>DAORUY010000052.1:0-15123 GCA_035433445.1 Paracoccaceae bacterium
ACCAGACCTCCCAGCCCAGACCCCAGGCGCCCAGCGTCGGGCTTTCCCAGTCATCTTCGACAAAGCGGATGTCATGCAGGCTGGTGTCGATGCCGATCGCGGCGAGCGAGCCGAGATACAGGTCCTGCATGTCCGGCGGCGAGGGTTTGATCAGCACCTGATACTGATAGTAATGCTGCAAGCGGTTGGGGTTTTCACCATAGCGCCCGTCGGTCGGCCGGCGCGAGGGCTGCACATAGGCCGCCGCCCAGGGCTTCGACCCAAGCGAGCGCAGCGTGGTCGCCGGGTGGAAGGTTCCCGCCCCCACCTCCATGTCATAGGGTTGCAAGATCGCGCAACCCTTGGCCGCCCAGTAGCCCTGAAGCCTGAGGATGATTTCCTGAAACGAACGCGGAAGGGTCGTGGTCATCGCACCGCCTGACAATGAAAGCGCGTTCTCATTAGGCAACAGGGGCGGTGCGGTCAATTGCGCCCACGGCTTTTTGACGTGACGCCGCCACGTATACTGTTAGGTTCTGCGGCGGATTCGCTGGCGCAAGACCAGCCCAAAGGGCATTCGGGCATGAAACATCTCATCTGGACTTTTACATTCCTAACCTGTCTCGCCGCCGCCGGATTAGCGCGCGCGCAAGACACCTGGGTCCAGATCGAGGCCCAGCCCTCGCTGTCTGAGGCGCAGGAACGTGCTCAGGCCTATGCCGGCGCCTTTCCGAATGTGCAGGGCTACAAGCTCGGCTCGGGCTGGTACGGCATCTTGCTAGGTCCCTTCACACCTGAGGAAGCCGCACGCCAGCTTGATCTTCTCAGGCAAGAACGGATGATCCCGTCAGACAGTTTCATCGCCGAAAGCGGCGCGCTCGGCCGCCGGTTCTGGCCTGCGGGCACTACCGACGCCGCACCCTCGACCGCACCGGCACCCACGACGGGCCTTACGCCGACCGCCCCCGAAGTAGCCCCCGCCGCCCCGGTTGCCGAGGAACCGGAAACCATGGATCAGGCGTTGGCGTCCGAAAGCGCGCTGGTCAAGGAAGACCGGCTCGACATCCAGCGCGCCATGCAGTTCTTCGGCACCTACCCCGGCAAGATCGACGGATCGTTTGGCAAGGGCACCCGCGCCGCCATGGCCGCCTGGCAGGCGACGCAGGGCCTGTCGGAAACCGGCGTCCTGACCACGACCCAGCGCGCCGCCCTGATCGAAGCCTGGCAGGCCGAGGTGAAGTCGCTCGGCCTGACCAGCGTGATCGAGGATGAGGCCGGGATCGTGATCGACCTGCCGCTCGGTCTCGTCGCCTTCGACCGCTATGCGCCGCCCTTCGTCACCTATAGTGCGAAGGACGGATCGGGTTATCAGGTTCTGCTGATCTCCCGTCAGGGTGACGCCCGCGCGCTCGTCGCCCTTTACGATCAGGTGCAGGCGCTGGAACTGGTGCCGATGGAGGGCCCGCGCGACCTCAAGGCCTCGTCCTTCAGCATCGACGGCCAGTCCGCCGACCGTCTGGCCCATGTGGAGGCACGGCTGGAAGGCGGCCTGATCAAGGGCTTCGCGCTGATCGGCCCGACCGGCGACGATCAGCGCCGCGCCCGCGTGCTGGCGGCGATGCAGGCCAGCTTCACGCCAAAGGGCAGCCGCGCCCTGGACGAAAATCTGGGCGAACCGTCGGCCACCCCCGCCGCCGACCTCGCCAAGGGGCTGGAGGTGCGCCACCCCGCCCTGTCGCGCAGCGGAGCCTATATCGACGCCACCGGCACCGTCCTGACCACGGCAGAGGTTGTGGCCGGCTGCACCCGACTGACGCTCGACGGGCGGCACACGGCCACCGTCGCCTTTAAGGACGATGCGCTCGGTATCGCGGTCCTGAAGCCTGACCAGCCGCTCGCCCCCCGCGCCGTGGCCGAGCTTGCCCCCGCGCTGCCGCGTCTGGACAGTGACGTCTCGATGGCCGGCTATTCCTATGAAGACCGGCTGGACGCGCCCGTCATCTCCTCCGGCACCTTCTCCGAAGCGACCGGCCTGAACGGCGAGGCGGAACTGGCCCGCCTGACCCTGCAGACCCTGCCGGGTGACGTGGGCGGCGCGGTGCTGGATGGCTCGGGCGCGATGATCGGCATGCTGGCGCCCCGGAAGGACGAGGCAGGCCGCGAACTGCCGAAGGATGTGAGCTTCATCTTGCAAGGCGCGGCCATCGCGGCGGCCCTGAAGGACAAGGGCTTCGCCCCCGCGCCATCCACCCGCACCGGCACGCTGGCGGCGGAAGACCTGGCCAAACGCGCAAGGGACATGACGGTTCTGGTGAGTTGCTGGAAATAGGGCGTCCCACCGTGGGACGCTTTGCAGGTGGAATGATTTCAAAGACTTGGAAGGGCGTTTTCAGGGTTTCTTAACCTTTGCCCCCGCCGCCCCGGACCTGATCCGGGGCTCCAGCGCTCCACGAGGCCCCGGATCAAGTCCGGGGGCGCGCAGGGGGGATAGGCGCGCAGGCAGCGGAAACACCGCCAGATGCAATCCCCTGCCTCCGGCACCATACCCTTGCCAAGCGTCACCCCTCCGCTCCACCATGAGAGGGATGGGGGCGGAGATGCCAATGAGAATATCAAGGTCTGAGAGACCAAAGGATCGCGATGACCAATTCTTTACCGAAAATCTGGAACACGACGTTCACTGATCACTCGAACGGGCGCAAAATCGACTTTCACCTTCCCAATAATACTGTCGGATGTCGCGCGGAGCTTTCTAGGGCTTTCCACGATCCAACAGGTAAACCTCTCCGCTCTGACCTAGTTCCAGACTATATCTTTTTCAGCCTACGCGACATCTCTTCGAGTTACAGAGATAAAACCCCGGATTGGGTGCAAATCTCGGGCGGCATCTTCGTGATTTCCGAAAGATTCCGCGATTTTCTGTCCGGTTTCGATCTTGGGACGAGCCAGATTTTCGAAGTTCCTCTTTTTGAAAATGATCAGAAGACCCGTCGACCGGGGCGTTGGTTTATCCTGCATATCTGCGAAACGAAAGATACTCTGGTGGCTGATCAGTCGCTGGGATTGGAAAGAGACGGTATAGCCGAGGGGTTCTGGCGGTCGAAATATGCGCAGCAGGATGTCCTGGCGGTACGCGTCTCCTCTGCCGAAGGTGCTGATCTTTGGATTGATATCCATATGGCAGGTCGCATCTTCATGTCCGATCGGCTGAAATCCGCGATCAAACCAGCTGGCATTCGGGTGCGCTTCATGCCGCTTCGACCCTGTATCGTGGTCGGCTAAGGCCATCCCGGCCACGCACCAACCGCCCGACATCTGTCGGGACGGATGCCACACGCTTGCCGGACGGAAAACCGGCGCCCGCCAGCCCCCCTTACGCGCTGCGGTGCAGACTCGCGAACAACCTCGGTTCCAGGCTTTCGGAGGCGAAGGTCGGTCCTTCGGTCAGGACCGACACCGCGTCGTGGCTGTGCAGGCTTTCTTGATGCACCGCCACCACCCGGAAGTCGCTGACGCGGGGTTCGGCCAGCAGCCGTTCGGCGAAGGACCGCGCCGCATCTTCGACAAAGATCGGGTTCGCGGCGTTGAGTTCGGCGAAGGCCTGTTCATCCTCGCGCTTGACCATGACCTGCGTTTCGGTCGGCACAGCGGCGCGCGCAAGTTCGATCAGATCTTCGTACCAAAGCCGCTTGGACCCTGATTCCACCGCAGAAATCCGCGCGATGGAGCGTTGGGAATGCGGCGTCGCCAACTGCCCGCGCGCCTGACGGGCATGTTCGGACAGTTCCAGCGAACAGGGGCAGGTCGAGGAATAGACGTAGTCCAGATGGATAATCCGCTTCCTGACGCCAGCGGTTTCCGCCAGTTCCAGCGCGATGTCATAATATTGCCAGCCCGACAGGCCCGAGCGCAGGCTTTCCACGCGCGCCGGGAAGGAAAAGCGCATCTGCAGGCGGGCATCGAGACTGTCATGATCGGCCATGTAGTCGTCCAGCGCCTTGGCCATCACATCGAACGAGAAGGTGCGTTCCGCATGGGCATAGAAGGACCGCATGATGCGGCTCATGTTGATGCCCTTGCGCTCCTCGTTCAGGGAAACCGTTCCGGTGACCGAGGTTTCCAGCGTCAGATCGCCCCCGTCGCGGGTGTGATAGCGGATGGGCAGGCGGAAGTTGGAAATGCCCACATGCTGAATAGGCGCCCGCGCCCCGACGATCAGACTGGACGGACCGTTCTGAAGATCGGGCATGGAGGCACGATAGGCCGGATCGGGGCGGAAATCTTCGGGATAGGTCCGCGACAGATCGGGGTAATTGCCGACCTCCCGCCCAGGGAGCAGGCGGGCGATGGCGGGATCAAGGCGCGCGACCTCGGTCGGGTCGGCCTTGGCCGCCCATTTGCGCAGCACGCCAAGCGCCTCTGCCGCTTCGTCGCGGTTCGGGTCACGGTCCACCTCGCCGATGAAATTCATCACCTTCCCCTTTGCGCGCCAGATCTGCCCAATATCTGGGAATGCGGCGGTTCACGTTCAACATAACCCGAACGGCAGACAACCGAAAGCGACCTTGCAGTACGTTAAATGAAAGGCCGCTCAGACCTGCATCAGCGCCTGGGTCAGATCGGCCAGGATATCCTCGACATCCTCTATGCCAATCGACAGGCGCACAAGGCCGGGCGTGATGCCCAAAAGCACCTTCTGTTCAGGGGGCAGGCGCTGGTGCGTGGTGGTCGCCGGATGGGTGATGATCGACTTCGCATCGCCCAGGTTGTTTGAAATCTTGATGATTTCCAACGCATTGAGGAAGCGGAAGGCCGCCGCCTGCCCGCCCTTGATCTCCAGCGTGACCACGGTGCCGCCCGCGCCCATCTGATCCATCGCGATGGCGTGATGGGGGTGGGTCTTCAGGCCGGGATAGATCACGCTGGCCAGTTTCGCATGGCCCTGAAGCGCATCGGCGATGGTTTGCGCCGAGGCGGCCTGCTGACGCACCCGCAGGTCGAGCGTTTCAAGACCTTTCAGCATCACCCAGGCGTTGAAGGGCGACATCGCAGCGCCGGTGTGTTTGAGATAAGGTTCCAGCACCTTGCGAATATAGTGTTTTGTGCCGCAGACGACCCCGCCAAGGCAGCGGCCCGATCCGTCGATATGTTTGGTGGCCGAATAGACGACCACATCGGCGCCCAATGCCACGGCCTGCGAAAAGGTGGGCGTGGCAAAGACATTGTCGACCACGAGCGTCGCGCCGACTTTATGGGCGATTTCGGCCACGCTGCGCACATCGATCACCTCAAGCGTCGGGTTGGAGACGCTTTCAAGAAAGACGGCCTTGGTATCGGCGCGCATGGCAGCGCGCCACTGGTCAAGGTCGGTGCCGTCGACCAGCGTCACCTCCACCCCGAAACGGCCAAGGACTTCCAGCACATAGAGGCACGATCCGAACAGGGCCCGCGCCGCCACCACGTGATCACCCGCCTTCAGAAGAGCGGTCAGCGCGCCATTGACGGCGGCCATGCCGGACGCGGTGGCAAAGGCATCCTCCGTCCCCTCGATCGCAGCAATCCGTTCTTCGAACATGCGCACGGTCGGGTTGCCATAGCGAGCATAGATGAATTCGTCGGGTCCGGTTTCGATGAACCGCGCTTCGGCCTGTTCGGCCGTGTCATAAACGAAACCCTGGGTCAGGAAGATCGCTTCGGACATTTCGCCATATTGGCTGCGCCTTGCGCCCGCATGCACCAGTTTCGTCCGTGTCTTCCAGTCTGCCATGATCGCCTCCGGCAACAAAAAACCCCCGACCGTTGGCGGGGGCGTGATGCCTCCAACCCTTTTAGCGGCATGTTTAACGTGGCCCGCAATCCGGTCATCAAATCGCCACGCGTAATTGAATAGCCAAAAGCCCGTACAGGGTCAACACCACCCGCTGTGGCAGGGCGGTCACGTCATCAAAGCGCCATGACTTGTTCATCCGCCTGTTGCGGCGGCGGCCTAACAACCGTCGAGACATGGTGGAGCGGCACAATGACACTCCTACATATAGACGCAATTGGCGAAGACTGGCGGCCAAACCCGCGCTCGTCCAGCGATCTGGCGGATGCCCTGGCGCAGATACCGCCGAACCAGCCCGTACCGATCCTGATCCATGGGTTCCGCTATGCGCCGGGTGTGCCGGGCAAGGACCCGCATGACCAGATCCTGTCACCCGTGGGTCAGGCCGGGCGGGGGCTTCCGTCATGGCCACGGCATCTGGGGCTACGTGATGATGACCCGCAACTGATGATCGCCTTCGGCTGGCGGGCAGACGGCACCCTGTGGGCCGCCCGTCATCAGGCGGTGCACGCAGGCGTTGCTCTGGCGAGCCTGATCGACGCGATCCACAGGATTAGGCCCGGACAGCCAATTTCGGTCATGGCCCACAGCCTTGGCGCGCGGGTCTTTCTGGGCGCGCTGGAATGTCTGCCGGAAGGGTCGATCTGGCGGGCGGTGCTGCTCTATCCCGCCGCGTTCCGCTATGAAACCGAACGGGCGCTGGCCTGTCCCGCCGGACGCACCTGCGAGATTGTCAATGTCACCAGCGGCGAGAACCACCTGTTCGACTTGTGCCATACGGTCTTGACCTCCGGCGTGCTCGGTCGTCCGGTTGGCCGGGGCCTGCGCCGCGCCCGTCACGGCTGGCTCGACCTGCCAATCGACTGCAATGAGACCCTGACCGGGCTGGCTCATCTGGGCTTTCGCATCGGCCGGCGCGAACGCCGGGTCTGCCACTGGTCATCCTACCTTCGCCCGGGGATCTTTGCGCTCTATGAAGCATTGATCGCGGTGCCGGACGCGATTTCACTCGCGCGGCTTGAACGGGCCTGCCATCAGCGGTCCTACCGGCAAGCGCCCTGACCCCCTTGCAGCGGCGCGCAGGATGGGCGAGCCTTTCCCCGTCCTGAAGGAGGCCCCCGCCCATGCGTTCGCTCTCGCTTTGCTGCATCATGCTTCTGTTGGCAGTCGCCTGCACCCCGACAACCGCCCCGCTTGCCCAAGCGGGCGAGTTGCAGATCGGGGGCGATACCTATCCGATCGAGCGGCTGGAATCCTTTCCCGAACAATGGCGGGTGGTGACGCCGGATGGCCGCGTCGCCTGCCGGGCACCGACCAAGGACGATTGCTACTGGTCGCTGCGTGCCCATCTGCAGGCGCAGGCCAATCTTGACGCGCTGGAGTAAGGGTCAGGCCTGATCGTCGGTGCCGTGTTTCTTCAGAAGGCCAGACTGGGCCATGAAGAACAGGAAAAGTGCTGCGGGCAGGCCGAAGGTCTTGAAATTGACCCAGGCCTGATCGGAAAAGCTGCGCCAGATCACCTCGTTCGCGACTGCAAGGCCTACGAAGAACATCATCAGGCGGCGGGTCAGGATCATCCAGCCATCGGTGCTGAGCGGCATCGCCCCGTCAAGCGCCAGCGCCAGATAGGATCGGCCGCGCATCAGGCCAAAGCCCAGAATGCCCGCGAAAAGCGCATAGATGATCGTGGGCTTCATCTTGAAGAACCGCTCATCATTGAACCAGACCGACAGGCCGCCGAACACCACGACCAGAACCAGCGTGGCGATCTGCATGGGCGACAGGCGCCCGGTCAGCCGCCACAGGATCAGGGTGGAGACGACCAGGAGCGGCACGAAGGCCGCGGTGGCCAGGATGAAGCCGCCATATTCGGTCCCGCCGATGGTGACGGTCATCGCCTTCAGCCGCCCGAAGGCCAGGAAAAACGCGATCACCGGCCCGAATTCGAGCGCGAACTTGACCCAAGGGTTGATCTGACGCGGTTCGGTCATCGGGCTGTTCCTTGTGCTTGCCGGACCGGGGCTCTGAACAGAGGGCGGATCACTTGTCCACCCCGACCAGCGCGCGGGCGAAATCTTCGGGATCGAAAGGCGACAGATCGTCAATCTGCTCGCCCACGCCGATCGCATGGATCGGCAGGCCGAACTTGTCGGCCAGCGCCACAAGGACACCCCCCTTGGCGGTGCCGTCGAGCTTGGTCATGATCAGGCCCGACACATCGGCAAGCTTGCGGAACGTCTCGACCTGGCTCAGGGCGTTCTGGCCGGTGGTGGCATCCAGCACCAGAAGCGTATTGTGCGGGGCGGTGGGGTCCTTCTTGCGGATCACGCGCACGATCTTGGCCAGCTCCTCCATCAGATCCTGGCGGTTCTGAAGGCGGCCGGCGGTGTCGATCATCAGAAGGTCGGCACCGTCGGCTTCGGCCTTCGTCATCGCGTCGAAGGCGAGCGAGGCAGGGTCGGACCCTTCGGGCGCGGTCAGGACCGGAACCCCGGCGCGCTGTCCCCAGACCTGCAATTGTTCGACCGCCGCCGCGCGGAATGTATCACCCGCCGCGATCACCACCGACTTGCCGGCGGCGCGGAACTGGCTGGCGAGCTTGCCGATGGTCGTGGTCTTGCCCGACCCGTTCACACCGACGACCAGCACCACCTGCGGACGCTTGGCATAGATCGGCATCGGGCGAGCAACCGGGGTCATGATCCGGGCCACTTCGCCCGCAAGGATCGACTTGATTTCGCTTGCCGACAAGCGGCGCCCCATGCGCCCCTCGGCCAGGTTCGCGGAAACGCGCAAGGCGGTGTCGACGCCCATGTCGGAGCGGATCAGAAGTTCTTCAAGGCTTTCAAGCATCTGGTCGTCCAGAACCCGGCGCGGTTCCGCCTCGGCCTTCGCACCGCCAAACAGGCGGCCGATCAAGCCGGGTTTGGGCGAAGGTTCGGGCGCGACAGGCGCAGGTTCCGCGACGACCGGTGCTACGGCACCTTCTGGGACCGGCTCCGCAGGGGCGATGGCAACGGGTTGCACGTCGGCGGGCGGCTCAGGGGCGGCGCTGACGATCGCTTCCAGCCCCTCGTCGAGCTTCGAGGAGCTTTTGAAAAGCCGATCCTTCAGCTTATTGAAAAACGACATGACGTAGGCCCCTTGCCCGTTTGGCACATCTGCCACCTAATCCTTTCGGGGCGCAAGGAAAAGGGGCGCTCAGGATAGTGCAGGCGGGACCATGCCCAGCAAGATCAACGCCTGACCGCCCCAATAGGCGGCCCAGAGCGTCCGGCGCAGCATCGGGCGCGGTGTGGCGTTTTGTGCCAGTACGAAAAGATCGAGCGACAGAAGAAGGTCGGAGAGCAGAAAGAGGGCCGCCCCCGCCGCAGCCAGCCCCATCCCCAGGGTGGAGGCCGCAAGCGCCATGAGCGCGATGATCACCACATAGGCGCGCACCGGCCAGCGCAAGGCGCCGGTGTGCGGCGCGAGCCAGAATTCGGTCGAGGTGGCCAATGCGCCAAGGCCCACGATCCAGAATAGGGAAAGTTCGGCCCCGGCACTCCAAAAGACGACTGCATAGGCCAGATGGCCAAGTCCGAAGGCCGCCATGCCCGCCAGAAAGGCGCCCTGTCCCGACCGCGACAGGAAAAGATCGCCCAACGCGCCCAGGGCAAGTCCGGCAGTGATCAGAGCCGGCGCGCCCATCATTGCAGAGGCCAGAGCCAGCAAGGCGACCGAAAGCGTCTTGCACAGGCTGCGCGGCCAGGAAGGTTCGGCATCGGCCCAAATGACACCATAGGTCAGCGCCAGCGCCCCCGCCCCGACCAACGCCCAATCGGAAACCATGCCCCTGCCCCGTTTTTTACCGCAGCTTCATCTTGAGTAAAACCCGCCAGTCAGGCAAGGATCACCCGAGGGCAGTAGAAAAGTCAGATGCAGGTTCGGACATGGCGGTAACGCTTTCCACCTTTCTTTCGCGGCCCGCTCTGCGCTTCGCCGTGGCAAGCCTGTCGCCCGCACTGATGCTGGCGCTTGGGGCGATCCTTGGCGGGGGCTGGGCCTTGTTCGCCCTCTTGTGGATCACGCTTTTTCTGTCCGTGGCCGACCGGGTCGCCCGGCATCTGGGGCTTTACCAGCCGACGGGCGACAGCGGGCAAGATCTGGAGCGGCTCGCCCTTCTGGTTGGCATCGTGCATTTCCCGATGCTGGCGCTGGCGCTTTTCGCCCTGTCCGGCGGAACCGGACTGGGGATCTTTGGCTGGATCTTCACCTTCCTGGGGTTTGGCCTGTGGTTTGGGCAAGTGTCGAACGCCACCGCGCATGAGCTGATCCACCGCAAAGCCCGCCTGCCCTTCCGGCTGGGAAAGTGGATCTATATCTCGCTGCTCTATGGCCATCACACCTCGGCGCACCGGTTTGTGCATCACCGATTCGCCGCGACCGAGGATGACCCCAACAGCGCGCCTTTGGGCGAGAGTTTCCCGGCCTTCCTGGTCCGCGCCTGGCCGGGTGAATTTCTTGCCGGATATGAGATGGAAAACAACCGCAAGTCGGTGCGCGCGCGGCGGGGCCTGCGTCTGCATCCCTATACAGTCTATCTGGCCGGGGGGGCGGGGTTCGTTTTGGCGTCGGGATTATTGTTCGGGATCGGCGGGTTTCTCTCCTATCTCATCCTCTGCGCGCATACGCATATCCAGCTGCTGCTGTCGGACTATGTGCAGCATTATGGCCTGTCGCGCCGCAAGACCGGGGCGGGCGAGTATGAACCATTCGGGCCGGAACACAGTTGGGACGCGCCGGATTTCGTCTCGGGCCTGATGATGCTGAACGCGCCCCGCCATGCCGACCACCATCTGCACCCGTCCAAGGGCTTCAGCGAGCTGGTCCTGTCCCCCGAAGGCAAGGCGCCGCTCCTGCCCGCGTCGCTGCCGGTGATGGCGACGGTGGCGCTGGTGCCACCGCTTTGGCGGCGCATGATGGACCGGCGGGTCATCGCCCTGCGCAAGATGCAAGGCAGCACCACATGATCCGGGCCTTGGGGCTGGCAGCGGTTTTGGCGTGGCCTATAGCGGCAGGTGCCGAAGGGCCGATCAGCACCGCCATGGCTTTCGACGCCGCGACGCGCGGGCGGACCTTTTATTACACACGTGACGGGCAGCCTTATGGCGCAGAACAATATCTGCCCGGTCAGAGGGTGGTCTGGGCCTTTACCGGCGATGATTGCCAGCGTGGATACTGGTTCGAAAATGCCGGCGCGATCTGTTTTGTCTACGACGATGCGCCGGATGCACCCCAATGCTGGACCTTCCGCCAGACGGGGGCCGGTCTGGAAGGCAAGGTGGTAGGGGATAATGAAACATCGCCCCTTATCGCGCGGCAATCCAGCCCCGAACCCATGGCATGCATGGGGCCGGACGTGGGCGTCTGACGTTCAGAAGAGGGAACCCTGATCGGGGCCGGGTTCTTTCCGGCTTCGCCCCGGCGGCCGCGCAGCAGCACCGACTGGCAGACGGCCATCGTGGAATTCCACCTCGAGCGCGATTGCCTCGGACGCTTTGGCCTGAGAGGTCACGATCTGCCCGTCGCCCCGTACCACCGCATACCCGCGCCGGAGCGTTTCGCGATAGCCAAGGGTCTGGCGGGTCCGGTCGAGCGCCATGAGCCGGTCCGACAGGGCCGCAAGGCGCACCGGCAAGGCGCGCTGCATCCGCTCCGCCTTAGCCGCAAGTTCAGCGCGCGCCTTTTCACGGTCCCGCTCGCCATCGCGCAAGAGCCGGGCGAAGGCGGGGGTCAGCCGTGCGGCGCGATCCCGCAGGCGGGCGCGCTCCACTTCCAGAAACCGGGTCAAAAGCCCCGCATGCACCCGCCCGGCGATCACGTTGAACCCCGACCGCTTGCGCGTCGCAGCCGCCTGCAGAGCCCCCGGCAGTCGATCTGCCCATAGGTCGAGCCTTTGGCGCGACGGCCCGGTCAGCGCTTCGGGCCGCCCGAGCGCACGGCTAAGATCGGCCAGACGTTGCGCCCTGAGGTCCAGCCGCTGCCGGCTGGCGCGACCCAGCCGCGCCTGCTGCTCAGCCACCCAGGCGAGAAGTTCCAGCCTGACCGGCACGGCCATTTCCGCCGCTGCCGTCGGGGTGGGCGCCCGCCGGTCGGCGGCATGGTCAATCAGGGTCGTATCGGTTTCATGCCCAACTGCGGAAATCAGCGGGATCGCGCTTTCGGCGGCGGCGCGCACCACGATTTCCTCGTTGAAGCCCCACAGATCCTCGATCGACCCGCCGCCGCGCGCCACGATGATCAGATCGGGGCGCGGGATCGGCCCGCCTGTGGGCAAGGCGTTGAACCCCCGGATCGCGGCGGCAACCTCCGGCGCACATTTTTCGCCCTGCACGGCCACGGGCCAGATCAGCACCCGGCGCGGAAACCTGTCGCGCAGCCGGTGCAAAATATCGCGGATGACCGCCCCGGAGGGCGAGGTGACGACACCGATCACCTCGGGCAGATAGGGGATGGCCTGCTTGCGTTCCGGCGCGAACAGCCCCTCAGCCTGCAACCGGGCTTTCAGCTTTTCCAGCATCATCATCAGCGCGCCGGCGCCTGCAGGCACGATGTCGTCGACAATCAGCTGATATTTGGACTGGCCGGGAAAGGTGGTCAGGCGGCCGGTGGCGATGACCTCCAGCCCTTCTTCCGGCTTCACGCTCATCTTCGCCGCCTGGCCTTTCCAGCTGACGGCGGCGATCACGGAACGGTCATCCTTCAGATCAAAATAAAGATGCCCGGACGAAGGGCGCGAGACGCGGCTGATCTCTCCGCGGACGCGGACATGGCCGAACTCCCCCTCGATCACCCGCTTCACCGCGCCGGAAATTTCCGAGACGGTATATTCTGGCGCGTTGCCGGGGGCGCCACCTTGGGCCGGATCGTCTTCAAAGATGTCCATCAGTCGTCGCCGCCTCCGTCTCCGCCGCAGCCATCACCCCAGTCACTATCGCCGGATGCCCCGTCCCCGGAGCCATCTGAAGAATCCGGCCAGGTCAACAGCATCGAATCGTTGACGAACCGATAGCGACCAAAGGTCCAACTAGACATAGCGGATGCAATCGTCATCGAGATCGAAGCATAAAGCCATGCGGCTACAACCATCCCTCCTTCCAGCGAACCGACCCGAACGCCATTGCCCTGCCACCCTACCAAGACAAGCGTCAAGAGCAGGCACAATATTCCGGATACGGAAAGAAAGATGCGTGTGCAAAGTCGCCGCCACGATGGCCAAATCCGCTTGTCGGGCAGACGATCAAACTCGTAGCGGTAAAGGTCTCTGGCTTCCCCGAAAGCCGCCTCGTCAGCACCGCACGCGCGCCCGGCTATCACCTGCGCGGAAAGCAGATATGGTGCGATTTGTGCAAACGAGGCGAAGTCCTTCTCGTCTAACCGATGGCTATTCCAAACAATAGCCAATGCACCGGGGACGGTCAGAGTCTTGTTTGGTGCTTTCGACAACAGATATAGAAGCCTGCGATAATCCATCAAAACAGCTTCGCCGCGATGACGCGTTAGATAATCAGCCCGCTCATAGGATCGAAGGGTCGAAGCGAGTATCCCATCCCGGTAAAAGCTCTGTACCTCCAGCCTGTGCCAGAGCGGGGGTTCCGTCAAAGGCATGATGTCTAATGCTCGCCTTGCGTCGTTTCCTTGGCAACCTTATGACGCCCTCAGGCGAAGGAAAAGCGGGGCCATTGATGAACATCCTGATCCTGGGCGGCGGCGGGCGCGAACATGCGCTGGCCTGGGCCGTGAAACAGAACCCCAAATGCGACCGGCTGATCGTGGCGCCGGGCAATGCCGGAATAGCGGCCCTGGCGGAATGCGCCGACATCGACATTCTGAATGGCGCGGCGGTCACGGAATTCGCCGTGGAAAATGCCGTCGATTTCGTGATCGTCGGGCCCGAGGCGCCGCTGGCCGCGGGTGTCGCGGACGCCCTGCGCGCGGCAGGTATCCTGACCTTCGGCCCCTCCGCCGCCGCAGCCCGTCTGGAGGCCTCGAAAGCCTTTACCAAGGACATCTGTGATGCTTGCGGCGCACCGACGGCAGGCTGGGCACGCTTTTCCGATCTGGCGGCGGCCTTGGCCTATCTGCGCGTAAAAGGCGCGCCCATCGTGGTCAAGGCCGATGGTCTGGCAGCGGGCAAGGGTGTCGTGGTCGCGATGACGCTGGCGGAGGCCGAAGCCGCCGTCACCGACATGCTGGGCGGATCGCTCGGCAGTGCCGGGGCTGAGGTGGTGATCGAGGACTTCATGGCGGGTGAGGAGGCCTCCTTCTTCGTCCTGACCGACGGGACGGATGTGCTGGCCGTCGGCAGCGCCCAGGATCACAAGCGCGTGGGCGATGGTGACACCGGGCCGAACACCGGCGGCATGGGGGCCTATTCCCCGGCGCCGGTCCTGACTGACGCCATCGCCGCTGCGGCCCTTGAAGAGATCGTCAAGCCGACGGTGGCCGAGATGGCCCGGCGCGGCACCCCCTTCCAGGGCGTCCTCTACGCGGGCCTGATGATCGAGAACGGCAAGGCGCGGCTGGTGGAATACAATGTGCGTTTCGGCGACCCCGAATGCCAGGTCCTGATGCTGCGGCTGGGCGCACAGGCGCTCGACCTGCTTCTGGCATGTGCCGAATGGCGGCTTGGTCAGGTGCGGGCCAACTGGGCCGATGATCACGCACTGACGGTCGTGATGGCCGCGGAAGGCTATCCCGGCGCCTACCGCAAGGGCAGCGTGATCGGCGGTCTGGACCACCTGCCCGAGGATACAGACCACATGGTCTTTCATGCCGGCACCGCCACGCAAGACGGGCAACTGATCGCCACCGGGGGCCGTGTGCTGAACGTCACGGCCCGCGGTGCCACCCTGACCGAGGCCCGCGACCGCGCCTATCGGATGGTCGATGGGATCGACTGGCCCGAAGGCTTCTGCCGCAGCGACATCGGCTGGCGCGCGCTTTGAGGATCGTCCCGCCTGCGGCGGGCCGATCCGCTGGGGGACTTCACGTCCCCCAGACCCCCTGTGGGATATTTTTCGACAGAAAATGAAAACAGCCCGCCCCTTTAGGGAGCAGGCTGTCATTTCCTGTCACGGCCATCGGCTTCCCAGGCTGTTCCGCCCCGTCAGCCAAGCGACTTCGCATTAAGAAATCGTTAGCGTCATTTTCTGTCTGAAATATCCCCGCCGGAGGCACCCGTGCCGCGCGCGGATCGCGCGGCTCCGCCAGGTCGGCCGGATCAGATCTGCTTTTCCGGCATGAAAACCTTCAGCCCGTCCAGCGCATCGCTG
>DAORUY010000053.1:0-15003 GCA_035433445.1 Paracoccaceae bacterium
GAGATATTTGGTCTGGAAGTCTGGCAGGCCTTCCTCGTAGGCGGCATAGAGCGCGTTCACCAGCCCGTCGCCGAAGGCATAGGCGTAGACATAGAAAGGTGAGTGGATGAAATGCGGGATATAGGCCCAGAAGGTCTCATACCCCGGCATGAAGTCGAAGACCGGCCCCAGGCTTTCGCCCTGCACCGACATCCAAAGCGCGTTGATATCTTCGGGCGTCAGCTCGCCCTGGGCGCGCGCCGCATGCAGCTTGCATTCGAAATCGTAGAAGGCGATCTGGCGCACGACCGTGTTGATCATATCCTCGACCTTGCCAGCGAGCAGGGTCTTGCGTTCGGTGGCATCCTTGGCATTGGCCAGAAGGGCGCGGAAGGTCAGCATTTCGCCAAAGACCGACGCGGTTTCGGCAAGCGTCAGGGGCGTGTTGGCCAGCATCTCGCCTTGCGGGGCGGCGAGAACCTGGTGGACGCCATGGCCAAGCTCGTGCGCGAGCGTCATCACGTCGCGCGGTTTTCCCAGATAGTTCAACATGATGTAGGGATGCGCGTCCGTCACCGTCGGATGGGCGAAGGCACCCGGTGCTTTGCCCGGCTTCACGCCTGCGTCGATCCAGCCCTTGTCAAAGAAGGGGATCAGCAGGTCGGCCAGCGCGGGCGAAAAGGCGCGGTAGGCGTCAAAGACGGTCTTGCGCGCTTCCTCCCAGCCCACGGTGCGGGTGATTTCGGTCGGCAGGGGGGCGTTGCGGTCCCAGACCTGAAGCTTCTCCAGCCCCAGCCACTTGGCCTTCAGCTTGTAATAGCGGTGCGAGAGTTTGGGATAGGCGGCCACCACGGCATTGCGCAGCGCCTCGACCACTTCGGGTTCCACATGGTTGGACAGGTGGCGCCCGGCCTGCGGTGTGGGCATCTTGCGCCAGCGGTCCTCGATCTCCTTCTCCTTGGCCAGCGTATTGTGAACGCGGGCGAAGAGCTTGATGTTCTGGCCAAAGACGCGGGCCAGCGCATGGGACGCGGCCTCGCGTTTGGAACGGTCCTGTTCGGACAGAAGGTTCAGGGTGGATTCGAGGTTCATCGCCTCAGGCTCGCCCTCGACCGAGAAGGTCAGCCCGGCCATCGTTTCGTCGAAGAGTTTGTTCCAGGCGGAGGCACCCACGACCGACTGGTCATGCAAGAACTTTTCCAATTCGTCGGACAGCTGGTGGGGGCGCATCGCCCGCATCCGGTCGAAGGCCGCCTTGTAACGCGCCAGCCCGGCATCGGCGAACAGCGCCTGATAGATCGCTTCCTCCACCCGGTTGAATTCGAGACTGAAGAACACCAGCGGTGTGGTGAAGGTGGTGATCTTGTCCTGACAGTCGGACATGAACTTGGCGCGGCCCGCATCCATCGTGTTTTGATAATAACGCAGGCCCGCGAACGACATCACCCGCCCGGCGACCTGTTCGATCCGCTCGTGCCGGTGGATGCAGGTCAACATGCCCTTGGCGTCCAGCGTTGCCAGCTTGCCTTCGTAGTCCCTTGCGAAGGCCGCGCATTCGCCCTCCAGCCAGCCCATGTCGCGGGCCAGTTCCGGTGCATCCTCGCCCGTGTAAAGGTCGCTCAGATCCCAGTCCGGCAAGCTCCCGAACCCATCGCCCGCGCCAGCGGTCGCAGCGGCATCGAAAACCATCGGGGCAGTGGGGCGAAACATCGGGCAGGTCCTTTCGATTGACGCACGAGACATGGCGCAGGCCAAAGACGAACACAAGATGAAGCGTAGGGTTGCGGGCGGGCTGGCAAGATTGTGAAGCCGGACCGGGCCGTTCCGTGGTACACTTTCCCCAGCGGGACGTGTCAGGCTGCCCGAGACCGGGCCCATGCCCCAGTTCCCGCCAAAGTTGGCCGAGGCAAAGCGGGAGCGTGCATCATGGCAACGACAATCGGAAATCCACTGAGCTGGGCATTCAGGAATGCAGGTGCCGTCGGGCACGAACTGGGCGAGGCCGCGCGCCATGCGGGCGGGGACCGGACGGCGGCCGATCCGGTCGTGCGGCCCATCGACTATTCCGACCTGCGTATCGCGCTGCGCGCGGGCGTGCAGGATTTCATGCATTTCCGCAGTGATGTGATCGCGGCCTGCCTGCTTTATCCGGTGATCGGCCTGTGCCTGATCGGTCTGGCGATGAACCGGGGCCTTCTGCCGCTGGCCTTTCCGGTCCTGTCGGGTTTTGCGCTGATCGGGCCGGTGGCAGCACTTGGCCTTTATGAGCTCAGCCGCAGGCGGGAACATGGGGTTCCGGCGCGCTGGCTCGATACGTTTGGCGTTCTGCGCGCGCCGGGTTTCGGGTCCATCGTGGTGCTCGCCGTCGGACTGGCCCTCTGGTATCTTCTGTGGATCGTCATGGCCTGGGTCTTGCATGGGCTGGCCATGGGCGACGTGCGTTACCCCGATGCTTCAAGTTTTCTGAACGCGGTCTTTTCCACGTCGGGCGGTTGGGTGATGATGGCGATCGGCATTCCCTTGGGCTTTCTTTTTGCCCTTGTGGCGCTGGCCGTCAGCATCCTTTCTTTCCCGATGCTGCTGGACCGGGACGTGGGATTGCCGCGCGCGGTTGTGGCCTCTGTCAGCCTGATGCGCAAAAGTCCGGGGCCGGTGCTGGCATGGGGCGCCATCGTCGTGGCCGGACTGGTCGTGGGCGCGCTGCCGCTTCTGCTTGGGCTCGCGGTCACGTTGCCTATTCTGGGCCATGCCACCTGGCATCTTTACCGACGGGCAGTGATCTGAAAGCCCCTCAGCGCGCCGCGTCGAACAGGGCTGCGGACCGATCATAGAAGCGCGCGCGGATTGCGGGCGCTTCCATCATCACTTCATGTTCGGCCCCGCTGATCAGGTCGAGTTGACCTTGCGGCCAGCGCGCCATCCGTTCGCGTACCGGCGCGGGGTCGACCACCCGCTCCAGCGTCCCAAGGGCCGTGTAGCAGGGCAGGGCGGGCAAAGTGTGGCGGCGCAGATCCAGACAATCGCGCAGCGCCTCGTTCAGCCAATGCAGGGACGGGCCGCCCAGCGATAGGTCGGGATGCGCGCGGACCTGACGGCGCATGAATTCATACATCCCGGCATCCCGTGTCAGCACATTGTCGGTAAATGGCGCTTCCAGAACATAGGTCTGGGACGTGGTGCCGGGCGCATAAAGATGGCTTTGCCCCAATGGGCGGCTGAGGGTGGAAACAACCCAGGCTGCGGGCCGCAGTGCCGGGTGCATGTGAATGCCCCACATCGGCGCCGAAAATGCGGCCGCCCGGACCGGCAACCCTTCGCAAAGCGCGCGCAGGCCGATGGCCCCGCCCATAGAGTGTGCCACCAAAAAATAGGGTTCCGGCAGGCCTTCGCTTCGCGCAAGCGCGACTGCCGCCGCGACATCAATCTGATAGGCGCGGAACTGCCCGATATGCCCGGTCATGCGGTCAGGTAGAAAACGGTCCGCAAGACCCTGTCCGCGCCAGTCGAGCGTCACCATGGCAAACCCGCGCCGGGCGAACTCACCAGCCGCGGGCCCGTATTTCTCGATATATTCGGTGCGACCGGGGAACAGCAGAACCGTCCCCTTCGCCCCTTGCCGCCAGAAGGCGACCCGGATGCGCACCCCGTCTTGTGTTTTCAGCCAGCGGGCCACATGTCCCCCAGGCGCTTCGGCAATATCGGCGTAGAACGGGGCGGCCTCGGTCACGACAGGGCCGAACCCAACTGGATCGCCAGCCCCATGTTTCCGTCGACCGACAACTTGCCCATCATGAAGGCCGCTGTCGGGTTCACATTGCCTTCCAGAATGCCGATGAACGTATCCGCACTTGCGGTCAGGGTCACGTCAGCCTCCTCGTCGCCCGCGCGTGCGCCCTGAGCGTCGAGCATGATCGACCCTTCATCCTTGATCACGATCTTGGCCGACCCGCCGAATCCGTTGGCAAGTTTGCCGTTCAGCTTCTCGACCGCCTTGTTCACAACTTCGCTCATTTGCCTCTTCCTCTGTTTGTGATCGCCGGCCCTCTCGCATTCCGGCGCATATGCGTTAGATTGAGTTTGTTATGCAGACCTTGCACACATATCGCAAATATATCGTTGCGTCCGTTTGTGGCCTCCTCATGGCGATTTTCGCCGCGAATGGCGGCAAGGCGCAGGATACCCCCCCGGCTATGGAGGCGTTGTTCGCCGAACTGGCCGATGCCGATAACCCGAACTGGGAGCGCGCGCAGAACCAGATCCTGCGCGAATGGGCCAAGTCAGGCTCTCCGGCGTTCGATCTTCTGCTCTCGCGGGGCGAGGCGGCGATGGAGGCGGGCGACTATGTCGCCGCTATCGAACATCTGACCGCCCTGACCGATCAGGCCCCCGATTTTGCCGAAGGCTGGAACGCGCGCGCCACGGCCTATTTCCTGGCCGGGCGCTATGGGCCGTCGATCTCCGACATTCAGCGCGTGCTGGCGCTGGAGCCGCGCCATTTCGGAGCTCTCGACGGGTTGGCGATGATCTTGCAGGAAATCGGCCGAAAGGACGAAGCGTTGAAGGCGCTGCGCGCCTCGCTCGCTATACATCCCCATCAAGACAGCATAAAAGAGGCCGCCGACGCGCTTGAGCAGGAACTCTCGGGCACTGAACTTTAGGAATTGGCCTGATGAACGCGCCTGAGCGGAGCAGGATCACTGCGGTCCTTGGCCCCACCAACACCGGCAAGACCCATTATGCGATCGAGCGGATGCTGGCGCACCGGACCGGCGTGATTGGCTTGCCGCTGCGGCTTCTGGCGCGCGAGGTCTATGACCGGATCGTCGCCGCACGCGGACCGTCCGTCGCGGCCCTGATCACGGGCGAAGAGCGGATCGTGGGCGAGCGCGCCCAATATTGGGTCTGCACGGTCGAAGCGATGCCCACCGATATTGGCACGGATTTTCTGGCGGTGGATGAAATCCAGCTCTGCGCCGACCCCGAGCGTGGCCATGTCTTCACCGACCGGCTCTTGAATGCGCGCGGGCTGCACGAGACGCTGTTTTTGGGGTCGGACACGATGCGGCAAGCCATCGCCGCCCTGGTCCCCAAGGTGCAGTTCCTGCGCCGCGAACGGTTTTCGACCTTATCCTATGCGGGATCGAAAAAGATCAGCCGGATGCCCGACCGCAGCGCGATCGTCAGCTTTTCGGTTGAAAACCTCTATGCCATTGCCGAACTGATCCGCCGTCAGCGCGGCGGTTGCGCGGTGGTGATGGGGGCCTTGTCGCCGCGCACCCGCAACGCGCAGGTGGCGCTTTACCAAAATGGCGATGTGGATTTTCTGGTGGCGACCGATGCCATCGGCATGGGGCTGAACCTCGACATCGGGCATGTGGCCTTTTCTGCGACTTCCAAATTCGATGGGCGTCGGGCCCGCGCGCTTTTCCCGCATGAGCTTGCCCAGATCGCCGGGCGGGCAGGGCGGCACATGGCGCCGGGCACCTTCGGTGTGACGGGTGAGGCCTCTCCCCTTGCGGACGAGGTGGTGGACGCCATCGAAAATCACCGCTTCAGCCCGATCCAGCGGCTGAACTGGCGCTCGGGTGACATGGAGTTCGGCTCGGCCGAACGGCTTATCGCCTCGCTTGAAGTGTCTCCCAAAAGCGAATGGCTGATGCGCGGACGCGAGGCAGACGATCTTGCGGCGTTGAAGACGCTGGTGGACCGCCCGGAAATCGCCAAGCGCGCGCAGGCCCCGCGCGACGTGCGCCTTTTGTGGGACGTCTGCCGCATCCCGGATTTTCGCGCGATCTCGGCCCAGGAACATGCCACGCTTCTGGCGCGGATTTTCGACTTCCTCCAGGGGCAGGGGCGGGTGCCGACCGACTGGCTTGCCCAGCAGGTCGCCCGCATCGACCGGACCGATGGCGAAATCGACACTCTGTCCAAACGATTGGCATTTATCCGCACATGGACCTATGTGGCGCAGCGCAAAGGCTGGGTCGATGACGAAAGTCATTGGCGCGACGAAACCCGCGCTGTAGAAGACCGCCTGTCGGATGCGCTTCATGCGAAACTGACGCAAAGATTTGTGGACCGGCGGACAAGCGTGCTTCTCCGGCGGCTCAAACAAAAGGAGAGCCTTGTGGCTGACGTGAACGACAAGGGTGAAGTGACGGTCGAAGGCGAATTCGTCGGCCGTCTGGAAGGCTTCCGTTTCCAGCAAGATGCGTCTGCATCGGCGGACGAGGGGCGCACGCTGCGTCAGGCCGCCTACGAGGCGCTGAAGCCGGAATTCCACTTGCGTGCGGACCGCTTTTACAATGCGCCCGACACGGAGATGGATTTCACCGATCAGGGCGGCCTGATGTGGGGCAGCCATGCGGTCGGCAAGCTGGTCAAGGGCGCCGAAGCGCTGAGACCACAGGTCGAGGCGTTCGTGGACGAGGAAGCAGGCTTCGACGTCGCCGACAAAGTCCGCCGCCGTCTTCAGCATTTCATCGACCGCAAGATCGCGGCAGCGTTCGAGCCGCTTCTGGCGATGGGCCGGGACGAGGCGCTTGCCGGTCTGGCGCGCGGCTTCGCATTCCGCCTGAATGAACATCTGGGTGTCTTGCCGCGCGAGGGCGTGGCCGACGAGGTGAAGGCGCTTGATCAAGATGCGCGCGGCGTGCTGCGCAAGCATGGCGTGCGCTTCGGGCAATATACGATCTTCCTGCCGCTGCTTCTGAAGCCCGCGCCGACGCGGCTGCGGCTCCTGCTGTGGTCGCTGACGAATGACCTGCCGGAATTCCTGACCAGCCCGCCGCCCGGTCTGGTGACGATCCCGAACATCCCCGAAGTGCCTAAGGGCAATTATATCCTTGCCGGCTATCACCCGGCAGGCGCGCGGGCGATCCGCATCGACATGCTGGAGCGTCTGGCCGACATCTTGCGCCAGAAAGACAGCCGCGCCGGGTTCGAGGCGACGGCCGACATGCTGTCGATCACCGGCATGACGCTGGAACAGTTTGCCGATCTGATGGCCGGGCTTGGCTACAAGGGCGAACGGGGCGAGCGGGAAAAGGTCAAGGCCGAACCCGTGGCCGCGCCCGTGGTGGAAGGCGATCAGCCGGTAAATCCGATCCCGGAAGGCGAGGTCGCGATCCAGACCGTGACCGAGATGGAAGTCTTCTACACCTTCACCTGGGCGCCGAAACCGCGCCCGCGCCCCGAACGCGGACCACGGCGCGATGCCGCCCCTGCCCCCCGCGAAGGGGAAGCAGCGGCCCCCCGCGAAGCCGGAGAACGGCGTGAGGGCAAGCCCCGCCGCGACCGCAAGCCCGAGGGCGAGCGGCGCGAACCCCGGCCCGATCAGAAACCGGGCGAGCGCAAGGGCGGCGACTTCAAGGGCAAGGGCGGCAAGCCGAACCGCGACCGCCGCGAAGACTCGGGCCGCAGCTTCGAAGCCCGTCCGCCGAAGAAGAGTGATCGGATCGACCCGGACAATCCGTTCGCGGCCGCTCTGATGGGGCTGCGCGACAAGATCTGAGCCGTGGCCGAGCGGATCCGTCTCGACAAATGGCTGTGGCAGGCGCGGTTTTTCAAAAGCCGCAGTCTTTCGGCGGGGTTTGTCGAGGCCGGTCATGTGCGGCTGAATGGCACCCCCGTCGTAAAGGCGGCGCAGCCGGTCGGGCCGGGCGATGTGCTGACATTAGCGGTGGCGGGCCGGGTGCGGGTGATCCGGCTTTTGGACTGCGGCACCCGTCGCGGCCCGGCAAGCGAGGCCCAGACCCTTTACCGAGAGGAGGGCGCGACGCCCGTCCTGCCCCCTCCGCCTGCACGCGAATGATTTCCCGCCCTGCCCATCCGCCGCGAACGGCTGACTTTCCGTCGGTCGGACGCTTGAATGATCGCGGCAGTGGGGCTAGGTAGCAGTCCGAACCTTCACTTCCGGGGCTAGACCCATGACCTATGTCGTCACCGACAATTGCATCGCCTGCAAATACACCGACTGCGTGGAAGTCTGCCCGGTCGACTGTTTCTATGAAGGCGAGAACATGCTGGTCATCCACCCGGATGAATGTATCGACTGCGGCGTCTGCGAACCGGAATGCCCCGCCGACGCGATCCGCCCGGATACAGAGCCGGACATGGAAAAATGGGTCGAGTTCAACCGTAAATATTCCGAACAATGGCCTGTCATCACCCAGCGCAAAGACGCCTTGCCCGAGGCGAAGGACCGCGATGGCGAGACCGGCAAGCTCGACAAGTATTTCTCGGAAGCGGCGGGCAGCGGCGACTGATTCGGCCCTGACTGCGGGGTGACGCTACGTCAGATTCGGTAAACATGCGACGCAAGCGGTTGTTTGCCCCCTATTTCGGGTGATTCAAGGCTCATGCCGCATCGCAGAGCTTTCTGAACGGTCAAAAATCTGATATGGTCTTGTTACACATGGATGAGGGCACCCAATGGCCACCTTTGCGCAAGCAAGGGCGGCCTTTTCAGCGATAAATACAAGCAGATGCCGGAGCGGATTGCGATCTGGCTGCTGAATTTGTCGCCGTGGGATTGGCACGAGGAAAGAACTGAATGACGAAGACGAAGAAGTCGGACTTCCGCCCCAATGACTTCGTGGTCTATCCGGCGCATGGCGTCGGCAAGATCATGTCGATCGAAGAGCAGGAAATTGCTGGGCTGAAGCTCGAGCTGTTTGTGATCTCGTTCGAGAAGGACAAGATGACGCTGCGGGTGCCCACGCACAAGGCGACCGAGATCGGCATGCGGCAGCTTTCGACCCCGGATGTGGTGACGAAGGCGCTGGAAACGCTGAAGGGCAAGGCCAAGGTCAAGCGCGCCATGTGGTCGCGCCGCGCCCAGGAATATGAGCAGAAGATCAACTCGGGCGATCTGATGGCGATTGCCGAAGTGGTGCGCGATCTGTTCCGCACCGACGATCAGCGCGAGCAATCCTATTCCGAACGTCAGCTTTACGAAGCGGCGCTGGAACGTCTGACCCGTGAAGTCGCCGCCGTGTCGGGTGTGGACGAAGCGGGCGCGCAAAAGCGCGTTGACGACATGCTGGTGACGCGCGCGGCCTGATCGGCCTGCCACCGCGATGAATGAAAACCCGCGCTTCAGGCGCGGGTTTTGTTTTGCGTCACCTGTCTTTGTCGACCATCTCTGTCGTCGTGCCGCCGGTACCGTCATGAGCGAAGCGTTGCAGAAGCGCTGCCTCAAGCTCGCGGTTCAGTTCCTTGGCTCGCGCCAGATATTCGGGGTTCTTGCTGAACGGCACACCAGGTTTCCACACCTCGGCCAGTTCCTTGATCGACGCCCGGTCAAGCTGGAAGAACAGCTTTTGCAGCTCTGACGCTTCGAACTCAGAAAGACCCATGTTTTCAAGCGCATAACGGGCGACCCGCAGGCTGGAATCGAAATATTCCCGGACGATGTCATTGGCCCCGGCGCGGTAAAGTTCGAACACATGTTCCCGGTCATGCGCGCGGGCAATGATATGCAGGTCGGGCCGCAGGCGTCGAGCGTATTCAGCCAGCTGCACGGCCTTCCGCCGGTCGTCAAAACTGATGATCAGAACCCGGGCGCTGTCGATTCCGGCGGCCTTCAGCAGGTCGGGACGGGTCGGATCGCCGACGAACCCCTTGAAGCCGAAGGTGCGCAAGACTTCGATCGTTGCCAGATCGGGGTCCAGGACCGTGGTGCGGAACCCCGATTGGGTGATCATTCGGTTCACCACCTGCCCGAACCTGCCGACGCCCGCGATGATGATCGGTTGTTGCTCGTCAATCTCGTCTGGCTCGGTGGCATCGTCGGTGTCGGCCATGCGATGAGTGATCTTGTCATGCGCCAGAAAGAAAAGCGGTGTCAGCAGCATCGACAGCGCGATCACCAGCAAAAGCGTCTGGGCCGTCGGCACCGGCAAGATGCGTTGCGCCACCGCGAACGAGGTCAGGACGAAGCCGAATTCCCCCGCCTGCGCCAACCCCAGCGTGAAGAGCCAGCGGTCGCGGCCGCGGATTGCGAACAGCCAGCCCAGCCCGTAAAGGACAGCGCCTTTCGCCAGCATCAGGACCAGCGTCAGCGAGAGGATCTGCATGGGGCGTGTCATCAGCAGGCCCATGTTCATCCCGCTGCCCACGGTGATGAAGAATAGCCCGAGCAGCAGCCCTTTGAAGGGTGCAATGTCCGATTCCAGCTCGTGCCGGAATTCGGAGTTGGCCAGCACCACCCCGGCCAGGAAGGTGCCAAGCGCCGGGGAAAGCCCGACCAGAGTCATGATCGCGGCAATCACCACGACGATGCACAGGGCGAAAGCCGTCTGTATCTCGCGCAGCCGCGCGGAATGGACGAAACGATAGGCAGGCCGCACCAGGAAGTGCCCGGCCAGAACTATGACCGCGACCGCCGCCAGCGTGACCAGCGTGACGCCCCAGCCGGGCAGATCCTGCAAGGCGTTGGTGGCCTGATGTTCGCCGAGTGCCAGTTCCGCCAGCGCCCTCGCACCGGGCAAGGCCAGCAGCGGCAAGAGCGCCAGAACCGGAATGACGGCGATGTCTTGCATCAAGAGCACGGCAAAGGCGCTGCGCCCACCCGCCGTTTGCATGAGTTTCTTTTCCGACAGGGTCTGCAACACGATCGCGGTCGAGGACAGCGACAGCGCAAGTCCCACCGTCAGCGAAACCTGCCAACTCAGATGCAGTGCCAGCCCGACAAGGAAGATCACGAAACTCGTGCAGGCGATCTGCAATCCGCCCAGACCCAACAGCTTTTCGCGCATCGCCCAAAGCGCGCGGGGCTCCAGTTCCAGTCCAATCAGGAACAGCATCAACACCACGCCGAATTCGGCGACATGCTGAAGATCGGCACTTTCCGAACCTACAAGACCAAGAACCGGGCCGATGATGATGCCCGCCGCAAGATAGCCCAGCACCGACCCAAGCCCGAGACGCGTCGCGACCGGGACCGCGATCACCATCGCGATCAGGTAAAGCATTGCCTGAAACAACAGCGAATCCAAAGTCTTCCTTTCAGGTGGGCAGAGGGGCGTCGGGTTTGAACTGATCCATCACGATCTGGCTTTGCACCCGCGCGACGGCGGGGTGCGCCAGCAAGACCTGATGGATCAGCCGATTGAGTGCGGTCAGGTCTTCACAATAGACCCGCAAAAGGTAGTCCGCTTCGCCCGTCAGCGTCCAGGCACTGACGATTTCCGGCTGAAGCCCCACCAGCCGCGAGAAGGCAGCGGTCGTTTCGGCCCCGTGACGGGCCATTTGCACCTGTACGAAGGCCTGCACGGCCAGCCCAAGACGGGCGGGATCAAGCCGCGCGGCGTAGGAGGAGATCAGCCCCTCCGCCTCCAGCCGCTGACGGCGCCGGCCCGCCTGGCTGGCGGACAGGTTCAACTCGTCCCCCAGCTCTTGCGCCGTCAGATGCGCATTGCGCTGCACCAGCGCCAGAAGGCGTTTGTCGGTGTCGTCAAGCTCTGTGCGGGCTTCATGCATGATTTCTTATATTATCATGAAAGACACGCGCTTTGACATGAAATATCCGTGACAATGCGCGAAATCCGCGCGCGATCTGCGGCATTATGTCCTCAACGCGCGATCAGGAGGACTAACCATGGGACCATTTCCGCATTCTGCCCCGAAATCGGTAATTTCGGCCGACAATCCCGCCGGCACCGATGGGTTTGAGTTCGTTGAGTTCGCTCACCCCGATCCCGAGGAACTGCGCGCGCTCTTTGCACGCATGGGTTATGCGCTGACCGCGCGGCACCAGACAAAGGCGGTGGAGCTTTGGCAGCAAGGCGACATCACCTATGTGCTGAACGCCGAACAGGGCAGCCATGCGATGCGGTTTGTCGCGGAACACGGGCCCTGCGCCGCATCGATGGGCTGGCGCGTTGTGGATGCGGCCAAGGCTTTTGCCCATGCGGTGGCCAAGGGCGCGACGCCCTATGAAGGGGCCGACAAGGTGCTGGATGTGCCCGCCATTGTCGGTATCGGCGGGTCGTTGATCTATTTCATCGACCAGTATGGTGAGGCTAACCCCTATCTGGCTGATTTTGACTTCGTGGGCGCGCCCAAACCGGCGGGCGTCGGGTTTTACTACCTCGATCACCTGACCCACAATGTCCACAAGGGCAACATGGATGTCTGGTTCCACTTCTACGGAGACATCTTCAATTTCAAGCAGATCCGCTTCTTTGATATCGAAGGCAAGTTCACTGGGCTGCACAGCCGTGCGCTCACCTCGCCCTGCGGACGCATCCGCATTCCGATCAACGAAGATCGGGGCGAAACCGGCCAGATCGTCGAATATCTGAAGCGCTACAAGGGCGAAGGTATCCAGCATATCGCGGTCGGCACCGATGATATCTACGCGGCCACCAACGCGATCCATGATCGGGGACTGCGCTTCATGCCGAAGCCGCCGATGAGCTATTACGAGCTGAGCCGCACCCGCGTGGTGGGCCACGAAGAACCGCTCGACAAGCTGGAAAAGCACGGCGTGCTGATCGACGGTGAAGGGGTGGTGGACGGCGGCGAAACCCGCATTCTATTGCAGATCTTCTCGAAAACCGTGATCGGGCCGATCTTCTTCGAATTCATCCAGCGCAAGGGTGATGACGGTTTTGGCGAGGGCAATTTCAAGGCGCTCTTTGAATCGATCGAAGCCGATCAGATCGCTCGTGGTGTTCTCAAGGCCGGATAAGAAGCCGGAGCAACCGGCGATCCCTCCTCTGGGGGAGAGGCGCGGCCCATCGGGCCGCGCCTTTGCATTCGGGCCGCAGGTCTAGCGCCAGACAAAGGCCGGGCGGTCGGATGTCGTGCGCCTGATCTCGCGGGATTTCAGCCGTTCTTCATGATCTTGAGGACGACCGTCTTGCCCTTCTTCACATATCTGAGTTCAGCGTCGCCGATGGCTGCGACCTTGCCACCATCCAGCCGGTCGCCGACCTTGACCTTCACAAACCGCCCATTCGGCATGCGCACAAGCGCCCTGCGGTTGGACGAAGACCCGTAAACCCCGATCAGATTGACGTCGCCGAGGTCAATGGCATTGGCATAGGTCGATTTCTTCGCCACGGTCCGCGTGGTGGGCAGAGTCGCGATCCCTTCTTCGGGTTCGGGCTCTTCCACCTCCGCGGCGGGCGGATCGGGTTCCGGCGCGGGGGCTGCGGCTTCGGGTTCCGGGGCGGTCTGTGCCTCGGCCAAGGCGGCGTCGACCGCAGCGGTATCGACAGTCGGTTGGGCCGCAGTCGCCTCGGCCACACGGGCCGCTGCCGCTGCGGCCACCGCCGCCGCTGTACGCGGCTGCGGCCGGCGCGAAGTGGCAACCGCCTGTGGGCTGGCTGCGGCAATGGCCGCCGCCGCGGCCTCTGCTTCGGCGCGGGCGGCTGAAGCGGCGGCATCGGCCACCGCCTCGTCCTGGGCGCGGCGTGCCGCCGCCGCGGCAGCTACGGCCGCAGGACGGGCCTTGGGCTTCATCGCCGCATGGCGGCTGTCGGCGGGCGGGGCGAGCGGGCCGAGGTTCGTCTCATCTGCAGGAGTGGTGGCGGCGGGCGGCGGTGTCAGGTCTGCGGGTCGCGCGCGGGGTCTTTTGTCCGCCAGTGCCGGATCGGCGAAGGGCAGGACCGTCGCCGCCGCCGTCGCCGGAAGAACAGGTGCCGGAGCGGGGACAAGCCCGGCCGGGCGCGGGCGCGGAAGGCGGGCGGGCTGTCCGGCGACCAATGTAAAGCCGCCCGGTGTCACCACGCCTTCGGGCGTGGCCACGATCAACCCGTTTGCATCATACCGAAGCAAGGTGCCGAAGGGTTGTGGCAAGGGCTGCCCGACAAGGGGAAGGTCGCTTGACAGACTTGCAGGGTCGGGCAGACCCGTTGCGGTGCCTGGATGCGGCACGCCCGCCTCGCCGAGAGCCGCCGAGAGCGCGCTGCCTTCGCCCGTCGGCAAGGCGGATTGTTCGGAAGGTGCGGTGGCGTCAACGGTGGGTTGGGCCAGACCCGCTGCCGGATCAGGCGCCGGTTCAAGGGCGGTCTCTTCTGTCGCTGCGACAGTGGTTTCGGCGGCGGGAGCGGAACTGGTCGCTACGGTCTGCGGGGCCGCGCTTTCAAGGGCCGCGACCGGCGGCGTTTCGGAGGTTGCGGGACTGTCGTCATTGCTGAGGAAGGCCCAAAAAAGCGCCGCGGCCAGCAACAGCATGGCGATTGCCCCGGCAGCAAGGCGGGGCAGGTCCAGATTGGCCGGCGCAATGTCGGGCATCGAAAGTGAACCGACCAGGCCCTTGTTGGCGGTTCCGGCACGAGGCTGGCTCACATGTCCCGACGTCTGGGCGATGCGTGATGCAATTCGCTCGACTGCTGGCGGCAAAGCGCGGCTTTGCGCAGAGCCGGTCATTGCGGCGTTTGCCACAGCGCCCATTCCGCCCAGTCGCGGTACGATATCGGCCAGACGCGCGCCCGGCTCCTCGGTTTGGTCAACGGGTTGACGGCGGCTTTGAAAGGATGTGCCGACTTCTTCGTCGGTCGCCACCACGGGTGCCGGGTCCGCAATCACATCTGGAGCCGGTGACGCTTCCTCCGGGGCCGTGTCGTCGGCGGACTGCGGCGCGTCATGTGTCACGGGATCGGCCGTGGTGGACGCAGGCAGGTCGACCTCTTCGGTTTCCGCGGACGACAGATCGATGAAGGGGGCCTCTTCAGATTCCGATTCCGTCATGACCACTTCCGCCGCGATCGTTTCGGCAAGGTGGCCGACCCCTAATGGATCGGGTAGGTCTTGGTCGGACGGCACCTGCGGCTCTGCCAGAGGTGCTGCATACGACACTTCTTCTGCAACTTCAGGTTCGACCGGGCTGGGCGGGGGCGGGGCAGGTTCTGGCGCGCTGACCGGCGGTGCAACTGCAACGACACGGACGGGATCTTGATCGCGGTCATAACGCGTCCCTGTATCCAGCCAGCGTTCCGCAGACCCCGTCAGGCCGAAGAACGGCTCTCCGGCGAAGCGGCCAGGTTCGGGGATTGCCACAAACGCAAGGGG
>DAORUY010000054.1:0-14858 GCA_035433445.1 Paracoccaceae bacterium
CTCGACGGGCCATGGCTCTGGCGCTGGAAGGACCGGATCGACCGCGCCTTCATGCAGAAGTTTCATGCCCTGCCCGTGATGCCGATGCCGGTTTCGCCGCCCGCCCCCGGCGGCGAGACGGACACTCGACCGCTTTGCGGCGGGTGCGGCGCAAAGGCCGGGCGGCCGGTGCTGGAACGGGCTTTGGCGCGCCTGCCACGACCCTTCCGGGCGGATGTGGTGCAGGGCGCGGGCGATGATGCGGCGATCCTGAAGATGGGCACGGCCTATCAAACGCTCACCACCGATCATCTGCGCGCCTTCAGCCATGACCCCTGGCTGATGGCCCGGATCACGGCCATTCATGCGTTGGGGGACATCTGGTCGATGGGCGCCAGCCCGCAGGCCGCGCTCATGCAGGTGATCCTGCCCCTGATGGGCGAGGATCAGCAGGCCGAAACCCTACGCGAGATCATGGAGGCCGCCCAGTCGGTCTTTGCGCCGGAAGGCGCGGATATCGTGGGCGGCCATACGAGCCTTGGTGCCGAACTGACCATTGGCTTCACGGTCACGGGCCTGTCGGTGACGCCCCCCATCACCCAGGCGGGCGCCCGACCGGGTGATAGGCTGATCCTGACCAAACCAATCGGCACCGGCGTGATCCTCGCCGCGGAGATGGCGGCGCGCGCGCCAGGCCGGATCGTTGAAGGGGCGTTGTGTTCGATGAACCGCCCGCAGGGGCAGGCAGCGCGGCTTCTGGCGCCGGTCGCCCATGCGATGACCGATGTCACGGGCTTCGGTCTGGCCGGGCATCTTTTGTCGATGCTCGAAGCCTCTGGTGTCGCTGCAAGGCTTGACCTTGGCTCGGTGCCGCTTCTGCCCGGAGCGGAAATGCTGGCCCGCGCTGGCGAAGGGTCCAGCCTTCTGCCCGCCAACCGACAGGCTGCGGTGCGGATGACGCCGCCCGAGGGGCCACTGGGCGATCTGCTCTTTGATCCGCAGACGGCGGGGGGGCTGCTGGCGGCGGTTCCGGCTGATCAGGCAGAGCGGGTTTTGGATGCCCTTCGGACCGAGGGGGAGGTTGCGGCAATGGTCGGCCATATCGAGGAAGGCGCGCCCTTCCTCACGGTCGAAGCGTGACCGGCCTCTCGGCTTATTTTCCGATCCGGCGCGGTTTGAAGGCCGCCAGAATCTTGAACCCCTGAGCGAGGGCGATAGTGCGCACCTCGGCAAAAGCCAAGGTCAGCGCCTCCTCATAGGGCAGCGTCCGGTTCGCGACGAGCCAGAGTTGCCCCTGCGGCTGCAACATACGCTGCGCGGCACGTATGAAGGCCGCGCCGAGCGCTGGATCGGCCGCGCGCCCCTGATGGAAAGGCGGGTTCATCACCACGAAATCAAGCGCCTTGCCTGCGCTGAAGCGCGTCGCATCGGCCCAGTGGAACTCGGCCCGGGGGTCGCGGACATTCTCGCGTGCGCAGGCCAATGCCTCGGCCTCTGCCTCGACCAGATGCAGTTCCTTCACCGCGTCGCGCGCCAGGACTTGCGCGGCAAGCCAGCCCCATCCCGCGCCAAGGTCAGCCCCTTTGCCCTTCAGATCCTTCGGCAGATGGGCTGCCAACAGTGCCGATCCCGGGTCGATCCCGTCCGCAGAAAAGACGCCGGGGCGGGTGATGAACCCCGGCACCACCTCTGACGATAATGCCACCCAATCGGTGAAAGCCGCCGCGCCGGGATTGGTGAAGGAAAAACAGCGTCCGTGGGCCCTGGTCAGGTTCGCGCCCACTTCAGCACGCGCACGCACATCTTTCAGAGCACTGTCGATGCCGTCATGCTTTTGCCCGTCGATCCATACCGCCCCCCCCGGCACCACTGCCGCGCTGGCCGTGGCGACCATAGCGCGGGCCAGCGCGCGGGCGCGTGGCAAGAACAGCACCGCCGCCGCGAAATCCCCTTCGGCCTCCTCCGCAACTTGCCAGCCCTGCCCCGTCAGCCGATCCGCGTCCGGGCAAAAGCCGGTGACGATCAGCGTCCGGTCGGGCGGCAGGGCCGACAGGTCACTGTCCACCCCTGGTCGCAGGACCAGAATGCGCCCCTCAGGCGGCAGGGCGCCGGGGCCTTCCAGCGCGTCGGAAAGACGGGAATTGGCCACCCCTGCCCTATTCCTTTTCCATCGTGCATTGCAGCGGATGCTGATGGCGGCGGGCGAAGTCCATCACCTGCGCCACCTTGGTTTCCGCCACCTCGAAGGAAAAGACGCCCACGACCGCCAGCCCCTTCTTGTGGACAGCCAGCATGATCTCGAACGCTTGTGCGTGATTGAGCCCGAAGAACCGTTCCAGAATGTGAACGACAAATTCCATCGGCGTGTAATCGTCGTTGAGCAAAAGCACCTTGTACAATGGTGGTCGCTGGGTCTTGGGGCGGACCTTAGTGACGACGGAGGTTTCGCCATCGGCGCCGTCCCGATGATCGGACAATCTGGGAGAGCGAGGCGCCAAGGGTAAAACTCCACCGGGGAATCGGGTCATGTCAGGCTCACTAGTATAATCCCTTGACCGGATGAGAAAAGAGTTGCGATGAGTCAATCCCGCACAGGAGGCACCGCTCATGGACAGGCTCACAACCATCGGCTTCGATGCGGACGACACGCTTTGGCACAATGAACGTTTTTTCCGCCTGACGCAGGACCGCTTCGCCACCCTTCTGGCCGATTTCACCGACCCCGACCATCTGCACGACCGGCTTCTCGCGGCTGAGCGGCGCAACCTTGGCCACTATGGGTTCGGGGTTAAGGGATTTGTGTTGTCGATGATCGAAACGGCGATCGAAGTGACGGACGAACGGGTGCCTGCCCCGGTCATTGCCGAACTGATCCGGGCGGGGCAAGAGATGCTGGCCCATCCGATCGAGCTTCTGCCCGACGCGGAACAGGCGGTGCGCGCGCTTGGAGGGCACTACAAGCTGGTGCTGGTGACGAAGGGCGATCTTCTGGATCAGGAACGAAAGCTGGCGCAATCTGGTTTGGGTGACCTTTTCGACGCGGTGGAAATCGTGTCGGACAAGACACCAGCAACCTATGCGCGGGTGTTCGGACGCCATGGCAGCGGTGCCGCGCGGGCCTTGATGGTCGGAAATTCGCTTAGATCCGACGTGCTGCCGATGATCGAGGCAGGCGGATGGGGCGCGCATATCCCCCACGACCTGACCTGGGCGCTGGAAGAAAGCATGCCACCACAGGATCAGGCGCGGTTCGCCCAGTTGACGGGCATCGGCGAAGTACCGGCCCTGGTGGAGCGGATAGAGGCCAGAACCACCGGTCAGTAGCTAGCCTATGTTGGGGCGAAAGTATAATCGCCTACCACATATAGACTTCCCGGGCGAAAACGGACTGAACCCAGCTTTCAAAACGGCTTCAAAGCCATTGAAGAAAAAGGTGTTTTCGCCTTCGGGGCCCTATGCTATCGTAGGGCAAATCAAAAATAACCCGGCAACGTCCGGGATGAGGCAGTAGGCAGTGACAAACATCTTCGCCCATGTTCGGCGGTGCATATCTTATGCATGGGCCGTAGGAATTCTGGCGCTGGCATTCGCGCTTTTGCCGCTGGCGGCACTGGCCGCGCCCTATGCCGATTTCGTCATCGACGCCCGCACCGGCGAAGTGCTGCACGAGACCAACGCCGATGCGCGCCTGCATCCGGCATCTCTCACCAAGATGATGACGCTCTACATCGCGTTCGAGGCGATTGAGCATGGCGAAATCTCGCTCGACACGATGGTCACGGTTTCGAAATATGCCGCCAGCCAGCCGCCATCGCGGCTGGGTCTGCGCGCTGGCCAGAAAATCGCGATGCGCTATCTGATCCGCGCCGCCGCGATCAAATCCGCCAATGACGCCGCCGCGGCCATCGGCGATGCGATCGAGGGCAATCGCGAAGCGTTCGCCGCCCGGATGAATCGCACGGCGAAAGCCTTGGGCATGACGCGCACCACGTTCCACAACGCCAACGGCCTGACCGCCGAAGGGCACCTTTCCACCGCCCGTGACATGACCACGCTCGGTCGGCGGCTGTTTTTCGATTTCCCGCAATATTACAATATCTTCTCGCGCAGGACGGCCGACGCGGGCATGGCGCAGGTCGCTTCGACGAACCGCCGGTTTCTCGACAGCTACGAAGGCGCGGACGGGATCAAGACGGGCTATACTTCGCCTGCGGGCTTCAACCTGACCGCCTCAGCGCAGCGTGGTAACAAGCGGATCATCGCAACCGTCTTTGGCGGGAAATCCACCGCCAGCCGCAACGCGCGCATCGTCGAGCTTCTCGACCTTGGCTTCGGCAAGGCGCCGAACAAGGCCGCCGTCCAGCCGCCGCCAGCGATTGCCTATAATGGCGACGATGTGGAGCCGGACGAGGATCTCTTGGCCGAGGCCATTGCAGCCACGGTCGATCCGTCGATTCCGCCATCCGGCAAGACAATCCGCGTGAATGGCGCAGTCGAGGAAAGCCCGTTGCCGCGTGCCCGCCCATCGGCAACCGCACCCGTCGCGCTGGCCGCACTTCCGCCTGAGAGCTCGGCGGAAGCAGGCGCCGACGCGCAGATTGTGGCAGAGGCGGACCAGATGGCTTCAGCGACAGATGAGTTGATGGAAAGCATGGCCGATACGATCGACGCGGCCCTTGCCGAAGCACAGGCCGACGTCCCGGAGTTTGAGCAGACAACCGCCCCGCAGCCTGAAACGCTGGCGATGGCCGACGCTGGGACGGAACAGCCAGTCGTCGCACCTGAGGAAGAAGTCCTGGCCAGTCTTGCCGCGCCCGCCGACATGCTGCGCCCACAGGCACGGCCCGCAGGACTTAGGACAGAACCACCGGCCCTTGCCGTGGCGGCGGCACCCGCCAGCGCGCTGGACACCATAGCCGAAGCCGAACCGGCCGTTGCCCTGTTGGCAGAACCTGCGAACGTTTCGCCGATCACCCCCCTTTTACCGGAAGAGGAGCTGATCATCAGCGCCGCACCGGAAGCCGCACCGGCTGAAGAAGTGCCAGAGGACATGGCCGAAACCGTCGTTCTGGAAGCACCGGCACCCGCGCCCATAACCACGGAAGAGCCGCAGATCGTGCTCGCATCGGCGGAACCTGCCGCAGAACCCGCTGTAGCCGAAGAGCTGGAGATCGTGACGCGGGTCTCGACCTCGGGCGGGCACGAATGGGGGATCAATGTCGGCAGCTTCCCGTCGCGTTATAATGCCGAGCGGGAACTCCTGCGGACCGCACTTGTGGAAATGTCGACGCTGAACGACGCGCTGCGCAAAGTGTCCAGCCGCAAGGGCGCGTTCGATGCGACCTTTGTCGGCCTGACGCAGGAAAATGCCGATCTGGCCTGTCGTCGGCTGGTCGCGCGCGGCAATGAATGCGTGGTATTCGGCCCCTAAACTTCGGAACCGTGGCCCTATGGTTTTGGACGGTCGTCCCAATCCTTGCGCAGGATGCGATGGCCATCGCCTTCTGGATCTTCAAACTGACGCGAGCGCAGTGCCCAGACGAAGGCCACAAGACCAAGTCCGCCTAGAAAAAGCGACACCGGGATCAGGATTGCCAGCATCTCCATCGTGGCACCTACTTCAGTCTGAGGGCGTTGAGCGTCACGGTCAGGGAGGAGGTCGACATGGCCAGCGCAGCGATCAGCGGCGTCGCCAGACCGACCAGCGCCACCGGCACTGCCACGACATTGTAGGCCAATGACAGGGCGAAGTTCTGCTTGATCCGCCGCCGCGCCTGAACCGCGATGCGCCGGGCGTCGACGATCGGGCCCAGATCTTGCCCCAATAGCACGATGTCAGACGCAACCCGCGCCGCATCGAGCGCCGACGCAGGCGAGACGGAAACATGCGCGGAGGCCAAGGCGACCGTATCGTTCAGTCCGTCGCCGACCATCAGAACGCGCGCGCCCCCAGCGGTCAGAGTGGTGATGAAGGCGGCCTTTTCGGCGGGCAGGACTTCGCTGCGCCATTCGCCGATCCCTAGCCCCATCGCCATCGCAGCAACCGGCGCTTCGGCATCACCCGACAGAAGCGTGACTGCCAGACCCGCCTTCTTCAGCTCGGTCACCGCGCGCGCGGCACCGGGTCGCAGCCGGTCCTGGAAGATCAGGGCGACGGGCGTTTCGCCCTCCGCCCCCAGATAGGTCGCAGTCTCGGCGACAGGCGTGGCCTGAAGCCAGCTCGCACGCCCGAGACGTACCCGGCGCCCGTTACACTGCCCTTCAACCCCGTAACCCGCCTTTTCATGGATAGCCGACACGGCAGCGGGCCTGATCCCGCGCGCCGCCAGCGCCTCGCCCAGCGCGCGCGACAGAGGGTGTGCCGACCCCGCCGCAAGTGCCGCCGCGACAGCAAGATCATCCGCCGACAGCATGTCGAGGTTCGATGGCACCGGCGCGCCCATGGTCAGCGTGCCCGTCTTGTCGAAGACGACATGGGTCACTTCTGCCAGCCGTTCCAGCGCAGTGCCGTCTTTCACCAACAGGCCCATGCGGAAAAGTTTGCCCGACGCCGCCGTCACGACCGAAGGCACCGCAAGGGCCAGCGCGCAGGGGCAGGTGATGATCAGAACCGCCGCCGCCACATTGACGGCAAGGCGCACATCGCCGCCAGAATGGATCATCCAGCCGATGAAAGACGATAGCGCCAGCAGATGCACCGCCGGCGAATAGCGCCGCGCCATCCGGTCGGCGAGCGACATGTAACGGTTCTTGGTGCTTTCGGCGACCGCGACCAGATCGGCCATACGGTGAAGCGAGCTGTCCTTGCCCGCCGCCGTAACGCGAAGGGTCAGCGGCCCGGTCAGGTTCACCTCGCCCGCACTGACCATGCTGCCCACCGCAGCAGGAACCGGCAGGGTTTCCCCGGTCAGTAGCGAACGGTCCAGTTCCGACTGGCCTTGCGTGACAACACCGTCAACCGGCATCCGGCCACCGGGCCGGACAAGCACCAGATCGCCGACTGCGACCTCGGCCACCGGCACCAGGGCTTCCCTGCCGTCCCGCAGCAAGATTGCACGTGGTACCTCCAGCGCCGCGAGTTCCTCTGCCGCCGACCGCGCGGCCGCACGGCTGCGGTAATCCAGGTAACGCCCCGCGAGCAGGAAGAAACACAGCGACACGGCCGCATCGAAATAGGCGTGATGACCGCCCTTGATCGTCTCGAACAAAGAGATGGAGGACGCGAGGATCAGCGCCAGTGAAATTGGCACATCCATCCCCAGCTTGCGCGCCTTGAGCGAGGCGAGCGCGGACTGAAAGAACGGCTGGCCCGCGAAGACCAGCGTGGGCAGGGCGATCATCGCGCTGATCCAGTGGAAAAGATCGCGCGTTGCATCTTCGGCGCCCGACCAGACCGCCACCGACAGAAGCATGATGTTCATCATGGAAAAGCCGGCGACACCCAGACGCATCAGCAGATCGCGTCCGCGCCGTTCGCTTTCGGACGTGGACAGCATCGCCGCGTCCAGCTCAAACGCCGGATAACCCGCATCGGCCAGCACGGCGATCAGATGTTCGGGCAACACCTCGGGCCGCGCTGCGACCGTGACGCGTTTCAACGTCAGGTTCACCCGCGCCGCCTGAACCCCGGCCAGCGCCGAAAGCCGGTTTTCGATCACAGAAATCGCGGTCGCGTCCTGGGCAGTCGGCACTGACAGGACAATGCCGACATCCGCCGCGCGCCTGCGGCTTTCGGCCAGCATCTCGGTCGCGGGCAGGGCCACACAGGCCGGGCAGGCCGAAAGTGACGGGCTTTCAGCGTAACTCATCCCCTAGCCCTTCACGAACAGATCAAGGCGTTGGTGAAATCGGGTGCCATCTTCCGCGCGTGCCTCAAGAAGGATCATCCAGGCCCCCTTTCCCAGCGCCAGCGGCGCAACGAAGTCACCGCCACGATAGGTGAAATCGGGCCGTTTGTCTTCGACCGCCTCCGTCGTGCGACCGACGAGCGCGCTGATTTCGCGCGCCTCGACCGGCTGGCCCGCCTGATCGCGGAACGACAAGATCAATTCGCCCGCATCGTAACGATACTCAAGCGTCCAGCCGAGTTTTTCCTGCGCGGCGCGTTCGGCGTCGAAGACCTGAGAGGCGACGTAAGAATTCGGCACCTCCAGCCCCGGAAAAGTCTGCACCGCTTTCACCGCAAGCAGGACATTCATCCCGATGATCAGCCCGAATGCCCCAACAGCAATCGCCAGCACCTTGCGCCCGGTTAGTTCGCGCGCCATGTCACTGCCCCTTCCCGTGGAAGACCGTATCGGCGCTGACCCGATCCGTCGTGGTTGTCAGATCAAGAACCCAGAACCGCATGTCGAGCTGCCCGCCTTCGGCCGCCTTGGACCCCGGCGCAGCTGTAACATAAATACGCTGGGTCAGTGTTTCGTCGGCGGGAACCGTGACCACGGTTTGCTCCTGCCCCTCAAGTGACAGGGTCAGCGGCTCCTCCGCCGTCAGCGAGATATGGAAGGGCCGGGGCTCGCCGTGCTTGTTGTGCAGGCGCACCTCGTAGGTGTTGCGGATCGTGCCGTCCGCAAGCGTGACAAACAGCGGATTGCGCACCGGCGACACGTTTAGCCCGATCGGCGAGCGCATGAAAAGCGCCACCACCATCGCAATGCCGACTGAAGCCCAGAGCGTTGTGTAAAGGATCGTGCGGGGGCGGAAGATGTGTTTCCAGACATTCTTGGGCGCGCCGCCAGCCCGTTCAGCCGCCTCGTCCTTCAGGGCCATATAGTCGATCAAGCCACGGGGCTTGCCGATCCGGTCCATCACCTCGTCGCAGGCATCGATGCACAGCGCGCAGGTGATGCACTCCATCTGCTGGCCATTGCGGATGTCGATGCCCATCGGGCAGACATTCACGCAGGCCATGCAGTCGATACAATCGCCCTGCCGATCCGCTCCCTCCTCGCCCGCCTTCTGCAGCTTGCCGCGCGGCTCGCCCCGCCAGTCGCGATAGGCGACGGTCAGCGTATCTTCGTCCATCATTGCCGCCTGAATCCGCGGCCAGGGACAGGCGTAGATACAGATCTGTTCGCGCGCAAAGCCACCAAAGAAGAAGGTGGTCAGCGTCAGAACCGCCATGGTGATGTAGGCAACCGGATGGGCGGTGCCATGAATGAGGTTCCAAAACAGCGTCGGCGCGTCGGTGAAATAGAAGATCCACGCCCCACCGGTGGCCAGCCCGATCAGGAACCAGACCGTCCATTTGATTGCTCTGAGGCGGATCTTATGCGCATCCAGCTTCTGGTGATAGAGCCGCACACGCGCATTCCTGTCACCCTCGATCCAGCGTTCGACGAGGATGAACAAATCCGTCCAGACTGTCTGCGGGCAGGTATACCCGCACCAAACCCGGCCGAGCGCCGACGTGAATAGGAAAAGCCCCAGCCCCGCCATGATCAGAAGGCCGGCCACGAAATAGAATTCCTCGGGCCATATCTCGACCATGAAGAAGAAGAAGCGCCGGTTGGCCAGATCGACCAGAACCGCCTGATCGGGCAGCTCCGGCCCTCGGTCCCAGCGGATCCACGGAACCAGATAATAGATCCCCAGCGTCACCGCCATGATGACCCATTTCAGGTTGCGGAAGTTCCCTTTCACCCGGCGGGGAAATATGGGTTCGTGTGCCGCATAAAGTGCGGGGGGAGAATCATTGGGGCTCATGGCCAGTCGCCCGATCATTGTTCGCGTCGCGCCCCTTATGCGCGCCAAGCCGCACCGCAGCATTGACCTAGGTCAACAGTGGCGGGACAAACCGGCGGCTTCGGGTCTGGGACACAGACTTGTTGCGAGACCCGAAGCTTTCTGCCCTATGCTACCTGAAAGACCGGCAGAGGCCAGTGAACGAAATGTCACAGAGATTCAAGAACGGGCGCGCTTTCTGGCTGGTCCCGGTTACGGGTGCAACATTCCTGGCTTTCATGCTGGGGCTTGGCCTGGGCACGACGGGCCGTCCGCCGTCGGGCCTCTTGCGCACCGCGATCGGCGGGGTTTCCGATCTGGTGAGTTATTCGCGCGACGCGATCAAGGCGAGGCCGTCCCAACATCTGCGTCCGCGCGGCCATGACGGCAACGGCGTGACGATCAGCCAGCCGGACCGCATGCAGCCCGGTGTCACCCTTTTATCGGGCCTTTTCGGCCAGACGCTGGGCTTCCGGCTTTACGCTGCCGATGGCGCGCTTCTGAAGGAATGGCCAATCGACTTTTTCAAGATCGCGCCAGACGAGATGAACCATCGCTACCATGCGCTGATCCATGGCGAATATCTTTATCCAAATGGCGATATCGTCGCCAATCTGGATGGGCGCGGACTGGTGCGGTTCGATGCCTGCGGCAAAATCAAATGGCGTAATCACGACCGCAACCACCATTCGGTCTTCGTGGATGAGGCGGGCGACATCTGGACTCCGATCACCCCAGATACGCAAACGGACATGACCATCGCGCCTCGCCCCTTCATCTTCGATCACATCGCGCGCTTCGATCCTGATACCGGCGAGAAGCTGGAGGAGATCGACCTTCTCAAAGCCCTTCAGGACGGGCCGGGCACGGGGTTGGTGCAGACCAACCATGCCCGCCTTGACGACGTCTTGCATGTGAACGACGTGGAAGTTCTGTCAAGCGCTACGGCCCCGGCCTTCCCGATGTTTCGCGCCGGCGATCTGCTGGTGTCCAGCCGCAACCTGTCACAGCTTTGGGTGATCGACCGTCAGACCCATGCCGTGAAGTGGTGGTTCGCCGGGCCGAACCTGTCGCAACATGATCCTGATTTCCGCCCCGATGGAACGATTGCCATGTTCGACAACCGCCCGGCAGGCGATCCGTCTGCTGAGAATGACTTCTTGGGCAAGCTCGGTGGGAGCCGGATTCTGGTGATCGACCCTGCCACAGCGGGCCACAGCGTCGCCTATCAGACGGACGGGCAAAACCGTTTCTATTCGCCTTACCGGGGTAAGCAGGAACTTGAACCGAACGGCAATCTGTTGATCGCCGAAACCGACGCAGGCCGCGCTTTCGAGGTGACAGCGGACGGCACGGTCGTCTGGGAATATGTGAACGGCTGGGATGAAACGCAGATAGGCTGGGTGATGGGGGCCGCGCGCTACCCGGAAAGCTATGCGGATATTGCCAGTATCACCTGCAACTGACCGGCGGGAAAAATTTGGCGGACTGATCCGGACCGGCGCCAAATGGTGCGAGACGCGATGTGCAAGGAGGGGAAGAGCCATGACCGAAAAACGCCGCGCGGGCGAAGGATCCGAGTTTTCCGCCGCCGAAATCGGGGCAATCGCCCATCTTTACCGGGGAGAGGTTTATCGCAGCACCGTCTGGCGAACGCGGCTTGATACGACCACCAACTGGTCGGTCGTGACGCTGGGCGTTGCACTTTCGATCACCTATTCTTCGCCCGGAGCCTCGCCCCTGCCGCTGGTGCTGGTGGGGATCCTCATCATGCTCTTCCTGGCGCTCGAAGCGCGGCGCTATCGCTATTTCAGCGTCTGGCGGGCACGATCACGTTGGCTGGAGCGGCATTTTTACGTGCCAATGCTGCAGGACGGCGATCTGCATACCGAAGAGAACTGGCAAAGAAAACTGGCGGAGGATTATTCCCACCCCCGCTATCACGTGACCTACATGACGGCCGTGGCCCGGCGGGTGCGCAGCAATTACCTGTGGATCCTGCTGATCCAGACACTTGCCTATTGCGGCAAGATCACAGTTCATCCGGTGCCCGTCCAGAGTTTTGCGGGTTTCATCAATCGCGCCGATATCGGCCCGGTACCCGGCGAGATCGTCTTGCTGGCAGGGGCGAGTTATGTGCTGTGCTGGATCGGCCTTGCCATTTGGATCACCAGTGTCGATTCACGCCGCATCCGCGAACGCGGTGGCGTGCCGGAAATGGGATAGGGCGACACTTGGCAGGAGAAAGTGCACCGGCATCCTCAGGAAACGCGCGAACAGGACGGGATGCCGGTGCAGCCCAAAGGATTTGTATCCGGGGGCTTGGTCCTTCTCGCATGTTATTGCCGCGTCGTCCTTGACCTGCATCAAACCCGCCCGGCCTGTCGCGACGCCCAGCGACAGAACGCCTGAACCGGGGGGCGTTGCGGGCCGGTCGGTGTCACCAGAAAATAGCCCTCGCGGTCATCGTCCTCGTAAAGCAGGCTTAAGCGCCCTGCGGCTATGTCAGCCTCCACAAAGGCACGGGCGATAACCGCGATCCCCTGGCCGTCGCGCGCCGCATCAAGCATCAGATTGCCCGGAAGCGAGACAAATCCCGCCCCACCCTGACGGCTGAGGCCATGGCTTTCCAGAAAGGCGGTCGCCTCGTTCGTGCCCAGTTCCTGCAACCAGGCATGGTGCGCCAACTGGTCAAGGGTCCGCAGGCTTCCCGGCGGAATCAGCGACGGCGAAGCGACAACAACAACGGGGGTCCGCAGCAAGAGGTACGATTGGGTTCCCGCCCAATCGCCATTCCCGAAACGGATCGCGATATCGGCTTCTTCGCCCAAGCGGCGCAGATCGGCCGTCGCGTCGATCACCAGATCGACCCCAGGATGGTTTGCGCGAAAGTCCGACAGGCGGGGCATCAGCCAGCCCCCGGCAAAAGCCGGCGTGGTGGTCACGCGCAAGGGGCGGGCACGGTCGGCCCCTGAAAGCTCCGCCAGACAGCGTGCGATCTGGCCAAAGCCGTCTTGCAACGCGGCGGCGAGTTTGCGGCCATCGGCGGTCAACGAAAGGCGGCGCCCGTCACGTTCGACCAGCCGCAGCCCCAGATAGGCCTCCAGTCCACGGATCTGCTGCGAGATCGCGGCATGCGTCACGCCGATGGCGGCACCCGCCTGCTCCAGCGTCTCCGCCTCCGCAAACGCGGCAAAAGCCCGCAGCGACGAGAGCGCTGGAAAGTTCCGCCAGATAGATATGTTAGAAATCCTTACATGTAAGAATTATCGCTGAGTCGAATGTTCTGCAAGAACGGGCTAATTTTCAAGCATGAAGTCCAGATCAACGGAGGACAAAATGTTGGAAATTCTTGCAAGAAGCCTGATGATTGCAACCCGGGCCGACGACATTGATCGTCGGGTCGAGCAAGACAAGGAACGCCAGGCGCTGGATCAGTATTTCTGGTGGGGGCGCCGCTGGCATCATCCTGAAGAGACAAACCACTGATCCTGCCTTTTCCAAAGCAAAAAGCCCCCGGCGGGACCGGGGGCTTTGTTCTTTCGCGGACTGGCAGGTTACTCGCCGCCGCCCAGGCTGTGCACATATCCGGCAACGGCGCGGATATCCGCCTCTGACAGACGCCCTGTCCAGGCGGGCATCACGCCATAACGCGCCTTTGTCACCGTCTCGGTCAGGGTTGCGGCATCGCCACCATATAGCCAGATCGCATCCGTCAGGTTCGGAGCGCCCTGTGCCCGGTCGCCGGTACCTGCATCGCCATGGCAAGCTGCGCAGTTGTCGGCAAAGACCTGCACACCCTTGGTGGCCAGCGCTGCATCATGTTCCTGCCCGGAAATGTTCAAGACATGGTTGACCACGGCGTCGATGTCGGCAGGTTCAAGCATTTCCCCGAACGCAGGCATCTGAGAGAACCGGGCATCCGCATCGGTCGTATTGCGAATGCCGTGCGTGATCGTCGCGTGGATATCCTCGATCGTGCCACCCCACAGCCAGTCGTTGTCCAGAAGGTTGGGGAACCCTTTGGCGCCACCAGCCCCGGCCCCATGACATTGGGCGCACCAGGTCTTGAACACCGCGCCACCGGCATTCTGGGTGTAGTTGGCCAGTTCCGGGTCAGCGGCGATCTGTGTCAGATCTGTCGCCACAAGTTTCGCCTCAATCGGGGCGTTGGCGTCTTCGAACCGCTTGATGTCAGCGGCCACTTCCGCCCGGGTCGAGTAGCCCAGAAGGCCTGCGGTCGCGCCGCTGATCAACGGCCAGGCGGGATAGGCAATCGTATAGGCGATGCCCCAGATGATCGTGGCGTAGAAGGTCCACAGCCACCAGCGGGGCATCGGATTGTCGAATTCCTCGATCCCGTCCCAGGAATGGCCCGTGGTGCCCGGATCGACCTTTGTCTTGATTGGTTTTTTGCTCATCTCAGGCCTCCTTCACCTTGGGGGAGCGTGCCCCCTCTGGTGCGGGTTTGTCTTCATGCCGGAAGGGAATTTGCGAAATGTCGTCGTGCACCGCGCGCGAACCGGGGCGGAAAGCCCACAAGATCACCACGAGGAAGAGGCCGAACAGAACCAGAAGCGCCCAGCTGTCGGCAAACTCCCGCAAGATCGAATAAAGATCCATCACGTCCCCCTATCGGCTTGCGTCAGGCTGGAAGGTCGAGAAATCGACCATCGTGCCCAACACCTGCAAATAGGCGACAAGTGCATCCATTTCACTCACGCCCGGCTGACCGTCGAAGTTGCTGACAGCCGTCTTGGGATAGCGCTCCTGAAGACCTGCATAGTCGCTGTCAGGATCGGCCTGCGCCGCAAAGTCGGCCAGCGCAGCTTCGATCATCTCGCTCGTATAGGGCACGCCGACCATGGCATGCGTTTCGAGTTTGGCCTGCACGTCCTGCGTGTCGACCTCGCGGTCGAGCAGGAAACCGTATTTCGGCATCACCGATTCCGGCACGACCGATTGCGGATCGGTCAGGTGGGCGACATGCCATTCGTCCGAATAGCGGCCACCGACACGGGCCAGATCCGGTCCGGTGCGTTTGGACCCCCACTGGAACGGATGGTCATACATCGATTCCGCCGCAAGACTGTAGTGGCCGTAGCGTTCCACCTCGTCGCGCATCGGGCGGATCATCTGGCTGTGGCAGACATAGC